>JAUIML010000177.1 GCA_030432715.1 Acidimicrobiia bacterium | reverse complement strand
GCGTCGAGCATGGCGCGGAGCAGGGTCGTACCGCTGCGGCCCGAGCCAACCACGAAGAGGAAGGGCGCGTTCATCGGGAGAGCTCCGCGGCGCGCCCGGGCGCGCCGGTCACCGCCAACGCCCGTGTGAGGTCGCCGAAGGAATCGAGGACGCTCACCGTGTCGTGTCCCTCGACCGCAGCTCGCAGGGTCGCGGCGCCGTCGCGCCCCTGGTAGCGCATGAGGCGGTGGTCGCTGGGTGACACGTCGCCGATGATCCCGTGCCGACGGAGGCGACCGACCACGTCGTCGAGCTCGTGCAACGGCGCGCCGTCGTCGTCGCAGCGCACGCTGACCAGCAAGAGGTCGAGCGGACGGGCCGGATCGTCGGGGACCGCAGCGTGGGTCACATCGCTGCAGCGTTGGAGCACGGGGTCGCGCGGAAAGCGGATGTAGGAATGCGGAGTGACCGATCCCGACGGCAGGGCGAGGAGCCGGTGGGCATACGAGCGTCGGCGCACAGGGCCTTCGGCCGCATTCCCGTCGACCACCAGGCGGGACGGTTCGAAGGCGGCAGAGAGCACGACCTCGTCGGCGTCGATCACCTCGTCGCGAAGCTCGAGTCGGGGCCGGCCGTCGCCGACGCACAGACGCTCGACCCGGACACCGGCCCGCAGCTCGGCACCGCCCTCCTCGACGCGTCGGACGAGCGTGTCGACGAGCGCCCCTGCGCCGCCGACGAGTCCGAGCACCGGTGAACGGTCGGCAACCGAGTCGATGAGTTCACGAGTGGCCAGACGGCGCCGACGCTGCCAGGCCTCACGGCTGAGTCGACCGCGCTGGCGCACCCGCGCCACCGGGTAGTAGGCCAACTGCGCCGCCGCGGTCAGCGGCGCGGTGTACGGGTTGCTGTGTCCGGGACGAAGGACGGTCCGAGGCTGGGGGGTCATCGCCGCGAGCTCGACCCCGAGGCCGGTCAGGACGCCGTAGCCGCAGGCGTCGCGCTCGAGCAGGTGACAGGCGACCTCGACCCGGCGGTAGCCCGCGAAGTCGGTCGTGGTCCACGCACCCCCGAGATCGTCGCGCCCTTCGAGGACCACGACGTCGGCGCCCGCCCGAGCGCGACGGACCGCCTCCACGAGCAGCTGTGGGCTGCTGCCGATCACGGCCACCCGGCTCATACGATCGCCAGATCCGACGGCGCCGCGAGGTCGCCCTCGCCGCGGAGAACAGTGCGACACATCGCCAGGAGGAGCGCATAGCCGGCGCTCATCGCGATCACGTAGCAGAACACCGCCCCGGCTGGAGTGAAGTCGAAGACCGCGGCCAGAACGAAGGCGAGTGCGACGAGAGCGACGCGGGCGATCTCTCGCACCAGCTGGAGATCCTGACGCTCGAGCAACCAGAGGGTGGCGGCGACCGGCTGAGTCATGAGCATCGCGACGAGGACGACCGCGAGGAGGCGAACGTACTGGCCGGAGTCGCTCCACTCCGCCCCGAACACCAGCTCGAACACGCTCGGTCCGACCGTGGCGAGGAAGAGCGCCGGCGGCACGGAGAGGATCGCCAGGCGTTTGAGCGTGCGCCCGTAGAGAACCCGAAGCTCCTCGGGGGCATCGCGCTGTAGCCGAGAGGCCTCGTTGACGTAGACCTGGTACGCGGCCTCGGTGACGAGCCGCGTGGGGGTGGCGACGACCCGATTGGCGATGAGGAACGCGCCGGCCACCTCGGGGCCGTGGAGAGCGGCGAGCGCGATGGCGGGGATCTCGAGCGCGCCGCGGTTGAGGAGCGACGCCAGAAGGCTCATCTGCGGGAAGCGCCGGTAGCGCACGGCGGCATCCCAGCTCGCCGCCCCCGAGACGAGGTGGAGGCCCTGCGTCGTCGGCGCGAGCATGACCACGCCGACGATCCAGCCGACCGTGATCCCCGCGACGAGCCCGACCGGCCCCTCGAGGAACCAGCCGGCGAGCAGCTGCGTGGCGGCCATGCTGATTCCGAGACCCGCCTTGCTGCGGGACAGGGCGATGAAGTCGCCGGTGCGGGTCGCCCAGGACACGAGGATCTGATGGAGGCCGCCGACGGCGATCGTCGGCGGCACCAACCACAGCACCGTCGAGAGATCATCGCTGTTCGTGAACGACGCCAGTGCATCGCCCCCGGCGAAGGCGAGCACGGCTGAGATGAGCGCCACACCGAGCACGAGCAGGCCCGACGTCTGGGCGACTGCCGTCGCCTCCTCGTCGGATTCGGCAACGACGATCGCCTGCTCGTAGCGCAACGAGGAGACCACCACGGACACCCCGGTGACGGCGAGCACGACGGACAACACGCCGAAGTCCGACTTGTCGTAGATGCGGGCCAACAGGGGCGTTGCGCCCACGACGGCGATCTGACCGATCGCCGCGCCGCTGCCGAGCATCGCCGCCCGACGGACCAGCGTGCCGACAGGCAGCCGGTCGAGGAGCCGGGCGAGGGTCATGCGTCGACGAGGGCGCGCAGCCCGGCCGAGGAGACCTCGTAGCGTTCACCCGTTTCCGGGCAGGTGAGGGTGTCATCGAGCTTGTGGCCGGCACGGCTGACCCAACCGACCTGCCGGCCGGGCACACCCACGATCAGGGCGTGCGGCGGCACGGCCTCGGTGACCACGGCGCCCGCAGCAACGAACGCATGGTGTCCGATGTCGTTGCCGCACACGATCGTGGCGTTCGCTCCGATCGTCGCGCCACGGCCCACGACCGTGGGCCGCAGTTCGTCCTTGCGTTCGATCTCGGCCCGGGGGTTGATCACGTTCGTGAACACGCAACTCGGGCCACAGAAGACGCCGTCCTCGAGCGTCACGTTCTCGTAGACGCTCACGTTGTTCTGGATCTTGCAGCGATCGCCGACCACGACCTCTGCACCGATCATCACGTTCTGGCCGATGTTGCAGTCACTGCCGATCCGGGCATCGCGCAACACATGCGAGAAGTGCCAGATGCGGGTGCCGTCGCCGACCACGGCACCATCGTCGACGTAGGAGGACTCGTGGACGAACGCCCGGTGCTCGCCCGGAGTCGGCGCGAGGCCCCGCTGGAAGGCGAAGGCGGTCACCACAGTTCGTCGACCAGGTCGCACACCAACTCGACCTCGGACAGCTTCATGAGCGGATCCATCGGGAGCGACAGCACCTCGGCCGCGCCGGCTTCGGCCTGCGGGCTCTCCATGGCGTAGGTCGCCACGGAGGGCTGGTCGCTGAGCGCCACGGGGTAGTGGACGCCGACGCCCACGCCACGGTCGGCGAGTGCCCCGCTCAGTCGATCACGGCGTTCGCGACCGGGTCGGGTCACGAGCAGGTGGTGCACTGCACCGTCCGCCCAGGGGACCAGGCGGTCGCCCAGGCGCTCCAGATAGCGGTCGGCGAGCACGCGACGGTTCTCGGTCCACTCCGGCAGGTGCCGGAGCTTGACCTCGAGTACGGCGGCCTGGAGCCCGTCGAGTCGCGAGCACCACCCGATCTCGTCGTGCAGGTACTTCGACTCGCGCCCGTGGTCACGCAGCTTGGCGACGCGCTCGGCGGTGGCCTGATCGTTCGTGATGACGGCGCCACCATCACCCATGGCGCCGAGGTTCTTACCCGGGTAGAAGCTGAAGCACGCGGCGTCACCCACCGTGCCGACACCCTGCCCGCGCCACGTGGCGAGGTGCGCCTGCGCGGCGTCCTCCACGACCTTCAGCCCCTGGGCCTGCCAGCCGCGGATGAGGTCGAACGGCACGACGTGACCGTAGAGATGGACGGGCATGACCGCCACGGTGCGATCGGTACGGGCCGCGGCCACCGAGATGGGGTCGATGAGGAGCGTGTCGGGGTCGACGTCGACGATCCGTGGGACCGCACCGACGTGCACGACGGCTTCGGCGCTGGCCACGAACGTCAGCGACGGCACGATCACCTCGTCGCCGGGTCCGACGCCCAGGCCACGAAGGGCGAGGGCGAGCGCGTCGGTGCCGGAACCGACCCCGACGGCGTGCTCGACCGCGTCGGCCGCGGCGAAGGCCGCCTCGAACGAACGAGCCGCTGCGGCGCCGACGAACGACGACTGGGCGATCACGCTCTGGATCGCGTCATCGAGTTCTTCGGCGATGGACGCATGGAGGCGGCCGAGGTCCTGGAACGGGACGATGCCAGTGAGGGCGGCGGTCTCGGTTGTCGTCATCATCGGGGGACCTCCATGGGGCGGCCGTTGGCTTGGGCCGAACGGTCGATCGCCTCGAGCACCCGCACGACCTCCAGACCGTGGTCGCCGTCGGTGCGGGGCGCGTTGCGGGTCGAGCAGGCTTCACCGAAGGCGGTGATCTCGTTCTTGAGCGGCTCAGACATCTCGATCCGAGGGATGACGATGTCGCCCGAGCGGGTCCGCCACTGGAAGTCGCTCATGCTCTCGTACTCGCCGAGGTCGCGGTCCTTGGCCACACCGGAGTCGACGAGCCAGAGCGGCTGGTCGACGGAGACGTCGTTGTAGATCGCCATCTTCTCGTCACCGACGACCGTCGTCAGCCGCGTCTTGCGCGGATCGATCCAGCTGACGTGGAGGTTGGCCCCGATGCCGCTGGCGAAGGTGAGACTGGCGAAACACACGTCGTCGATCCCCTGCTCGATGAAGGAGAATCCCTTGGCGGTGACCTCCACGACCGGCTCTTCCAGCAGATGGAGCATGATCGACACGTCGTGCGGGGCGAAGTTCCAGAGGGCGTTGCAGTCGCGCCGGATGCGGCCGAGGCTCAGGCGCTGCGAGTAGAGGTACTGCACAGCTCCGAGATCGCCCTGGTCGACCAGTTCCTTCAGGCGGAGCACCGGCGGCGAGTAGAGGAACGTGTGGCCGACCATGAGGACGAGGCCGTTGTCGGCGGCGACGTCGCGTAGCTTGGCCGCATCGGCGCTGGTCTCTGCGAGCGGCTTCTCGACCAGGATGTCTCGGCCCCGTTCGAGTGCGGCGAGCGCGAGGTCGACGTGGGTGCTCGCCGGGGTGGCCAGGACGATCGCCTGGACGCGTTCGTCGTCGAGCGCATCGTGGATCGACTCCCAGGTGGAGATGCCGGCGTGGTTCATCTCGGCGAGCTCCCGCCGATCCGAACCGGGGTCCACCACACCGATCAGTTCGGTGGTCGGTGCCACCGCCACGTTGCGGGTCAGGTTGACTCCCCAGTAGCCGTAGCCCACGACGGCGATGCCGATCGTCATGACTTCTTCCCTCCCAGGACTCGTTCCAGGACCGTCTTGATGAAGCCGGCCCCCCACGCCATGTGCATGGCCGGGAACGCTGCGGCGAGGGTCGGCAACGACACCTCCCGTTCCTTTCGGTCGACGGAGGCCACACCAAAGGCAATCACCGCGGCATATGCGGACCACGCCAACGCGACGAGGCCCCGGGTTCGCCGGTCGACCAGGAGGAAGGGGGTCACTGCCGCACCGGCCGCGGCCGCGGGGGCCACGAGGTGCCGCGGCCGGAGCGAGGCGGGGTGCTGCTCGGCGACGCGGGCCTTCCACTTGCCGTAGTACCAGAACTGCCGGAACAGGCTGTTGAGGTTCGGGCGCGGCCGGTAGACGGAACCGATCGCCGGGTCGAAGTGCAGCCGGTACCCGGCCTCGCGCATCCGGAAGTTGAACTCGTAGTCCGAGTTGCGCATGAGCGACTCGTCGAACCCGTCCACGTCGATCATCGCGTCGCGCCAGTAGGCCGGATGGGAGATCGTGTCGACGTCACGGGCCGAGTGGGCGAAGCGATGCGGCGACGCCATGCCGACCCGGGAGACCATCGCCGCGCCGATGGCGTTGGACACGGCGTCGAGCCCCTCGTGCCGGTACGAGCCGCCGACACCGGCGGCGCCGGATCGGTGCAGCGCAGCCACGCTACGCGAGACGTAGTCGGGGTCGGCCACGCCGTGGGAGGAGAACAGACAGACGACCTCGCCGTATGCCTGGTTCATGCCCACGTTGAACGCAGCCGAAGCCGTGCCGGTCGGGTTGTCGACGATCCGAACCCACGGGTGCTTGTCGGCGTAGGCCTCGACGACGAGTCGACACCCGTCGTCCGAGCCGCCGTCGATCACCATCACGTCGAGCAGGTCGAGCGGATAGTCCTGTTGTGAGAAGCTGTCGAGGCAGGCCAGGATGTACTTCGCCTCGTTCAACATCGGCAGGGCGACGGTGACGACAGGCTCTGCCGGCCGATCCTCGCCGGTCGGCGTCGTTCGCCGTTCGTCGGGTTGCGCGGCGACGTGGTCGGTGACTGCCATCAGTGGCCTCCCATCGGGACGATGGTCCGCATCGTGCGGACCAGGATCCGGAGGTCGACGGCCAGCGCCTGTCGCCTCAGGTAGTAGAACTCGTACTGGAGCTTCTCGAGGGCATCGGCCTCCGAGCGGGCATAGCGGAACTTGACCTGGGCCCAGCCGGTCAGACCGGGCTGCACCAGGTGACGGAGGTCGTAGTAGGGCAGCTTCGCCGACAACTGCTCCACATAGTGCGGCTGCTCCGGGCGGGGGCCGACCAACGACAGATCTCCCCGGAGGATGTTGATCACCTGGGGGATCTCGTCGAGGTGGGTGGCCCGGAGCACCGCGCCGAACCGCGTGACCCGGTCATCGTCGACATCGGTCCACGGGGTGGGGGCCGCCGGCTCCACGGAGGCGCGCATCGTGCGGAACTTGTGGATGCGGAAGATCTGGCCGCCCTTGCCGACCCGGGGCTGGTTGAAGAAGAGCGGGCCGCGGTTGCCGACGAGGTTGCCCAACGCCACCAGGGGCACGGCCACGGCAAGCACCGGCAGGAGCAGGACGGCGGCCGACAGGTCGAGAAGCCGCTTCAGTCGGCCGTAGCGGAGGCGGTGGATCTCGCCGATGTCGAACATCAGGGACACCCGTTCGAGTTCGCCGATCGGGAGCTTGCCCAGCCACTCCTCGTAGAACAGCGACAGCGTGCGGACGCGGATCCCCTGCTCGTGGAGCAGGGCCACCTGGTCGACGATGGCCTGGCTCGACTGCGCATCGCGATCGAGGACGACCACCGTTGCTTCATTGGTCTCGACGGCGGTGCGGACCGGCACGCGATCGGCTTCGCTCGGTTGGGCGTCGTCGGGGTGCAGCACGGCGACCACCCGGCCGGGCCGTTCCGAGGTCTCGTCGAGCTCGTGGATCAGGGCCGCGCTGTCCTCCTGGGCGCCGATCACGACCGCCCGGTCGAGCTGACGCGCGCGGCGCCGGCCCCTGGTGGCGATCACGGAGGTGAGGGTGAACCAGGGCACGAGCGTCGCCGCCGAACCGAGGATGACGGAACGGGGCATGAGCGCACTTCCGACCACGAACTGCGAGGCCCAGACGCCGACGATGGCCGCACCCACGGCTGCGCCGGCCGCTGCCACGCGCTGCATCAGCCGGCGGGGCATGTCGGGAAGACCCACCGTGTAGGCCGCGATCGACAGGTAGGCCACGAAGACCACCGCCCACGGGAGCCGGAAGCTGCGGGTGAAGTCGTAGCCGGGTTCGGCCAGCCATGCAGCGTGCACTTTCGAGAACCCCAGGACCACGGCGGCGCTGCCGACATAGTTCAACAGGAACGCCAGTCGACGGCTCAACATGCGCGCCGCCGGGCAGCATCCGACGGCCCGTGGGCCGTATGGATTCGTTCCATGGAGTCCCATCGGCACACCGCGATGGTTCTCAAGGCCCATACGAGCCCATTTGCGGGCCGGGCCGGGTGCGGGCGAGCGGTCTAGACGCCGAGCAGGGGGGCCAGGAAGCGCCCGGTGTGGCTCTCGGGTGTTGCCGCGACGTCCTCCGGCGTGCCCGTCACCACGATCTGACCGCCGCCGGACCCACCCTCGGGCCCCATATCGATCAGCCAGTCGGCGGTCTTGATCACGTCGAGGTTGTGCTCGATCACGAGAACCGTGTTGCCCTGGTCGACCAGTCGGCCGAGCACCCCGAGCAGCTTGCGGATGTCTTCGAAATGGAGGCCCGTGGTGGGCTCGTCGAGGATGTAGATCGTGTGCCCCGTACTGCGCTTGGCGAGTTCGCTGGCCAGCTTGACCCGCTGGGCCTCACCGCCCGAGAGCGTCGGCGCGGGCTGTCCGAGCCGCACATAGCCGAGGCCGACGTCGACGAGGGTCTGCATGTGGCGCGAGATGACCGGCTGGTTGGCGAAGAACTCGAGCGCGTCCTCGCACGGAAGCTGGAGGACCTCGGAGATGTTCTTGCCCTTGAAGTCGATCTCGAGCGTGTCGCGGTTGTAGCGCTCGCCCTTGCAGACTTCGCACGGCACGTAGACGTCGGGCAGGAAGTGCATCTCGATCTTGATG
>JAUIML010000176.1 GCA_030432715.1 Acidimicrobiia bacterium | reverse complement strand
TCTGACGGCGAACAGGTGTTCGATCGGGCGGATGCCGCCGGTCGTCGGGGTGATGTGCGCGTCTCCTCCGAGATTCGCGCGATCGTCGACGAGTGGGCCTTGAGCGCCAGGCGAAGGGTGTGCACTCAACGTTGCGACGCTGTTCGAGCGACTGAGACTCGGGTTGAGGTTCGTGGCACTGCGTGCTCGATGTGTGACAGATGTCAAATGTCCTTGTCATTTTGACAAGGGTGCTTTACCTTGATGGCGATGAACACCTCGATCGTCGATGCCCGGAACCGGTCCGTCTACCGCCGCGACATGTTGCCCGCGCTCGTGGGCTACGCCGTCACGTTGGCGGTGACGCTGCCCCTGGTCGGTGACGAGGTCGACTCCACCGGAGAGTGGATTCTGATCTTGCTGCCGATCGTTCCGGCGCTCTGGGGCGTTCGTGCCGTTGCCCGGCATCTGCGCCGCATCGACGAATACCAGCGCTCGCTGATGTTGGAGGCGATGGCGGCGGGCTTCGGCGTGGCGATGGTCACGGCGATCACGCTCGGGTTCGTCGGTGTCGCTGGCGTCGCGTCGACGGCGGCCGGCTGGATCGTCTACGGGGCCGGTATGGCGACATGGGCGGTGGTTGGGGCTCGCCAGGGCCGAAACGCGTGAAGAGTCGAATTCGCGGCCTTCGCGCCGAACGTGAATGGAGTCAGGCCGAGCTCGCCAACCGACTCGGCGTGTCGCGCCAAACCGTGAATGCGATCGAGACCGGGCGATACGACCCGAGCCTCCCGCTCGCGTTTGCCATTGCCGCCGTCTTCGAGAGCACGGTCGACGCCGTCTTCGAACCCGAGCCGGCTCGTGCCCCATGAGCAGGCTCTCGGCGCTCGCTGTCCTGATTGTCGTCGCGGCATGCTCGTCATCGTCATCGTCATCGTCATCGTCACCGGAGGCGAACTCGCCGCAGGTTTCGATTGCGTCGACGATCGTCGAACACGACGACTGGGGCGACGACTTCGCCGCAGCCGGTACCGCCGGCACCTTCGTGGCCCGTCGGGTCGGTGGGACAGCGACTCATGTGTGGAACCCTGATCGCGCCGAGGAACCACGCCTACCCGGCTCGACGTTCAAGGTCCTCAACTCGATGATCGTCCTCGAGACCGACACGCTGCCCGACGTGGACACGGAGGTCGCGTGGGACGGCGTGACTCGCGAGATCGGGGCCTGGAACCGGAATCACAGCCTCCGGTCGGGAATCGAGGTCTCGGCAGTCTGGATGTACCAGGAGATGGCGCGCCGCATCGGCGAGACCGAGATGGCCGATTGGGTCCGGCGAGCCGGCTACGGCAACGCCGACACTTCGGGCGCCATCGATCGCTTCTGGCTCGATGGCGAACTGCGGATCTCACCCGTGCAGCAAATCGACTTCCTGGAGCAAGCCGTCCTCGGCGAACTCCCCTTCCGGCCTGACGTCGTCGACTCGGTCCTCGCGATCCTCGTGCGCGAATCCGGTGACGGATGGACCTGGGCGCACAAGACGGGCACGGTGCTCGCCGACGACCCAGCGCTCGGGTGGCTGGTCGGCACCACGAGCAACGGCAGCGAGTCCTGGGTGTTCGCGCTCAACCTCGACCTTCAGGGCGTCAACACGGCGGCCGGCCAGATCGATCCCGCGATTCGCCAGCAGCTGGCGCGCCGCTTCCTCGTCGACCTCGGCGCACTGCCGAGCTGACCGTTGGATCACGCTGCCGACACGGCGACCCACGCGCTCCGATGACGAGGGTCAAGCGCTGTCACAGGGGTGGCGTAGTGTCGAACGTATGTTCGGCAGTGAGGTGGATTTCGATGCGGATGCGGCAGCCGCAGAGATCGCCCGTATCGAGCGTGAGGCCCGGCGGTTGGATGCGCAACGGATCGCCTTGTTGGACCGCATCGACCGCTCCGGCGTCTACCTGACCGACGCCCATTTCTCGGCTCGACTGATGATGCGCCTCCACGCCCACCTGTCCGGCCCCGAGGCATCACAACGTGACCGGGTCATGAAATGCCTCCGGGATCTGCCGGCTGTGGCCGAGTGCTACGCCGACGGGCTGGTCGGCACCGACCAGGTCCGCCGCATCGCCGCCGTGTGGGCCAACCCACGGGTCCGCGAATACGTCGCGGTGTGTGAAGACGAGTTCCTGCTCGCCGCCCGGCAGATGGAGTTCGTCGAGTTCGACGCGTTCTGTGTCGAGTGGACCAACCGGGTCGACCAGGACGGCGCCGAAGCCAAGGCCAACCGGCGCTGGCGACGCCGCTCGATCGACACGGTGCAGGACTTCAACGGGTTCTGGGACCTCCGCGGCCGCATGATGAGTGTCGACGGCGCCCAACTCGACGAGACACTCGACCGGTTGGTCGACGCGTTGCGCCTCGCCGACATCGAAGCCGCCCAAGCCGAACACGGCGACAACTGGCGCCAACACCTCCCGCGCACATCAGCGCAGCTGCGCTACGACGCGTTCATGGAACTCGTCCGCCGCGGCGCGGCGGTCGGACCCGACGGGCAACCCCTCGGCACCTGCACCGACCTGGTCATCGACGACGCCACCTACGAGCACCACGGGGCGCGCCTGGTCGGCGCCGAACCGGCGCCCATCGACCCCACCGATCGCAACCGGTTCTCGCGCACCATCGACGGCCGCTATGTCAACCCCGCCGAGATCGTCGCCACGTCCCTGGTCGACCACGTCCGTCGCGTCGTCGTCAACGCGGCCGGTGTCGTCATCGACCTCGGCCGCCGGACCCGACTCTTCACCGGCAACGCCCGCGATGCGGCCCTGCTCACCGAAGTGCGCTGCTACTGGACCGGATGCTGGATCCCCGCCTCCAAGTGCCAGATCGACCACCTCACCCCGTGGCGTCGACACGGCAGAACCAGCCCCGGCAACGGGGCACCCGGCTGCGGGAAACACAACCGCACCAAAGAACACGGCTTCCACGCATGGCGCACCGAGTCCGGCGAATGGAAACTCACCCGCCCCAACGGCACCCCCGTCCCCAACCACCGCACCCACTGGCCCGACCCCCAACAGGCAGACGCGGCCTGACTCAGCCGGACTGAGTCGAATGGCCCACTATGCCGGTGCCGAACGGGCCGATGCTGAGCCTCGTGCGCGATGGATCGCGTGCACCCGTTGAGCCATGGACGGCGAGGACCCAAATCGTTTGGGAGAGCAATCGTGCCTCGTTCGATGACCGCAACCATGGCGCTCCCCGCCGCAGTGGTGGGAATCGTCGTGATGATGGTGATCCCGGTCCCGCCGGCGATGCTCGACATGCTGCTGTCCCTCAACATCGCCGTGGCGGTGTTGATCCTCCTCGCCACGCTCAACGTGAAGCGGGCCCTCGACCTGGCGTCGTTCCCCTCGTTGCTCCTCGTGGTCACGCTGTTCCGACTCGGTCTCAACGTGTCGACCACCCGCCTGATCCTGGGCCGTGGCGAAGCCGGCGACGTCATTTCAGCCTTCGGTCGCTTCGTGATCGGCGGCAGCGTGGTCGTCGGCCTCGTCGTGTTCCTGATCCTCGTGGTGATCCAGTTCGTGGTGATCACCAACGGTGCGACCCGCGTCGCCGAAGTGGGCGCCCGATTCACCCTCGATGCCATGCCGGGCAAGCAGATGGCCATCGATGCCGACTTGAACTCCGGCGTCATCGACGACTTCGAGGCGACGAGACGTCGCACCGAAGTCGCCTCCGAAGCCGACTTCTACGGAGCGATGGACGGCGCCTCGAAGTTCGTGAAGGGCGACGCCATCGCCGCGATCGTCATCACCGCCATCAATCTGATCGGCGGTCTGGTCATCGGTGTCGTGCAGCAGGGGATGTCGATCGGCGAAGCCGGCTCGACCTACTCCCTGTTGACGGTGGGCGACGGTCTCGTGTCGCAGATCCCCGCCCTGCTGGTGTCGATCTCCTCGGGCATCATCGTGACGAGGGCGACCGGTACGTCGGATCTCGGTACCGACGTCGCCAACGAGTTCGCCCGTCAGTCCCGTCCGTTCATCGTCGGCGGCCTTGTCGTCGCCGGCCTCGGCCTCGTGCCCGGCCTCCCGTTCCTGCCGTTCGCGCTCGTCGGCGCCGGGGCGAGTGCGCTCGGCTACCGGCTGGCCCAGAACGACCTGCGGGACGAAGCTGCGGCCGAGGTCGAACCCGAGCCCGCTCCCGTCGCCGACCCGGACGACCCGGCCACGCTCCAGCGTTCCATCCGGGTCGAGGCCGTGGGTCTCGAACTCGCCGCCGACATGGTCGACCTGGTCGACCCGGCGCGTGGCGGCGACCTGCTGGATCGGGTCCGGGCGCTGCGCCGGAAAATCGCCCTCGAGCTCGGCCTGGTCATGCCTGCGGTGCGGACGCGGGACAACATCGAGCTTCCCAGCGGGAGCTACGCGATCCTCGTCCACGGCGTGGAACTCGCCCAGGGCATCGCCCCGCCCGGCAAGGCACTCGTCATCGCCGACGATCTCAGCGTCTTCCCGGGCGAACAGGTCGTCGAGCCGGTGTTCGGCCTCCCGGCCAAGTGGGTGCCCGAATCGCACCGCATCCAGGCCGAGAGCCTGGGTGCGACGGTCGTCGACCGGGCGTCGGTCGTCACCACCCACCTGGCCGAGATCGCCCGTCAGAACGCGGCGGAGCTCATCGGCCGCCAGGACGTGAAGAACCTGCTCGACATGGTCCGAGAGTCCGACCCCGCCGTCATCGACGACCTCGGCTCGGGCGACGTCGCCCTGCCGCAGGTCCAACGCGTGCTCCAGCAGCTGCTGCGCGAGCAGGTGCCGATCCGCGACATGGTCCGGATCCTCGAGGTCATCGGCGAGGCAGCCCGGGGGGCCCAGTCGTCGGACGATCTCGTGGAGGCGGTCCGTGAGGTCCTCGCTCCCGCGATCACCGAGCGCTACGCGCGCGACGGCTCCCTCCCGGTGCTGAGCTTCGATCCGCTGCTCGAACGCGAACTCGTCGCCGCGCTCGGCGTGGAGGCCGCCTCGACCCGGCTCGACGCCGGCCACCTCCAGTCGATCCTCGATCAGATCCGCGACCTCGCCGTGCGGGCCGAGGGCGACGGGCATTCCCCCGTGCTCGTCTGCTCGCCGCCCCTGCGTCGACCGCTGTCCCGAATGCTCGAGGGCTACGACAACCCGCCGCCGGTGTTGTCGTTTCGCGAGATCGGCCCCCAAGTCCAGATCGCGACGGTCGGAACCGTCGTTGATCCGTCCACCGTCATCGATGCCACCGGAGGTACCCAGTGACGAACTCCATGCTGTTCGAAGGTCCGAACCTCGAAGAGGTCCTCAGTGAGGCGCGCCTCTGTTTCGGATCCGATGTCGAGATCGAAGCCGCCAACCGCGTGCGGCGGGGCGGCGTCTTCGGCTTCTTCGCCAGCGAGTGGTTCGAGGTTTGGGCCCGACCGTCGAACGCGGTCCAGGCCAATCCCGCCCTCGCCCTCCTCGACGAGGAGGACGAAGCCGACACCTTCCAGTCAATGGTGCGCAACGCCATGGCCGATCGCCGGATCAGCGGGGGGCAGCCGGCGGAGCCCGTGCTCGCGGAGTTCGATGCCGCCCTCGACGACTTCTTCGGTGATGGCGATCCCGCCCCCGGTCGACAGCTGGTCGGCGCCGGCGCCGGCGTCGGTGCGAACACCGTGGCCGCGAAGCCCGCGCCGTCGCCGAGCACCCCGATCGCTCCCGCTCCGACCGCGCCCGCACCGGCGGCGCCCACGACGTCGGCGGCCGTGGCGCTCGAGGACCCGCCTCGCGGGACGACCGTCTTCGACGAGGAGCGCACACCCAAGACCGACCTTCTCTGGGCCATGCTCGAGCGGTTGGACGCCGTGCCCGCCGCACCTCCGGTGCCCGAGGCCGGCGTCGTGGTCTTCGTGGGTCACGGCAAGACGGCCCTCGATGCCGCGAGGGACATGGGCGAACGCCTCGGCCGCTGGAACGGCGACGTCGCCGTGGTCAGCCGCTCGACGCAGATCGAGGGTGTCCCCTCGTGGCTGGTCGTGAACGACCTCGCCGATCTTGCCGCCCGAGCCGACCGCTGGCGCCAGCGAGGAGCGGTGCCGATCGTGCTCGATCTCGGGACCGAAGCCGTCGATCGTGTGTGGGCGCTCCGAGCGCTCACCGAACTCGCGGCGGATCAGGTCCGGCTCGTCGCCGAAGCCTGGCGGCTCGCCGACGACGTGGGCCGCACGGCTGCGAAGATCGGCGGGGTCGATGCGATCGAGCTCGTGGCCGTTGCCGACACGGTGGAACCGCTCGCCATGCTCGACCTCGGTATCCCGGTCAGCACGGTGTCCGGTCGCCCCGCGACGCCGGACCTCTTGGCCGCGGTGTGGCTGGAGAACCGGCGCCGTGGCTGAGCTCACCGCGGCCGAGCGCTCGACCGTCGAGTCGATCGTGGCCGGCGTCCACCGACGCAACGCCCGCCGCCGGCAGGCCGCGCGTTCGGGCTGGGCCCTCCTGGCAACCGCCGGCATCGCACTTCCGGTCATCGCCTCGGCGATGAACGATGCGATCAGCCTCACCACGGCGGTCATGCGCATCTCGATCGCCTTCGTGTTGACGATGTTCGTCGTCGGCGCGCTCGGGTCGCTCATGGACAACTACCAGACGCAGGCGGCCCTCCGCTCGGTCGAATCCGCCCTCGTCAATGCGCGTGCCGCGGTGGCCGACGCGCAGGCGAAGGTGGCGCCGACGACCGCAGACGTCGACACACCGGAAGGGGCACCCGATGTCACCGGTGCATGACACCACGACCAGTAGCATCCGACCCATGCAGATCACGACCGCACGGTTCGGTGTCCTCGATGCGATCGAGGACCAGATGGTCGAGATCGAAGGCGGGCTGCTCGGGTTTCCCGATGCCAGCCGCTACGTCCGGGTCGCGATTCCCGACGCCCACGGATGGCAGTGGTTGCAGTCGGTCGACGATCCCGAACTGGCGTTCCTCGCGATCGATGCGTTCCTCTTCTTCCCGTCCTACGACCTCGAGCTGTCCGATGCCGATGTCGCGGCGATCGATCTGCAGACGTCAGCCGACGCCGAAGTGCTCGCGCTGGTGACCGTGCACGGATCCGACGACGGCGCCGCTCGATCCATCACCGCGAACCTCCTCGGGCCGCTCGTGATCAACGATCGAACCAAAGTCGGTCGCCAGGTCGTACTCTCGAACTCGCAGTACTCCACCCGCGAGAGCCTGTCCGGCTGAGGCCGGTCACATGAGGAGTTAGTACGTGCTGGTCCTGAGCCGCCGCGCCAATCAAGCGATCGTGATCGGACCCGACATCGTCATCCGGGTCCTCGACATCCGCGGTGACCAGGTCAGGATCGGCGTCGACGCCCCCCGATCCGTCGCGGTGCATCGGGAGGAAGTTGCGGCCGACATCCGCCAGTCCAACGAGGAAGCGGCCCGCCTCGGCGCGGTCGCGCCGCTGGATCTCCCCAAGCCGGGCAAGTAGTACCCGGCGCCGGGCGGCGCCGCGGTCGCCCGGGACCCCATCTGGGTCGATCGGCTCTTTCCGGGTGACGTCTCTCGTTTCCCGTCGGTGACCGACGTAACTGTGTCCGTCGGGACGACCGAGTTCCGAGGAGAGCGAGCGGACGATGTACAGGGTCGGGTTGGGCCACGAGGCGAATCAGGAGATCGCCGCCGCGCTGCGAAGGGCCGACCGCGCGGTGGCCGCCGCCCCGGAAGCTTCCCGCGTCGTCCCACTGGCCGCGGTCGGCTGCGTGTTCGCGGGGCTCGTCGTCGGCGGGCCGGCGACCTTCGTGGCGTTGTGTGTGATCGGTGGGGTCGCGCTCTCGGTGGCGATCGGACGTGACGACACCGACGGAGAGCGGGGCCCGGACTCGGTGTTCGACCGGGCGACCGGACTCCCGCTGTTCGACGGGATCGAGACGGTGCTCGGCGACGACCTGGTGGCCACCAGCGTCAGTGGCCGCTTCGCCGTCGTCTCGTTGGGAGTCCCCGAGATCGCGGCACGGGCGGCGGCCGGTGACCGGGGTGCTGCCGACGCCCTCACCGCGGCGGTCGCCCATCGCGTGCAGAGCTATGGATGGGTCGGGAGCAGCAGCGGACCTTTCGGTCCGCTGATCTTCCTCCGCCGGCCCGGCGTCTTCGCCATCGTTCTGCGGGACGTCCTCGACGACCAGACCACCCGCTGGTTGGCCCGCCGGCTCCTCGACATCGTCAACGAGCCGGTGCGCTGGAACGGCGCGATGATCGAGCCGAACGCGGTGATCGGCCTCGCCGTAGGGCCCGCGAAGCAGCGACTCGACCTGGTGAGGTCCGCA
>JAUIML010000175.1 GCA_030432715.1 Acidimicrobiia bacterium | reverse complement strand
CTTCCATTTCAGCGATCCCGCGTCGTGGTCCTACCTCTCGATCGACGCCGTGGCCGCGGTCTCCCCGGCCACCACCGCGCCCGACGACGCAACCGCCGATGCGCTCGTCGCCCTGTATCGCACCATCGCCGGCGAGCACGACGACTGGGACGAGTACCGCGCCGCGATGGTCGCCGAAGGGCGCTGCGTGATCACGCTCACCCCCCGATCGGTCACCGGCCAACTGCACTGAGATGGAGCGCAGCTTCTTCGAGCACGTGCTCGACGCCTTCGAAGGGTTCGTCGACGACGAACTCGGCGAGCCGAAGGCGCGATGGCACCGCCGGGGCATCAAGGTCTGGTTCGGCGCCGACGACGCGGCCCGGGAGCACTACGAGGCCCAGTTGATCCGCGTCGACGGCGACGCCGCGCTCGAGATCGGCTACCACGCCGAGTACCGCTCGGTCGCCGAGAACGAAGCCGCCCTCGACCGGTTGGGCGGACGCCCGTCCTGGCGACGGGCGCTGGGAGATGCCGCCGAAGCGGGACCGTTCCTCGGCATGGCCGACTGGCGACGGATATCCGAGGTGTGGGAGCCGCCGGATCCCGACGACCCAGAGGCCCCGATCGAGATCGCGGCGCGCCTCGCCGACTATGTGGACGCGATCGAGCCGCTGCGCCGTGCGACACTGACGACGTGACCGATGCGCCCCCGATCCTTCCCGCCTCCCGCGGCCTCTTCTGCAACCGCACGCTCAACCTCCGGGGCGTCCGGGCCATCGGGTACGACATGGACTACACGCTCATCCACTATTTCGTGGACGAGTGGGAGCGAGCGGCCTTCGAACATGCCCGCGAAGTCCTCGCTGACGAAGGTTGGCCGGTCACGGATCTCACGTTCGACCCGGACGCCTTCACCCTCGGTCTGACGTTCGACCTCGAACTCGGCAACCTCGTGAAGGCGACCCGGTTCGGCTACGCGGTGCGAGCCCAGCACGGCGACCATCCGTTGTCGTTTCGCGAGCTTCGCGACACGTACTACGGCACCGTCGTCGAGCTCGGCGCGGAACGCTTCGAGTTCATGAACACGCTCTTCGAGCTCAGCCGCGCCTCGCTGTGGTGCCAGCTCGTCGAGCTCCACGACCGGCAGGCCCTCCCCGGGATCAGTTCCTACGCCCACCTCTACCGGGCGATCGACGAGGCGCTCGGCACGGTGCACACCGACGGCTCACTGAAGGCCGCGATCGTGGCCGAACCCGACCGATTCGTGGATCCCGATCCCGGCTTGATCCCGACGCTGCAGGATCAACGCCTCGCGGGCAAGCAGCTGCTCCTCATCACCAACTCCGAGTGGAGTTACACACAGTTCATGATGAGCTGGTCGTTCGACCGCTTCATGCCCGCCGGTGAGACGTGGCGGGATCTCTTCGACGTGGTCATCGTGGCCGCCGCGAAGCCGCGGTTCTTCTCGAAGGTCGGCCCGATCTATCGAGTGGTCGACGAGGAGCGGGGCCTGCTCGAACCCCACTTCGGCCCCCTCGAGCCCGGCACGGTGTACCACGGCGGCAACGCCCGGATGGTCGAACAGAGCCTCGGGCACGACCCTTCACAGTTCCTGTACGTGGGCGACCACCTGTTCGGTGACGTCCACGTCACCAAGGACACACTGCGGTGGCGAACCGCACTCATCGCACGAGAACTCGAAGCCGAGGTCGACGCGGCCGACCGTTTCCGCGACGACAGCCGGGCCCTCGGCGAGATGATGGAGGAGAAGATCCGCCGCGAGCGCGAACACTCCCGGCTGCGCATGGCCCGGCGACGCAAGGTCGTCGCCGGGGAGCCCCACGCCGACCTCGACGCGGCAGCCGAGGCCGCGGCCGCCGCCGTCGGCGAGATCGACGAACGCATCGCGCCGCTCGCCCGCGCCGCGACCGAGCTGGGCAACGTCGCCTGGGGGCCGTTGATGCGCGCCGGCGTCGACAAGAGTCTGTTCGCCCGCCAGGTCGAGAAGTACGCCGACGTCTACACCAGTCGGGTCAGCAACTTCCGGGCCGAGACGCCCTACGGCTACCTCCGGGCCGCCCGGGGCTCGCTCCCCCACGACAGCGCCACGCCGTAGCCGTTCCGGCCCACGTGCCCGGAGTCACGCGCACCGGTGCGCGGCGGCCGGTCGCGACGACGCCACACTGGTCCGATGGTCGCTCGCATCGGTCGTTGGTGTCACGAGAACCGACGGCAGGCCGTCGGCATCTGGCTGGCATCCATCATCGTCCTGGTGGGCGCGGCGCTCACCCTGGGCAACGGCTTCGACGCCGAGCAGTCGATCCCCGGCTCGGAGACCGAGGACGGCTTCGAGGTGCTCGACGAGTACTTCGACGGCGTCGGCAACGGCCTCACCGGCCAGATCGTCTTCACCGCCGAACAGGGCGTCGACGACCCGGCGGTGGTCGCAGCGATGTCGACGATGTTCGCGGCCGCGGACGAACTCGAGTTCGTCACGGTCGCCTCGCCCTTCGACGAGCGAGGCGGCGGCCTCGCGCCCGGCGGCACCATCGGCTACGCCGACGTGAACCTCGACCGCGAAGTGAGCCAGGAGGAGTCGGGCGCCATCGGTGAGGAGATCGCCGAGCTCATCCCTGCCATCGAAGGACTCACCGTGGAGATCGGTGGACAGGGTCTGGCGGTGTTCGAACCCCCTGAAACCGAGCTGATCGGCGTGGCGTTCGCCATCGTCATCCTGGTCCTCGCCACCGGCTCGGTGCTGGCGATGGGCATCTCGATCGGCGCCGCCGTCATCGGGGTCGGGGCCGGGATGGCCCTCACCGTGCTCGTGTCGAACCTCACCCACGGTCCCCAGTTCGCCACCACTCTCGCCGTCATGGTCGGGCTGGGCGTGGGCATCGACTACGCCCTGTTCATCCTCAACCGCTACCGCGACCTGTTGCACCAGGGCAACGCGCCGGTCGACGCCATCACCATGGCCATGGCCACGTCGGGGCGGGCGGTGCTCTTCGCCGGACTCACGGTCGTGCTGTCGCTCCTCGGCCTGATCGCCATCGGCCTGCCCTTCGTGACCGGCCTCGGCGTGTCGGCCTCGACGACCGTGCTGGTGACCCTCGTCTCGTCACTCACGCTGCTGCCCGCCTTCCTCGGCTTCGGGGTCGGCCGACTCGAACTGACCCGCGTGCGCGGCATCCTGGCGGCCGGCTTCGTGGCGGTCGGCATGCTCGGTGTCGGCCTCGGCATCGCGCCGCTCGCCATCGCATTCCTCGTCGCCGGCGCCGTCCTGATCGCCGGCTTCTTCGTGCCGGCGCTGCAGCGTCCGCTCCCGGATCGCAGGATCAAGCCCTTGCGCGAGACCGTCGCGTACCGCTGGAGTCGACTCGTGCAGTCACGACCCTGGGCCGGCGCCCTGTTCGGCACCGCCATTCTGCTGATCCTCACCGCGCCGGTCCTGGGCCTGCGGCTGGGCTTCTCCGACGAGGGCAACTTCGCCGAGGACACCACCACCCGCCGGGCCTACGACCTCCTGGCCGAAGGCTTCGGCCCCGGCTTCAACGGACCCTTCCTGGTCACCGCGACGGGCGAGTCCGGCGACGAACCCCGGGTTCAGGTCGTGGCCGACGCGCTGGCCGCCGATCCCGGGGTGGCCGCCGTCTTCGGACCCGTGCCCGACGACCCGACCGAACCCGAGGCGTTCGTGCTTCGGGTCATCCCCACCACGGCGCCTCAGGACGTGGCCACCGAGGAGCTCGTCGGTCATCTTCGCGACACCGTCATCCCGAACGCGGTCGGCGACTCCTCGCTAGAGGTGTTCCTCACCGGCGGCACGGCGGCCAGCATCGACTTCAGCGACTATCTGGGGCAGCGCACGTTCCTCTTCTTCGGGGCCGTGCTCACGGTGTCGTTCCTCCTGCTCATGGCGGTCTTCCGGTCGATCCTCGTGCCGTTGAAGGCCGTGATCATGAACCTCCTCTCGATCAGTGCCGCCTACGGCGTCGTGGTTGCCGTCTTCCAGTGGGGCTGGCTGAGCGACCTCACGAGCGTCGACCCCGCCCCGATCGAACCATTCATCCCGATGATGATGTTCGCGATCGTGTTCGGCTTGTCGATGGACTACGAGGTCTTCTTGATCTCGCGGATCCGCGAGGAGTACGACCGCACCGGCGACGCGGTCGAGTCGGTGGCCGACGGCCTCGCCAGCACGGCGAGGGTGATCACCGCCGCCGCGGCGATCATGGCCGTGGTCTTCGGGAGCTTCCTGCTCGAGGACGACCGGGTGATCCAGGTGTTCGGCACCGGACTCGCCTCGGCGATCGTGCTCGATGCGACACTCGTGCGCATGCTGCTCGTGCCGGCGACGATGGAGCTCCTGGGTTCCCGCAACTGGTGGATCCCGAACTGGCTCGACCGCATCCTGCCTCGCATCGAACTCGAAGGGCCGGCCGCGCGGAACTGATTCCCGGGCTGCGGCGTTTCCACGGCGTGCGTCTCCGCCTCGCCCTCATCACTGCCATCCTCGCCCTCATGGGTGCCGCATGCGGGTCAGACGCCGCCTCGCGCACCGAAGCCCCGTCCCCGGCGAGCGGCGACGCGCCCATCCGGTTCGGAGCCGCCCCGAGCGTGCCCGACGGCCCGCTCGACCCGTCGATCGAAGCCGACCTGGACCGAGTCTTCGACTCCATCCCGGCCGCCGTCGACACGGACGCCCTCACCCGCCTCGGGGCTTCGGGCGACTCCCGCGTCGCATGGCTGCTGAGCGACATCCTGCGCTTCGTCCGTCCGGGAACGGACGAGAGCGCAGCGACCGTACGGGCTTGGGAGGAGGTGACCGGCACGGCCGCCGACGGCGACGGGTCCGCCTGGGGCAACACCACCGACCATCTCATCGCCTGGGACACTCCCGCCCCGCCGGGCTACGTCGAGTGGAAGCGTCGGTTGTTCGAACTGGTCGAGCCGGGCTGGGCCCCGTTCTTCGAGGATGCCGATGCCGACATCGACTGGCGTCTGGTCTCCTGGGGTGGCGTGCTGATCGACGATCGTCCGATCGACCAGACCGACGTCGGCTGTCCGCAGGGCTGCATTCCTGCCCTCGACGACCCGGCGCTCACCGATGCCGACGGCGGCGACTGGTACGCCGACGAGGCCATCGTGTTCGGCCTGGTGGTCAACGGCGAGGCCGTGGCCTTTCCGAAGAACATCATGGAAGTGTACGAGATGGTGAACATGACGGTGGCGGGCCGCCGGATCGGCATGCCCTACTGCACCCTGTGCGGCTCGGCCCAGGCCTACTTCACCGACGAGGTCGCCGACGGTGCCGACCTCGGCGACCACGACTCCTACGAGCTCCGCACGTCGGGCCTGCTCACCCGCAGCAACAAGGTCATGTACGAGTTCCACACCCGGTCGGTGCTCGACACCTTCACCGGCCGGGCGGTCAGCGGCCCCCTGCGCGAACTCGGCGTGGCCCTGACCCCGGTCACCGTCCGCACGGCCACCTGGGGAGACTGGAAGGAGGCCTACCCCGACACCCGCATCGTGGCCGAGGACGGAGGCATCGGCCGCAGCTACGCGGCCGATCCACTCGGCGGCCGGGACGACGACGGACCGATCTTCCCGATCGGCGACGTCGACCCTCGCCTTCCGGTGCAGGACCCGGTCGTCGGAGTGATCACCACTGACGGACCGGTCGCCTTCCGCGTGGCCGCCCTCGATGCCGCGCTCGCCGATCCCGGCACCACCGTCGACTTCGGCGGGGTGACGATCACAACCGACGGCGCGGGCTACACGGCGAACGCCGCCGACGGGCAGCCCCTCGCGGCCCACCAGGCATTCTGGTTCGCGTGGAGCCAGTTCCACCCCGATACCGCCCTCTGGGACGGCACCGGATGAACGACCGGCGCCTCGACCGGGCCTGCGTCCACCCGCGCGTCATCTGAAGTTCACACACCCACGCCCCGGCTGCAAAGGCGACGTCACGTGGCGGCCGTAGCTTGCGATCGCCGGTGACCGACGAGTCGGCAGGCACCACAACCGATCTCCGGTCCGGGTACCCCTCCACCCATTCGGACCGTGAAGCCACAGTGGAGGCGCGACGTGCGCCTCCACTGTCCGGCTTCACCACGGAAACCAGGTCACGGGCGGCGGTCCCGACCGCGGAGCCGCTCGATCTCGCGACGATCTCGCTTGGTCGGGCGGCCCGCCCCGCGGTCGCGTCGAGCGAAGACGGCCTCGCCGGGGCGGTCTCGGGGTTCGGGCGGCGGTGACCGGTCCTCGATGCACTCCGCCGCCCGGGACGCGGAGACCCGCTTCTCGATGGGCTCCACGACGACATGGATCAACGTCCGGTCGCCGCGGCGGGCCGTCACCACATCGCCCACGTCGACCCGGGTGGCCGGCTTCGCGGCGACGTCGTTGACCAGGACCTGGCCGTCGTCGCACGCGGCCGATGCCTTCGTCCGGGTCTTGTAGACCCGAACGGCCCAGAGCCACTTGTCGACGCGAACAGCCATACCCGAGTCTGACAGTATGTCGAGATGCTCGACACCGATCCGCCGGCCGGCTCCCACCATGTCAACGACCCCCGATGGCCGAGCCGGATCACGGTGGCGTGTGCGAACTTCTCGACGGCGCCCGGCGACAAGGCCGGCAGCGTCGATCACCTCGTCGCCGTCGCCGGCGAGGCCGCCGACCGCGGCGCCGACCTCGTGATCTTTCCCGAGCTCGCCATCAACACCTGGGGCCGCTGCGAGCCGTGCGCCACGGCCCACTCCCCCTGCGACTGGCACCTGGCCGAGGCCGAGACCGCCGACGGTCCCTCGGCCCAACGCATCGCCCAAGCGGCCGCCTCGTCGGGCATCCATGTGATCTACGGCTTCGAGGAGACCGGCGACACGCCGGGGGTGATCCACAACAGCGCCAACCTGATCGGGCCCGACGGACTCATCGGTACCTACCGCAAGCTGCACCTGGGCATTCCGCTCGAGACCGACCGTTTCACGCCGGGCGACGAACTCCCCGTGTTCGACACGGCGCTGGGGCCGATCGGCATCTCCATCTGCTACGACTTCTACAACAACCCCGAGCTCAGTCGGCTCCTGTGCCTCAAGGGCGCCCGGTTGCTGGTGAACCCGACCGGACGGTCGGATCTCCCCCACGCCCGCGAAAACCTCACCCACGCCACGCTGGTCCGGGCTCAGGAGAACCTCGTCTACGCTGCGTCGAGCAATCGGGTGGGCGACACACACGGCGGCTCCCGATGGGCGGGCGGGAGCGTGATCGGCGGGCCCGACTTCCCCGGATTCGGGGTCGCGCTGGCCACCGCCGGCGCCGACGAGGACCTGATCGTGGCCGAACTCGACTTCGACAAGGCGGCCCGCTGGCACGACTGGCTGCCCTGGACCGAATGGCGGATGGCGGAACAACGTCCGGTGACCGAGCTGGTGCAACGGGAGTTCGCGGCCCTGCTCAACGAAGGCTAGTTTCGGGCCCGCCGAGGGGGTTCCATGGAAGTACCGCTGACGATCGCCGACCATCTACGACGCGCCGCGCTGGTCTACGGCGACCGGGTCGGCGTCGTCGACGAGGCCGACCAACCGGCGCCGTCGCTGGGCGAGCTCACCTATCGACGGTTCGAGGAACTCTCCCGCGGACTCGCCGCCGGGCTCGACGACCTCGGCCTCCCGCTGGGGGCCCGAGTGGCGATCGTGTCGCAGAACTCGGCTCGCGTGCTGGTGCACCTCTTCGGCACCAGCGCCTTCGGCCGTGTCGCCGTCCCGATCAACTTCCGGCTGAGCCGCGAGGAGGTCGACTACATCGTTCGCCACTGCGGCGCCGAAGCCCTCATCATCGACCCCGAACTCGAGGCCACCCTCGGCGACATCGACGTCGCGGATCGTTTCATCGCCGGCGAGGAGTCCGACGCGCTCTACAAGACCGGGGCCGAGCCGCAAGCCTGGGAACCGTCGGAGTCGGCAACGGCGACGATCAACTACACGAGTGGCACCACGGCCCGGCCGAAGGGCGTCGAGATGACGCACCGCAACCTGTGGATCAATGCCGCCACGTTCGGCTGGCACACAGGGGTGAGCGATCGCGACGTCTACCTCCACACCCTGCCGATGTTCCACTGCAACGGATGGGGCATGCCCTACGCGATGACCGCGATGGGGGCCCGACACATCGTCCTCCGCAAGGTCGACGGGGCCGAGATCCTGCGCCGGGTCGAGCAGCACGGGGTGACGATCATGTGCGGGGCCCCGGCGGTGGTCGCCGCCGTGCTCGATGCAGCGGCCGACTGGGACGGTGAGATCCCGGGACGGGGCCGAGTTCGCATCATCGTCGCCGGGGCACCCCCGCCGACCCGGACCATCGAACGCGTCGAGACCGAACTCGGTTGGGAGTTCATCCAGATCTACGGCCTCACCGAGACCGCGCCGCTGTTGACGATCAACCGCACCCGCGCC
>JAUIML010000174.1 GCA_030432715.1 Acidimicrobiia bacterium | reverse complement strand
CCCGAGGCGGCGGCGGCGGGGTGGACCGGTGCGATCCCGGTGGTCGACCTGCCCGACGGAACGCCGATGTGGGACTCGACATCGATCATCGAGCATCTCGACCGAGCGGCGGACCTGCCGCCGAACCGCGGGGTTCTGCCCGACGACTCGACGCAGCGCTTCCTGGCGTACCTGCTGGACGACCTTTCCGACGAGTGGCACTACCGGCCGGCGGTCGGTAGCCGCTGGAGTTACCCGGAGAACACGGTGACCGCCGGCTGGCAGCTCGCCGAGGAACTGGGTGTGCACGTCCCGGTGCCGGGGGCGATGGTGAGGGAGATGGTCGTCGGTGCGATGACCGCCAGCCTTCCCCGGATCGGCATCCGGGCCGAGCACATGGATGCCTGGATGGGCGAGGTCGTGACCCCGTGGTTCGTCGCCCTCGGCGCCCACCTCGACCACGGGGGCGGCTACCTGTTCGGCGCACGACCGTCGATCGCCGACTTCGCCGTCTTCGGCGCCAATGCCGCGCACTTCGTGGGCGACCCGTACTGCCGAGCTGTCGTCGACGAGCACGGCCCGGCGGCGGTGACTCACACGAATCGGCTGCGCATGCCCCAGCGCGAAACCTTCGGCCCGTGGGCCGACCCGGGCCACGTGCCCGACACCCTGGTCGCAGTGATCGCCGAAGCCGGCCGCCACTACCTCCCCTGGGTCGCCGAGGCCACCGTGCAAGGCTCGGCCAGCGTCGAGATCGCCGACGGCATCACCGCCGAGATCTCCTCGTCGCCGTTCCTGGACTGGGCTCGTGGCGTCCTGCTCGCACGCTACGTCCAGCTCCGGTCCGAGGCACTCGACGCCGTTCTCGAGGAAGCCGGAGTCCTGCGCCACTTCGTCGACCACCTCGACCAGGCGACCATCGTCCCTGACACGACCGCGCCTCCGCAGCCGGCCGACAACCGCCCGTACGCCATCAGCTGAGCGGCCGGTCCCACCGGCGAATCTATTGCCAGTTGGACAAGCGCTTGTTAGCGTCCTGGTGACGCGCGTCGAGTCGTCGCGGGGGAGGGGATCGGCATGTCGTACCAGCGAGCGTCCAACCGGCGGTTGACGTGGCTCGCGATCCTGTGCGCGGTCGGGCTCGTCGCCGCGGCCTGCGGCGGCGACGACGACAGCGCCGATGCCGACGTCGACGACGCGACCACGACCACCCAGGCACCGACCGACGACGGCTCGGAGGGCGACGAACCCGACTCAGCCGCCGAAGATGCCGACGCCCCTGCTCCCGACGACCCGGCCGAGTTGACCGCAACCGATATCGGGGTGACCGAGTCGGCCATCAAGGTCGGCGCGGTCTTCCCGAACACCGCGCTCATCGCCCGGGATCCTGGCGACATCGAGGCGAAGTTCCGCACGATCGCCGACCGCATCAACGAAGCCGGTGGTATCAACGGCCGGATGATCGAGCTCTCGGTCCGCCTGACGAACCCGCTCGACGACGAGGACTCCGAGTCGGTCTGCATCGAGCTCACCGAGGACATCGAAGTCTTCGCAGCCCTCGGCACCTTCGTCCGGACCACGGCCGACTGCTACGGCGCGCTCAACGACACGATCGTGATCTCGACGTTCGGCATCAGCGCGGAGCAGATGGAGCGCTACACGGCCCCCGGTATCACGCTTCCCGCACTTCCGGCGCGCCTCATCGAGGACCGGGTGCAGGCGCTCCTCGACGGCGACGTGCTCCGGGATGGGATGAAGGTCGCGGTTGTGGGCGGGACACAGGGTGCGGAACAACAGGCGCAGTACGTCGACGCGCTCAGGGCCGCGGGTGTCGACGTGGTCGCCGACACGCTGATCCTGGGCGACGGCAACGACCTGCTCGCCCTCACCGACGAGCTGACGACGCTGACCGAGGTGTGGAGGTCGAGCGGTGCCGAAGCCGTGATCGGGAGCGCCGGGTTGGTTTCGCAGTCGCTGCTCATCGCGTACAACCAGACCGACATCGACCTGCCCATGATCCTTCCCCAGGGCACCGCCGTGAACCCCTCGCTCATGCGCGATCAACAGGGACTCGATCTGGCACCGTTCGAACTGGCGACCGCTCTGGTCGAGGGTGATTCGCAGGCGCAGAAGTACGAGAGCGGGGCCGACGGCGTGCGCGAGTGCGTCGATGCGTTCCAGGAGGCCTCCGGTGAGGAGGTCGCGCTCGACGAGTCGCGCAACAACCTCGGCGTCACGATCATCGCGTGTCAGGTCTTCGACATCTTCGTCCCGATCGCAGAGGCGGCCGGCGTGAATCTGACGACGGAGACGTTCCGGGAGGCCGCCGAGGCGTTCGGCCCCATCGAGGTGACCGACGTCGCCGAGGCATCGCTCGGCCCCGGCAAGTTCGACCTGAGCGACTCCGTGGGCGTTATTGCGACGTTCAACCCCGAGACCGCCCAGTTCGAGCCGGTGGGCTGAGCCTTGGTTCGGTTGGCCGACCTGAGTGCGGCCGAGCGCGACCACATCATGGGCAAGGAGTTGCCCGTGTACGAGACCGCGCCCTGGGCCGAGGGGCCGCCCCTGGCCGAGCGCCGCGTCGCCCTCGTCACCACGGCCGGGCTCCACCGGACCGGTGACGACGCCTTCTCGTTCGTCGACCTGAGCTATCGGGTCATCCCGGGCGACGCCGATCTCGGCGAGCTGACGATGACCCACTCGTCGGTCCACTTCGACCGCACCGGCTTCCGCGAGGACGTCAACGTCGTGTTCCCGCTCGAGCGGCTCCGGGAGCTCGCGGCGGACGGGGCGATCGGCGCCGTGGCCGACCATCACTACTCCCTCATGGGCGCGGGCTGGCCACCGGAGATGATCGAACCGACCTGCGCCGAGCTGGCCCGTCTCCTGAAGGCCGACGGGGTGGACGGGGTCTGCCTCGTGCCGGTTTGACCGAATTGCACCCGCGCGGTCGGCGCGGTCGCCCACTACCTCGAGACCGCCGGGATGCCCACGACCGGTATCTCGCTCATCCACGAGCAGACCGAGGCGATGCGGTTGCCCCGCTTCCTGTGGGTGCCCTTCGAGCTCGGCCGGCCGTTCGGTGCGCCGAACGAGCCCTCCTTCCAACGCAGAGTCCTGCGGGCGGCGCTCGATCTGCTCGACCGCAGCGACGGACCCGTCGTGCTCGAGGACTTCCCCGACGACGCACCGGCAACCGACGAAGAGGTCGTGTGGACGTGCCCGGTGTCGTTCGGCCCGGGCCCGGTCGAGGAGAGCGACCCCGTCGCCGCGGTCCGGGCCGAGATTGGTCAGCTCGCGGCCTGGGCCGAGCTGTCGCCGGCTCCGGCGCTCAACAGCTCGATGAGTCTCGACGAGTTGGTGGTCTTCCTCGGTGCCGCTGCGGCGGGCGAGGACACCGCCGGGTACACAGGCGATCAGCCGGCGGTCGAAGCGCTCCGCCTGGCCGCCGACGACCTCCGCACGTGGTACCTCCACGCGGTTGCGCGGCAGCCGGGGGCGGCCACCACGGCCGAACGCATGACGTGGTTCTGGGAGCAGACCGCGCTCGGTCGTCTCCTGGGCGAGTTGGCCGCCCGGTTGCTGGCGTCCCCCGACCCGCTGACGCGGCTCTTTGCCGACCGCGGCCTCGTCCCGCGCGACCATTGGGCGATCGTTCCCGAGCGGCGATCGGCCGAGCTTCCCGAATCCCCGACCCCGACCGGAACCTCCGATGACTGATACTCCGACCATCATCCGCGAACCGCTGACCGGCCCCGCCGTCTGGAGAGGTCCCGACCTCGATCCGGACGACTATCTCTACGAACTCTCTCCCGTCGAGGTGGCCGAGCTCGACCGGCTCCGCGTCGACCTGTCCGACCGCGAACTCGGTCTCGGGGCGATCGACCGCGATTCGGTGCCGATTCCCGCGTTCGCCCCGGCCCTGGCCGACTGGATGGCGAAGCTGGAGGACGGCCCCGGGTTCGTCGTCGTGCGGGGCCTCGACCTGGCGGGGTGGACCGAGCGGGAAGCCGGCCTCGTCTACTACGCACTCGGTCGCCAGCTCGGCTCCCCGGTGAAGCAGAACGACCGGGGCCATCTCCTCGGCCACGTCCGGGACACCGGCAAGGACATCTTCACCGACCCGAGTGCCCGGGGCTACCAGGTCCGGATCGCGCTTCCGTTCCACACGGACACGTCCACCGACCTGCTCGGCCTGCTCTGCTACCGGACGGCGAAGGAAGGGGGCGAAAGCGCGCTGGCGCCCCTGCAGACGATCTACAACGAGGTGCTCGCCCGTCGCCCTGACCTGGTCGACACCTACTACCAGCCCTTCAACTTCGACTGCCGAGACGAGGAACACCCCGACGGTGGGCCGTTCTACACCCGGGTCCTGGCGTCGGTCGGGCCCGACGGGCGGTTCTCGCTGCGTCACAACTCGGGATACGCCCGCACGGCCGCGCACCGGTTCGACGAATGCCCACCCCTCACCGAGCAGCAGGATCAACTGCTGGCCCTCGTCGACGAACTGGCGGCCGATCCATCCATCCACGTCCGGTTCACGCTCGAGCAGGGCGACATCGTCCTGATCAACAACTACGCCGTCGCCCATTCCCGGGCCGCATTCGAGGACTGGGACGAGGAGGACCGCAAGCGTCACCTCATGCGCCTCTGGCTCGTGCTCGACGAGGGCCGAGAGTTGGCCGCCGACTTCGACAATCGCGCCGGACTGCGGACGACCGCCGACATTCGCGAGGATGGCCTCGCCCCCGTGTGAGGGAGAGGCAGGCACCAGACACACGATGACCGACATCACCGCCATCGAACGCGAGGCCACCCAGTGGTTCGAGACGAACTGGGACGCGGCCATGCCGCTGGGGGAGTGGTGGCGTGTGCTCGCCGAGTCCGGGTTCGCCTTCCCGCAGTGGCCCGAAGGCCTCGGTGGTCGCGGCCTGTCCGGCGGGGAGGCAAAGGCCGTGCTCCGGGCCCGCCGCTCGGTCGGTGCGTACGGGCCGCCGAACGGGGTGGCGACCTTCCTGGTCGCGCCGACCCTGCTCACCATGGGCTCGCCCGAACAACGGCAGAGGTATCTCCCGGGGATCGTCGACGGCACGACCCCGTGGTGTCAGCTCTTCTCCGAACCCACCGCGGGATCCGACATGGCGGCGCTCGGCACCCGTGCCGTGCGCGATGGCGACGAGTGGGTGGTCGACGGCCAGAAGGTCTGGAACTCCGGGGCTCACTACGCCCACTTCGGCATCCTGATCGCCCGCACCGATCCGGAAGCACCGAAGCATCGCGGCGTCACCTACTTCCTCATCGACATGCGCCAGCCCGGTGTGGACGTCCGCCCGTTGCGGGAGATGACCGGCGACGCCGCCTTCAACGAGGTGTTCTTCGACGAGGCCCGAGTGCACGACGACGACCGGGTCGGCGACGACGGCGACGGCTGGCGGGTCGCGATGACGACGCTCTCGTTCGAACGTGATCCGGGCAACGCCGGCCTCGGCGACACGGCGGCGTTCTACCAAGCCGATCTCGCCATGCCGGTCGGCGAGCACGCCGCCGCCGAGAAGGCGGCGGCCGACGGGTTCTCGATCACGATGAGTGGCCGCTCCGGCGAGGTCTTCGCCGGCGCTCTCGCCCACGGCAGCAAGGACTCCGCCGACCCGACGATGCGCGACCGTCTCACCAGGCTCCACATCGACCGCACGGTCATCGGTCTCACCGGCCGTCGTGGCGCGGCCAACATGAAGGCGACCGGTCAGCCCGGCCCCGAGGTCGCCGGTCTGAAGGTGGCCGGCACCGAGACCGGGCGCAACACCCGCGATCTCGGATTCGAGGCGCTGGGCGCCGCCGGGATGCTGTGGGGCGACGACGCACCGGACGGTGGGCTCTTCCACCGCTTCGCAATGTTCACTCCCGCCCAGTCGATCGCCGGCGGCACCGACGAGGTGCTGCGCAACTCGATCGGTGAACGGGTCCTGGGTCTGCCACGTGAGCCCGACGAGGCCGAGCGGCGCACGACACCGTGGAACGAGCTCCGGCGCTCCTGAGGCGCCCGCGACCGGGGGCGAGCGAGCCGGATCGCCCACTGTCGACGAGCCAGTCTGGTCGCTACGAGCACCGGGCGCTGCGGGCAACGGGACCACGGGCATGCGGATGCCGCAGGGGCACAGGGTGAGTGGTCAGCCGGGTTCGTGTGACGGCGATCCAGGCGGCGTGCCCGCCACGATCGACTCGGCCAGCGCGTCGATCTGAGGAACGAGCACGAGCGCATAGCTGTCGCGGTCGTCGACGGGCGCCTCGGTGGCGAGCGCGTTCGCCGTGTCGGCGTCGATGCGGTACCAGCGGGCCTCGACCCACTCGCGGGCGTCGCCGAAGATCCTGCCCTCGACGGTGAATCGTCCGATGTGGGCGTGGTCGAGGCCTTCCGCCATGTCGGGCGCCCCGGCGTCGGTGACGAGATGGAGGAGCAATCGGTCGCCGGTTCCGGTGGCCGATGACACGTCGGTGGGCGGCGGGTCACCGGCGCACGGCATGGAGGCGACCACGATGGTGGTCTCCATCCCGGCGTTCTTGTGCTCGTGTTGCTTCTTGAAGTCGTCGCGGTTCGACATCTCGATGAACGACATCCGTGTCGGATACAGCACGACGCCGATGCGGTCCCAGGCGATGTCGTCGCCGCGCAGCTGCGTCTCGACGGGAGCGACGAGGACCATGCGGCCGCCGACGGCCTCGATCTGCGCGCTCGGGTTGTACTCGTTGTCGGCATCGAGACCGGAGCGTTCCTGTACGGTGCCGTCGGCGGCAACGGCGCGCTCGCGGTACTTCATCAGGTTCAGGGCCCAGAACGGACCGTCGTCCTGCCGCTCGAACCAGGTGCTGATGTAGTCGAAGTTCGGCTTGCCGTACTCGTGGCGGATGGGGTCGCTCATCGATGTGCTCCTCGTCATGGGTGGTGGGTGTCGTTGTTGGTGGGTCGGGATCAGTCGAGGAGTGCTCGTACGGCCTCAGCGGCCGCGGTGCCGTCTTCGATCCCGAGCATCAGGCCGCGTTCGCGAAACCTCGGGTTCATGAGATTGGCGGCGCCGATCTCGGTGGCGAACGCCTCGCCGGGCACGATCGAAGCGGCGCGCACGCCCGCGGTGGCGAGGAGTTCGCGCTCGGATGCCAGCGCTCGGGACGCGCCGGGATCGCCGGCCCGGAGCGGGCCGATGAAGATCGCCCGGTCCACGTCGGACTCGAGGGCCACGTCGAGGTTCGAGCTGCTCCACAGTCCGCCATCGATGAAGTGGCTCCCGTCGAGGGAGATGGGCGGGAACACGCCGGGGATCGCACAGGACGATGCGACGGCCGCGCACAACGAGACGCCGTCCGCCGCCGTCCAGATGCGTCGTCGCCCCGTTGCACAGTCGACGGCGGTGAGGCGCAGGTCGCCGTCGGGCCACGCGTGTCCGAGGTGTTCGAACCGGCCGATCCATGCCGACTCCGGTCCTGTGTCAGCCGCCATCGCCCGCCTTCCCACCTCCTGGAACAGTTCGGGCGTACGCTCCTCGGCGTCGCGCGTCACCTGAAGGACCTCGAGGAGACCGGACAAGTCCGTGGGGAGCGGCGGACCCGATCCGCTGTCTCCCGTCGGCTTCCGCTGATCCTCGACGAGTGAGTCGATGGAGTGTCCCAGGCGAAGCTGCGTACCGGTGACGGAGCCGGCGGACGAGCCGACGATGACGGCGGCGTCGGTGGTGTCGACGCCGGCGCGAGCGAGACCGGCGAGGACACCGACCTCCCACGCGATGCCGACGCTGCCGCCTCCACCGAGGACCAGCGCGTGATGTCCGAACGTCGTGTCGACCATGCCCGTCCCCTCGACCCCTCCGTCCGACGGAACCTACGCGACGCTGTGAGGTTTTGCCAGTTGTCACAGCGATACCGGGACCCGTATGCTGCCGGTTCACCTGGCACATGATGAGATCGGAAGGTGCGCATGTCCGGCGACGCCGCCATGAGAGCGTTCGGGGAGCAACTCCCCGTTCCGGAGTTCGAGACCACCCCCTTCACGAAACCGCAGAAGCCGCTGGCGGAGTGCACGGTCGCGATCGTCACGTCGGCAGCGCTGCATCGACAGGACCAGGAGCGCTTCACGCCCGACGACACGGGTTTCCGTGAGATCGATCGGGCGGATCGCGAGCTGGTGCTCGGGCACTGGAGCCCGAACTTCGACCGGAGCGGGTTCCAGCTCGACCTCAACGTGGTGTACCCCATCGACCGGCTCGAGGAGCTGGCCGCCGACGGCGTCATCGGTCAAGTCGCCGAGACCCACTACGCCTTCGCGGGCAACCAACCCGACACGGTCTCGGAGATCCGTCTCGACACCGGTCCGGCGTGCGCGCAGGAGCTGCTGTCGGCTGGGGTCGACGTCGTGGTGCTCACTCCGGTTTGACCGCTCTGCACGCGTACCGTGAGTACGCTCGCCCACGTCTTCGAGGAGGCTGGC
>JAUIML010000004.1 GCA_030432715.1 Acidimicrobiia bacterium | reverse complement strand
TTCTCCACCTCGGCTCCTCCCACTCGCGCCGCCAGGATGATCGCCAAGATACACAGCCCCGTCGAGAGACGTCCGTCGTCGATCAGGAGCACCAACCCGCCGAGGATCGAGATCCACAAGAGGCTCGAGAGCGACGTGAAACGAGATGGCGAATACTCGGCGAGGAACGCGGCGCCTCCCCGGCCATAGGACATCAGCACCAACGAGAGCGACGCGTAGAGATAGAGCGCAACCCACGGCGCGGCCGCGGCGCGCCGCCGCCAGATGAGGTGGCCCATGATGAAGGCGCCCCCGTACAGCCCGAGGAACCCGATCGGCGCTCCCCGCAGGATGACGGGCTCCACCGCTGCCGCCCCGAACACGGCTGCGGAGTTGAGCGACTCGATCGGCTGGAACTCACCGGGCCCACTCTGTGAATTCACTGCGTCTGCGAGCAGGAAGTACCAGGCGTAGGTCGCTGTCGCGAGGGCGATGAACCAGGGATCGACGATGAGTCGCCGTTCTCTCACGATCCGCCCGATGAGCAGGGCCGGCCAGACCATCAGCCCCGTCGCGTAACTCAAGGACGCGCCGACACCACACACGAGGGCGGCCCTGTCGCGCTCGGTCGCCGTGAGGGTGATGGCGAGGACGACGAGAAGATTCGCGGTGAGCCAGGCGGTGCCGCTCATCGAGGCCATGAAGTTCCACACGCCATGGCGGGAGAAGAGGAAGGCGCTGGCGCTCACTGCGAACAGCGCCGGGACGAAAGACGTCGGGGTCCGGTGGGACTGGCGCTGCACGACGAACCAGAGCGCGACGACCTGACCGGCTGCGATCAGCACGACCAGCGTGCCGAGCCACCGGTTCGAGCCGTCGGCGACGAGCGCCCCGAGCCGATAGAGGAGCTGGGGGACGACCACTGGATGCTCGTTGTTCAGCGTGAACAGCGCGCCGAGATCGAGCAACGCGCCGCCCTCGGTGAGCCGATCGTGCATGAGCCAGTAGTCCTGGTACTGCATGTCGGACCCGCGCCACACGTTGCGAAGCATGGCCGCGGCCGGCAGGAGGGCGAGAAGGGCGACAACATCTCTGCGACCCAAGGGCGAGATCGTCGGCTTTGGTTCGTTCATGATGGCGCGCGAAGAGTAGCGGCTGGCACGCATCGTCACCAGCGAGGGACGGAGCGTGACCAGTTCATCGGCGGACCCGCGCCAGCACGGCGAGCGAGAACAACAACATGGGCCACGGCCCGACGATCGTGGCGAGCGAACGCCCCTCCCGTAGCGGGATCGCCTGGCGCAGGATCGCCTGCTCGCTCACGCCGGTGCGTTGGTGCACCGTGCCGTCGTTGCCGACCACGGCGGAGAAGCCCGTCGGTGCGGCCTGCAGCACCCAACGGTCGTTCTCGATCGCCCGCAGCCGACTCGAGGCGACCTGCTGGGTCTGCACGATGGTGAGCCAGTACGACGACCCGTTGGTCGGGTTGAGCAGGACCTGCCCACCGTTGTTCATCGCATCGCGGGCGCGATAGTCGAAGAAGATCTCCCACGAGATCGCGATACCGAGCGGTCCGAACTCGGTGTCGAGCACCGCCGGGCCGGTGCCCGAGCGCACGTCGCGCCCCGGCAGCTCGTCGCTGAAGTTCTCCAGGAACGACCGCAGGGGAACGAACTCGCCGAAGGGAACGAGACGGACCTTGTCGTAGCGATCGCCGACCATCCCGTCGGGGGTGACCACCAGCGAGAAGTTCTCGTTGAACCGTCGGTCGTCGGACGGTTCGAACCAACCACTGATGATCGTGGCGTCCTTCTCGGCCGCGAGTCGCTGCAACTCGCCCAGGGCCTCGTCGGCGCGCAGGACCGGGGCGTCGCAGCGAGACGGTGTGGGGATCGCGTCGTCGACCGGGTGCACGACGTCCTCGGGCCAGAGGATCAGATCGACGTCCTCGTCGTCGGCGATGCGTTCGGTCGCCGCCACATGTCGCTCGAAGACCCGTCGGTTCTCGCACGTGTCGGCCCGGGTGTTCTGTGGCCCGCCGCCCTGCACCACGACGACATCGATGGTGCGAACCGTGTCGACCCCCATGCCACCGAGATACCCCAGGAAGACCGAGGCGCAGAGGGCGCCGATCGGTGACCAGGGCACCCGGCGTCGCACCACGGCTTCGCGCAACCCGGCCGCGATGAACACGGTGACGAACACCAGGAACGGTGACCCGAGGAACCGGGCCGCGACCGCCCACGGCGTGTCGACCGATGCCATCGCGAGCGTGGCGATCGGCACGCCGCCGAAGGGAACGTGCCAGCGGACCAGCTCCGCGATCACCACTGCCGCCGCGAACGCGGCTGCCCGTCGCTCTCCCGATGCCGGGGTCGCCCGGCCGGCCACCGCGACCAGGAGGGTGAAGACGCCGGCGGCCACCGGCCACCCCGGGGGTGTGAGGTCGAACATCCACAGGGTGGAAGGGAAGGCCCAGAAGGCGCCGACGAGCAACGAGCGGCGGAAGCGGGTCCGCGGCGCCGCGTCGGCGAGCAGGTGGAACCACAGACCCAGTCCGGCCAGGCCGAGCGGCCACCATCCCCAGGGCGGCAGCGCGGCGGCGATGCCGAGCCCCGCGAGGGCGCTCGAGGCTCGAGTTCGGTTCACGTGGGCGGGGTGACGCGGAGTCGGTGGACGCCGCCGACCGCGCCGACGCCCTTGATGCGCACCGGCACCTCCCCGTCGGAACGGACCCACGCGGGCAGCCCCTGGAGATCGGTGACCGCGAGGAGTTCGCCGGGCTCGGCCTGGTTGCAGAGCTTCGAGGCCAGGTTGACGGGCTCACCGATGTAGTCATCACCCTCGAAGAGCAGGGCGATACCGGTGGCGATCCCCACTCGCACGCGAATGGCCGACTCGGAGAAGTGATGCACCAGGTGGGCCCCGAGCGCGATCGTCGGGGCCGATTCGGTGCCGACCAGCATCACACCGTCTCCCAACCACTTCGCCACGCGGACACCACGCTTCGCCGCGACATTGCGGGTGACCCGGCGGAACTCGCCCAGCTGACGAACCGCGGCATGGGGTCCGTGCTCACGCGTGTAGGCGGTGAAGCCGCTCAGGTCCGCGAAGCAGAACGTGCGCATCACGTTGAGATGGGTGTCGCCTTCGGCCAGGTCTTCCGGTCGGGCGACCTGATCGACCTGTGCCGCATCGGCCCACTCCCGGGCCGGGCCCGTGTCGGACGCGAGCAACGGCACCAGCAACTCGCCGGTGGGATCGGTGCTGGTGGTCAGGGCCGTGGGTGGCGAAGCCGGCTCGCTGCCGGACGGGGGATGAGGTGACGACGACACGCCGTCAGACTCCCACAGGCGGTGGCCCGGTCACGGGCAACGCACCGCCGATTCTCCTCAGACCTTGTGGCCGCAGATGGGCCAGGGCTGTTTGCCCCGCTCCGACCACAACGCGCGGGTCATCGCGTCCTGCCACCACGGAGCGACCTCGATCGGGTCGATGCCGACCAGCCAGGGGAAGAACCGACCGGCCACGTCGTCCCAGGTCGTCTGGTCGAACTGGTAGGCACCGCGATAGGTACCGCTGCGCGAGACGGCCTCGTAGTTGTCGGTCGATTCGCACATCCGGAGACGGTGGAGTTCCTCGTTGGAGAGAACGTCTCGTACCTCCTCGGTGGAGTCGAGGTACAACGCCAGCTCCTCCGGGGTGCACGCGGCGGTGACGAACAGTGCGGTCAGGGCGAACGCGATCAATCGGATCGTTCGACGCATGAGAAGTGCTGCCTCCTCGGGCAGGGCCCGTGTCGTGACGTGATCTGGGTGACCGTTCACACGACGCGCTGGTCGTGGGCAGGGGAGCGGGTCGGTCACCGACGCCTCAGCGACGGACAAGGTAGAGGAGTTCCGTCACACAACCGCAACATTGAGACGGAAGTCACATACCGCCCAGCAGGCGGTCAGCGACGAGTCATCGGCCCTGGGTATCGGCCCAATCCCGGATGATGGTCTGCGCCAGTTCGGTGAGGGCGGCAGAGTCGTCGCCGGTGAGGAACGACCGCAGCTGCAGTCCGTCGGCCACCGCGACGGCGAGCGTCGCGGCGACGTCGTCGGCGTCGGCCCCGGTCGGCACGGCGGGGTCTCCCGCCGGTGGCGTGTGGGCGGCGGTGCGGTTGCGGTAGGTGGACTGCGCGCCGGCCCGGGCGGCCTCACCGACCGGTTCGTCGGCCCCGCCCGACGACAGCGCGACCATGGTCTGGAGCCAGTCGACCCAACCCTCGTCCGTGATCGCTGCGTGGTCCCAGACTCCGGCTCGCTCGATCACCGACAGCTGGTACTCCTGGAGTGAGTTCCAGATCCGTTCGTGGACCGAGCCATACGTGACGCGGACGCCGCGTGTCCGCTCGAGGTGCTCGAACACCTTGGCGTAGCTGACCGACGACAGTTGCGTCTCGACGCCGAGTTCTCGCAGCACCTCGGTGCCGCCTTCGATCATGAGCTCCTCGAGCTCGGCGCGCGAGCGCCTCGTCTTCTTTGCTGGGGGGAAGTCGTCGGCCATGTCCCCACCGTAGAGTGTGAGGATCCCGAGGACAATTCTCGCAAGGAATCCTCGCAGACCGCGTCGGCGTCAGGCGCCGGCCCCGACCGCGGCGCGGCCCTGGCGGACGCAGGCGGGTAGCCCGAGGCCGCGCATGCTCGCGCCGGCGATCCGTACCCCCGGCGCATCCCGGCGGAGCCATTCGTCGATCCGGTCGCAGCGGTCGAGATGACCGGGGCGGTACTGGGGAAGACACCGCCGCCACTCGGTGACCCGCGCGACCGCCTCACCGGTGAGTCCGACCGTGGTGCGGAGCTCGTCGAGGAGTCGGGCGACGACGCCCTCGGTCGTCATCTCGAGCCACCGGCCGTCGTCGGTGCGCCCGGCCGACACCCGCATGATCACGTGCTCGCCGTCGTCGTAGTGCTCCCACTTGTAGGAGGAGACCGAGCACGCCGTCATCAGGAGACCCTGATCGCGGGGCACCAGGAACCCGGCCCCGTCGAGCTCGTGTCGGACCTGGTCGCGGTGGGCCACGAAGGTGACGAGCACGGCGTCGGCGTAGTCGAGGCCGGCGAGCACGGCGGCCACCTCAGGCGCGTGGGGGGCGAGAAGTCCCGCACTGACCCAGGCCGGGGTGGTGAGCACCACCGCATCGGCGTCGTGGGCGTGGTCGTCGGTCCGCACGATCCAGGTGTCGCCGTCACGGGTGAGGTCGAAGACCTCGGCCCCGGTGTGGATCCGATCGCCGAGCTCGTCCTGCAACGCATCGACGATGCGCTGGCTGCCGCCGCGGACGCCATGGAAGACCGGGCCGGCGGAAACCGCGGTCGCAACATGGTCGCGGAGCGCCTGGCCGAAGGATCCGCCCTTCGCGGCAGCGTTGGCGAGGGCTGCGGCACCGGCGCGGATGCTCATCTCGTCGGCCGTCCCGGCGTTGATGCCGCCGATCAGCGGGTCGACCAGGCGGGTGAACACCTCGTCACCCACTCGGGGCCGGAGCACTTCGCCCACCGTCGCGTCGCCGGCAAGGGCGGGGTGATCGAGATCCAGCGCAGCCCGGAGGGCCTCGACGCCGGCGTCGGAGACGATGCCGCTGGCGGCCACCGCATCGGGGTCGAGCGGCGCACCGAGCACCCCTGGAGGGATGCGGCGGAGCGCGCCGTCGACCCACATGAAGGCTCCACCGGGCCGCGGGGAGGTGAGGTCGTCCTCGAGTCCGAGCTCGATACAGAGTTCGGTCATCTCGGGCTCTCGGGCGAGGAAGCCGTCGGCCGCCATGTCGACGTCGAAGGGCAGGCCGGCGCCGTCGACCGGGCCACCGGCGACCTTTCCCCCCACCCGCGGCGCGGCGTCGAGCACCACGACATCGCGGCCCTGCCGATACAGCTCGTGGGCGGCGGCGAGACCGGTGATCCCGCCGCCGACGATCACCGTCCGGTCGCTCATCAGTTGACGGTTCCTTCGCGGTGCACGACCTCGACGACCGCGCTGAGCACGTCGGGGTCGACCGCCGGCATCACCCCGTGGCCGAGGTTGAAAACATGGCCCGGATGGCCGGCGTTTCGGGCGAGGACGTCTCTGGTGCCCTCGAGGGCGGCGTCGACCCCGGCCAGCACCATCGTGGGGTCGAGATTGCCTTGGAGGGCGACTTCGTCGCCGACGCGGGCGCGGGCGCGATCGAGCGGCACCCGCCAGTCGACCCCGACGACGTCGGCGCCGGCGTCGCGGATCAGCTCGAGCAGCTCACCGGTGGTGACGCCGAAGTGGATGCGGGGCACGCCCGTGTCGGCGACGCCGGCCAGCACCCGCGAGGAGTGGGGGAGCACGTAGCGCTCGTACTGCGGGGGCGACAGCGCGCCCGCCCAGGAGTCGAACAGCTGGATCGCAGAGGCGCCGTTGTCGATCTGTGACCGCAGCGACGTGATCGCCATGTCGGCCAGTCGTTCCATCAGCGCATGCCAGAGCGTCTCGTCCGTGAACATGAGGCGCTTGGTGTTGGCGTAGTCGCGAGACGGGCGTCCCTCGATGAGATAGGAGGCCACCGTGAACGGCGCACCGGCGAAACCGATGAGCGGCACGTCGAGCTCGGTCACCAGCTGGCGGACCGTCTCGAGGACGTAGGGGGTGTCGGCCTCGGGATCGAGCGGCCGCAGACGGTCGAGATCGGCGGCCGAGCGGAAGGGGTGTTCGACTTCGGGGCCCACCCCCGGGGTCACCGTGAGTCCGAAGCCGACCGCGTGGGCGGGGACGACGATGTCGGAGTAGAGGATCGCGGCGTCGACGCCGTAGCGGCGCACCGGCTGCAAGGTGATCTCGGTCGACAGGTCGGGATCGGCGATCGCGTCGAGGATCGTGCCCTCACCGCGGATGGCGCGGTACTCCGGCAGCGACCGGCCGGCCTGACGCATGAACCACACCGGGACCCGGTCGTGGGGTTGGCATCGGCAGGCGCGGATGAAGGGGTGGTCGTCGAATCGGCCGGCGGACATGCCGCCGAGGCTACCGATGCCCGCGGCCCGGGGCGCCAGTGGGCTGGGCAGTACGATTGCGGGGTGCCGAGTCACTCCCACCCCCTGAGGCTCGCCATCGCCGTCCTGGCCTTCACCGCGCTGGCCGCGTCCTGCGGGCTGCGCGACGACGGCGATGTCGCGTCGGCCGCACCCGAGGCACTCGCGGTGCCCTCGTCCACCACGACCAGCACCACCACGACCACGAGCACCACCACGACCACCACCACCACCACGACGACGACCACGACCACGACGACGACGACTCTGCCGGCCGGTCCGGTGTACTTCGAGCAGGACCACACGCAGTTCGCGTCGGCCGGGCCGGTCCTGCTCTTCCATCCGGCTCGCCGGGTCGAGATGATCGGCTTCCACGAGGCGGGCCACGACGGCTCGCAGCAGCAGACGCCGACCGACGGTGCGGCGCCCTCGGTGACCCTGGAGAGCCGGGGTCGCAACACCGGTTCCCGGACGGCCGCCGACATCGTGGTCGACCCCGAGTCGGAGATCCGCTCGCCGGTCACCGGCACGGTGATCCGGGCCGGTACCTACGTCCTCTACTGCGACTACTCCGACGATTTCCTGGTGATCGAGCCCGACACGGCGCCCGGCTGGGAGGTCAAGATCTTCCACATCGACGGATTGGCGGTCGGGGTGGGCGACGAGCTCGAGGCCGGGATCACCGTGATCGCGCCGCGGGCCACCCGGCTCCCGTTCGAGTCGCAGGTCGACGAGTTCACCGACGACCCGTCGAACCCGCACGTGCACGTCGAGGTGGTCGACCCCTCGATCCCCGACATCCCCACCCCCGGCGGGGGCTGTTGAGTCGTCGGGTCGGGCTACGACGTGGCCTTCGCCCGTTCGATCAGCTCGACCAGGCCGGCTCCGTCGACACCGGCCAGCACCCGGTCGACGGCTGCGGCACCGGCTTCGGTTGCCTTGCGTCGTGCATCGTCGGCGGTCTTGTCGAGCGCCGGCAGTGTCTCGGCATCCGGCTCGACCACGACCACCGCGGTGCCGCGGGCCTGCACCTCGGCGACCTCCTCGTCGAGCTTCGTGCTGAACCACGCCCTCGTGGGGTCGGTGAGCCAGTTTCGGTCGCCCTCGGCCGCCGTCATCGCCGAGGACACGATCACGAGGTCGAAGCCGAGGGCGGCAGTGAGATCGAGATTGGTCGACGAGTGGACGCCGCCGTCGATGTATTCGCGCTCGCCGACCCTTCCCGGCGCGTAGTAGCCGGGTACGGCCGACGACGAACGCACGGCCTGCCCGACAGTGCCTCTGACGTCGTCGCGCCCGAACACGACCCGACGGCCGTCACCCATCCGCACCGCTGTGATCCAGAGCGGCTGCTCGGGCCAGCCATCGGGCAGGAGTTCGTTCATCCGCTTCGCGAGCGGCTCCCCGGAGCGGGTGCCCCGGGGAAGGTTGGCCATCATCACTCGCACCGGGTCGAGCTTCCACGGCGGCCACGCCGCCCGCAGTGCCATACGGGGCGAAGCCGGTCGCCAGTCGCGGGGGACCTCGGGTTCGTCGTAGGGGGTCACGATGCGGTTGTAGATCGCCTCGGCCTCGGGGCTGATCGGGCCACCGGTCATGTGCAGCTTTCGATCGACCGCTGCGACGCCGGCCCGGATCGTGACCGCGGTGATCGCACCCGCCGAGGTGCCGATGACCAGCGCCGCCGAGCGGGCGTCCCACCCGGTCGTCTCCTGGAGCCGACCCAGGACTCCGGAATGCCACGGGTCGCCGAGCGGGCCGCCGGCGCTGAGAACCAAACCGATCGAGAACATGATCCGTGAGGGTACGACGACGGTGGCCCGTTGGGGTGTCGAACCCCGGACGCAGCGCCCGGACGCCCGGGTAGACTGAACCGTTTCCCCCTCCCCGGGAGTCCGCCCCCAACGTGTCAGACCGTCATCCCGAACTCGATGCCGAGCAGGCCCACCTCGACTGGGCCTACGCCTGCCTGGAGGACGCGCGCGAGCGCGCCCACCGCATCACCGGCGGGCACGAGGCCCAGCGGGGCGGCACCAACCAGCATCGATTCGAGCGCGAATCGATGATCGACGGTGCCGTCACGCGGCTGAGCCAGCTCAACCTGGGCGACCGCTCGCTGGTCTTCGGGCGCATCGATCCGGCCGATACCGACGAGAAGTTCTACATCGGTCGCCTCGGGGTCTGGGACCGCGAGCACGACCCCGTGGTCGTCGACTGGCGAGCGCCGATCGCCGAGCCCTTCTACAGGGCCACGGGGCGCGAGCCCATGGGCATCGAGCGGCGACGCCATTTCGCCACCCGGGGCCGAACGCTGCTCGGGATAGACGACGAGCTGTTCGGCGATCTCGAAGGGGTCATGCCCGACGACGTCGGCGCTCGTGGTCAGGGCGCACTGATCGCGGCCCTCGAAGCATCCCGTACCGGGCGGCTCGGCGACATCGTCGCGACCATCCAGGGCGAACAGGACGAGATCATTCGTGCCGAGATGCCCGGGGTGATGGTGGTGCAGGGAGGTCCGGGCACCGGGAAGACGGTGGTGGCCCTGCACCGCGCCGCCTACCTGCTGTACACCCACCGCTTCCCGCTCGAGGGGCAGGGCGTGCTCGTGGTGGGCCCCAACCGGCTCTTCGTCGCCTACATCGAACAAGTCCTGCCCTCGCTGGGCGAGGCCGGCGTCGACATCGCCGTGTTGGCCGATCTCCTGCGTCCCAGGGTCCGGGTCGACAAGCTCGACGGCGAGGCTGCCGCCCGAGTGAAGGGCGACGATCGGATGATCCGGGTGTTGGCCCGCGCCGTGCACGACCGCGAACGTCCGCTGCGCGACGAGTTGGTGATCGGTTTCGGCGTGCAGCGGTTGCGGATCACCGTCGAGGAGTCGGCCGCGGTGATCAAGGAGGCCCGCCGTCGCTCGCGCGGCCACAACTCGGGTCGCAAGATCGTCGAGGAGCTGTTCTTCGCCGCGCTCGCCGCGAGCGCCCGACGCCACGTCGACGCCAACACGGTCCGCGAACGATTGCGCCACGAACTGCCGATCCGCGAAGCCCTCGACTGGATGTGGCCGGTGCTCAGCCCGGCCCACCTCCTCCACGACCTCTACGGCTCCCGGGCCCTGCTGCGGTCGGCCAATCGGGGCGTCTTCACCGACGACGAGATCCAACTGCTCCACCGGCCGCGGTCCGCCCACGCCGACGACGTGATCTGGCGGTTCCAGGACGTCCCGCTGCTCGACGAGGCACGGGCCCTGCTCGGCTACCGACCCGGAAAGCGGGCCACCGACGCGGTGCGCACCTACGGCCACATCTGCATCGACGAGGCGCAGGATCTCTCCCCGATGGAGTTGCGCATGATCGCCCGGCGATCGCTGAACGGGTCGATGACGGTCGTGGGCGACATCGCCCAGGCGACCGGGGCCTGGGCCAACGACGGGTGGGATGCGGTCGTCGATGCCCTGCCCCGCAAGCGCGAGCCGCGGTTCCGTGAACTCACCATCGGCTACCGCATCCCCGGCCCGGCGATGGCCCTCGCCAACCGGGTCCTGCCTCACGCCGCACCCGGCTTGCGGCCCCCTCAACCGGTGCGCACCGATGGCGACCCGCCTCGCATCGCCGCGGTCGCCGAGTTCACCGACGGCCTCGTCGACGTCGTTCGCTCCGAGCTCGAGGCGGTCGACGAGGGCAACGTGGCGGTCGTGGTTCCCGATTCCCTCGTCGAGGAGGTCCACGCCGCGTTCGACGCGCACGAGATGCCGGTCGGCGGACCGACCCGACACGGACTCGACCAACGCGTCACCGTGGTGCCGGTGCGGCTGGTGAAGGGACTCGAAGTCGACGCCGCGGTGATCGTGGAGCCGGCTCGGATCGTCGCCGAGGAACGTCAGGGTGTCCGATCGCTCTATGTCGCGCTCACTCGGGCCACGAAGCGGATCACGGTCGTGCATCGCGAGCCGCTTCCTGCGATCCTGACCGGACCATGACCGCCACCTTCGACCCGACCCTGCTGCCGGCGGCGACAGAGCTCGAGCGATGTGCGGTCCACGCCGAACGGATCCATCTCGATCCCGGCGGTACTGCGCTGTGGGTCGACGAGTTGATCGTGGTCGACGTGCCGTTGCCGTGGCCGAAGCCGGTCTGGGCGGCCGACGGGTTCACCGCCGTTCCCGAGTTGGTCACGGCGGCCGGTGAGGCCGGCCGTCGGGTCCGGGTGCTGGCTGCGGTGCCGCTCGCCGACGGCATCGGCCGAGTCGTCACCCATCGCCTCACCGACCGGGCGCAGTTCGCCCGCGCCGAACACCATGTCGACCCCATGCGGGTCCCCGGACTCCTGGAACGACTTCTGGCCGACGGGCTCGACGCCTCGCCGGCGACGATGGTGTCGACCGCAGCCCGCCGCGAACTCCTCCTCTGCACGCAGGGCAGTCACGATGTGTGCTGCGGTGCTCGGGGAACCACGATGTGGAACGCCCTCCTCGCGGTCGACCCGTCGTTCTCGATTCGCCGTGTAAGCCACACCGGTGGCCATCGGATGGCGCCGACGGGCCTCACGCTTCCCGATGGGCGGATGTGGGGCATGGTCACGGTCGAGGAGATGACGGCCATCCTGCGAGCCGACGTGACGCCCGCCGCCGTGGCTCATCGCTGTCGCGGCTGGGTGGGCGCGGCAGACGGACCCGCCCAGATGGCCGAGCGCGCCGTCATGGCCGAGGTCGACGACTGGGGTTTCGACGAGACCGCCCGCACGGTCCAGGTGATCGAGGAGCACGATGAGCCGACCGGGGCCGCCACGGTCGACGTGACCGCCGGGGCGCATCGGTGGCGGGTCGACATCGAAGCCTCCCGTTCGGTGCCGACGATCGCCTGCGGCGCGCCCGGCGGGCTTCCGGCCAAGCCCGGTGTGGAGTGGCGGGTGCGCTCGATCACCCGGGTGCCGTAGTTCGGACGCGTCCCGCCTCCCACGCGGGCGGTGACCGACCGCTCGCGAACGGTGGTCGCCGGGTTTCTGTCTGAAGCGCCCCGCCGGTACGGTGTAAGGCATGCCTGACACTCCGGGAGTTGCGGTACGCGATGCGTGCGTGGAGCTCGGCGGCGCGGCCGTTCTGCGGGGTGTGGCGCTCGAGGCGCCGGCCGGGAGCCAGACGGCCATTCTCGGCCCCAGTGGGTGTGGCAAGACCACGCTGCTGCGCGCCATCGCAGGGCTCCAGCAGCTCGACAGCGGAGAGATCTGGCTCGGCGGTCACCGGGTGGTCGGTGCGGGCGTGCACGTGCCCGCCGAGGATCGCCGGGTCGGCCTCGTGTTCCAGGACTGGGCCCTGTTCCCGCACCTGACCGTGGCGGCCAATGTCGCCTACGGGCTGCCGCGCGCCCTGCGCCCTCGCCGGCTCGGCCGGCGCAATCCCGAAACCGATGCCCGCATCGGCGCCCTGCTCGAGATGGTGGGGGTGAGCGATCTCGCCCACCGTTTGCCCGGCTCGCTCTCGGGCGGTCAGCAGCAGCGGGTGGCGCTCGCCCGTGCCCTCGCTCCCCAGCCCCGGGTCCTGCTCCTCGACGAGCCGTTCTCCAGTCTCGACACCAACCTCCGGGCCGACGTCCGCGCGGAGGTCGCCCAACTCCTCCGTGAGCTGTCGGTGACGGCGCTGTTCGTCACCCACGACCAGGACGAGGCGTTCGTGCTGGGCGACCAGGTCGCGGTCATGCGTGACGGGAGGGTCGTCCAGCAGGCGTCGCCGGCCGAGCTCTACCGCAATCCGGTCGATCCGTGGCTCGCCGCGTTCGTCGGCGAGGCCGAACTCCTCGACGGCCGGGCGACGGGTCGCCGAGCCGATACCGCCATCGGCGTGGTCGGCCTGGTCGACGAGTACACCGGCCCGGTCCGGGTCATGGTCCGTCCCGAGGAGCTCGCGCTGTCCGACGGCGAGAACGCCGTCGTGATCGACGTCGAGTACTACGGCCACGACGCTCTCTCCACGGTGCGCCTGGCCGACGGGACTCTCCTGCGCAGCCGGGTCACGGGTGCGCCGGCCCATCGGGTGGGCGATCGGGTCGCCGTCACCTATCGCGGGGGTCCGACGATCGCCTACGCGCCGGAGCCGGCGGCGAAGGTGTGACGAACATCACATGTTAGGAATACCTAACATCCCACGGAGTCTGTGTAGGTTCGCGCTCATGACGACATCACTCACCAAATCGACCGTGCGGTTCCTGGCCGCGCTTCTCGCCCTGGCACTGTTGGCCACCGCCTGCGGTGACGACGACAGTGGCGCCGCCGACGACGGCGGTGGCGACGGCAGCGAGGGCGCGTCGTCGATCACCGTCTACTCGGGTCGCGACCAGGACCTCATCGAGCCGCTGCTCGATGCCTTCACCGAAGAGACCGGGATCGAGGTCACCGCCCGCTACGAGGGCTCGGCCGACCTCGCCCTGCTGATCCAGACCGAGGGCGACAACTCGCCGGCCGACGTCTTCATCTCGCAGAGCCCCGGCGCCCTGGGCCTCCTGGCCGGAGAAGGCCGGCTCGCCCCGCTCGACAGCTCGCTCACCGGTCTCGTCGACGACGGGTTCGCCGCGAGCGACGACACCTGGGTCGGCATCACCGGCCGCGTCCGGGTCATCGTCTACAACTCCGAACTCGTCGATCCCGCCGATCTTCCGTCGTCGGTGCTCGAGCTGACCGACCCCGTCTACGACGGCCGGGTGGGCGTGGCGCCCGACAACGGCTCGTTCCAGGACTTCGTCACCGCGATGCGCAGCGAGCTCGGCGACGACGCCACCCGCGAATGGCTCGAGGGTATGGCGGCCAACAACTCGCCGAACTATCCCAAGAACTCCGCGATCGTGGAAGCGGTCGGCCGTGGTGAGATCCCGATGGGGCTGGTGAACCACTACTACAACCTCCGGGCCCTCGAAGCCGACAGTTCGCTGCCCAGCGTCAACCACTTCCTCGACAGCGGCGACCTCGGATCGCTCGTGATCGTCACCGGTGGGGCGGTGCTCGAGTCCTCCGACGCCAAGACCGAAGCCGAGCAGCTCCTGGCCTTCCTCCTCAGCGAGAACGCACAGGCGACCTTCGCCGCCGAGACCCAGGAATATCCGCTGTTGCCGGGCGTTGCGGCACCCGAGGGGCTCCCGCCCCTCGACGGCTACGCCACCGACACCATCGAGCTCTCCGCACTCGGTGAAGGCCTCACCGGCACGATCGAACTGATCCGAGAGAGTGGCCTCGTCCAGTAGCGCGACCACTCCGGCCTCGGCAGCCCCGACCGACGGTGCGCGCGTGCGCCCGCCGGTCGGTTTGCTGTTCCTCGCCGTCCTCACCGGCGTCGTCTTCCTCGGGCCCTTCGCCTATGTCGTGTCGCGCAACCTCGACCTCGGCACCGATCTCGGGACCATCATCTGGTCGGCCGACACCTGGGAGCCGCTGCGTCGGTCGCTGTGGCTCGGCACCTCCGTCGCCGCCGCGTCGATGGTGATCGGCACCGGACTGGCGTGGCTCACCATCCGCACCGACCTTCCCGGCCGTCGCCTCCTGCGCGTGCTGTCGCCGTTGCCGCTCGTGTTCCCGAGCTTCGTCGGTGCCACGGCCCTCATCGCCGCCTTCGCCACCGGCGGTCTCGTCGAGGAGATCCTGTCGCCCATCGGCATCGACGACCTCCCCGACATGACGGGGTTCCGCGGAGCCTGGGTGGTGCTCACACTCTTCACCTATCCCTACGTGTACCTGCCCGTCGCTGCTCGTCTCGCGTCGCTGTCGCCCTCGCTCGAGGAGTCGGCTCGGATCCTCGGGCGTTCGCCCTGGGGGGTCTTCCGCACGGTGGTCCTCCCGCAGATCTCCGGGGCCATCTGGGCCGGAGCCCTGCTCGTGTTCCTCTACACGATCAGCGACTGGGGGGCCGTCAACCTCCTGCGCTACGACACGCTCACCCGCGACATCTACTCGGACCGGCTGTTCGACCAGCCTCGGGCGATGGGACTCTCGCTCGTGCTCGGCGTCGTCGCCCTCGCCGTGGTCGGGGCCGAACGGGCCCTCCATCGCCGTCGGCAGCGGATCGAGGTCGTCCGGACGCGCGACGCCCTCACCGTGCCGTTGGGTCGCTGGAAGTGGCCGGCCCTGCTCGGTGTCGTCGTCGTACTGGGCAACGCGCTGGTCGGCCCGGTGGCGGTGTTCGGCTTCTGGGCCTGGCGGGGGCTGCGGGCCGACTCCGACACCATCGGGCTCGGCACCGACCTCGGCGAGCTCGTCGAGCCCGCCGTCCACACTGCGCAGGCGGGTCTGATCACCGCGGCGATCGCCGTCGCCGTCGTGCTCCCCGTGGCCTGGCTGACGGCCCGCTACCGCAGCAAGGTCGGCGGCACCGCCAACTCCATGGTGGTCGCCGGGTTCGCGCTCCCGGGAGTGGTCATCGCCCTGTCGATCGTGTTCTGGGCGATCGATGCGCCGATCATCCAACGCTGGTACCAGACGTTCCCGCTGTTGATCCTCGCCTACGTGCTGCACTTCGGTGCCCAGGCGACCCGAGCCGCTCAGGTTGCCGTGGGAGCGGTGCCGGCCCGCCTCGGCGATGCCGCGGCGACGCTCGGGGCCGGCCGGATCCGACGGCTGTTCACCATCGAACTCCCCCTCATGACACCCGGGCTCCTCGCCGGCGCGGGCCTCGTCATGCTGTCGACGATGAAGGAACTCCCGGCCACCAAGCTGCTGGCGCCGGCCGGGTTCGAGACCCTGGCCACCGAGATATGGAGCGCCGGCGAGAGCGGTGCCCTCGCCCAGGGTGCGCTCGCGTCGTTGGCCCTCGTCGCGGTCTCGGCCGTGCTCACCTGGGCGGTGGTCCTCCGGCGGCTCGAGCACTACTGAGACCCGACGACACCGCCGCGGTTCAGCCGGTGGTGACCATGATCCGGGCGCTGGCGAACTCGCCGACCCCCACGGCCGCGCCCTCGATCTCGACGGTTGCGGTGCCGTCGGGGGACATGGCCTTCATCCGGCCCTTGGAGCCGGGAGTGATCGACGACTGCTCGAGGAAGTCGAGCATGCCCTCGAGGAACTCGAGCTCCTCGGGGATCCGGTGAACCGTGAACGCGTCGCCGACACGGATCGAGTCGAGCGTGACCAGATTGGGCGCTTCGTAGCCGGTGCCCGGGATCGGGTTGCCGTGCGGGCACGTGGTGGGGTCGTCGAGCCGGGCCATCATCGCCGCCTCGACGACCGGGGAGATGACGTGCTCCCACTTGCCTGCTTCCTGGTGGGCATCGGCCCATGAGAGGCCGAGGATGTCGGTGAGGAAGCACTCGGCGAGCCGGTGGCGGCGCACGACGGTCTCGGCCAGTTCGCGGCCGGTCTCGGTGAGGGTGATCTGGCGCCCGGCCTCGATCAGACCCTCGGCCTCCATGCGCTTGACCATCTCCGACACGGCCGGCCGCGAGACCTCGAGCCGTTCGGCGATACGGGCCTGGATGACGTCGAAGTCGTCTTCGTCGAGTTCGAAGATCGTCTCGCAGTACTCCTCGAATGCGGGGTGCCACTCGGGCGACTCGTACTCGGCCATGGCCTCAGTCTAGAGCGGCTTTGCTTCTCGAACCCGCTGTGCCACCCTGCACCAGCATGAACGCCCCTGCCCCGCAGTCCCGCCCCCGCCGGGCAGCAGTGGTCGCGGTGTTCCTGCTCGCCGCGTTGCCCCGGATCCGAACGACGGGCAACTTCATGACGACCGACGAACCCACCTGGCTGCGTCGTTCGCAACGCTTCTCGCAAGCTCTCCTCGACGGTGATCCCAGCGAGATGACGGCCAGTCTCGGCGAACCGGCGACGATGCCGGGCGCAATCGTGATGTGGATCGGCACCCTCGCCCGGTGGCTGTGGAATCTCGGCGGCGCCGTCGGCATCACCGACGCGGGTGGCGACATCTCCAACCGCTTCGAGGTGCTGGAGATCGCGCAGGTGCTGGCCGCGCTCGTGAACTCGGCGCTCATCGCGCTGCTGTTCGCGCTGGTGTGGCGATGGGTCGGAGTGGTGGCGGCCGGGTTCACCGCTGTCGTCATCGCCACGGAGCCCTGGGTGGTGGGGCTCGGCTCCGTCCTCCACACCGACCATCTCACTGCGCTCTTCGGCCTCACCGGTGCGGTCGCCCTGGCCCTGGCCCTCGGCGTACCGGACCCCGAGCGTCGGAGCGCCCGGCCCATGCTGCTGGGCGCGGTGGCGGGTGGTCTGCTGGCCCAGGCTCCGCTCACGAAGATCTCCGGCCTCGGCTACGGACCGCTCGTCCTGGTCATCGTCGGCCTGGCCATCGTGGAGTCGCAGCGTGACACGGACGTCGCCACTGAGCGGACGACGCTGCCGCTCGGTGACATCGCACGCGTGACCGCGGTCGCCGCCGGTGTCGCACTCGTCTCCGTCCCGCTCTCGTGGCCGGCCATCGCGGCCGACTTCGGCGACCAGTTCGCGAATCTCCGCGGCTCGGCCGAGTTGGGGACCGCCGGCCACACCCAGTTCTACCGCGGGGAGGTTACCCAGACCCCCGGCCCGTCCTTCTACTTCTACGTGCTTCCGCTGCGGATGACGCCTTGGGCACTGGCTGCGGTGATCGCGTTGGTGCCGATCGCGCTCGCCCGCGCCGCGACACGCCGGGCGGCGTTGATCCTCCTGATCGGAACGCTCCCGCTGTGGCTCACGTTCAGCGCGGCGGCCAAGCAGTTCGACCGGTACGGACTGCTCCTGCTCTTCCCGCTGTTCCTCGTCGCCGGTCTCGGCGCGTCGACCATCCGGATCCCGCCGAAACACCGGCGTGGAGCCGGGCGAGCCGCGCTCGTCGCGGTGACTGGTGTGGCGTTGTACAGCTGGGCGGTGGCCCCCTACGGACTCGCCTACTACAACCCCGGCCTCGGCGGCGCCGACACCGCGGCGGGCAATCTCCTGATCGGTTGGGACGACGGTATGGACCGAGTCGCCGACACCATCCGCGAGTTGGAGGACGGCGACTGCGAGGGAGTGTCCGCCGACGGCATCGGCATCTATGCCTTCTTCGGTTTCGAGTGTCTCGGACTCCCTGTCGGGATCGACGACGACGGCCAGTTGGTCGCCGTGACCGCCGACTACACCGTCGTGTATGTCAGCAAGTGGCAGCGCGACCCGACCCTGATCGAGCGCGTCGCGAACGGGCGCGAGCCCGTCGCCGAGGTCGAGATCCGGGGACTGCGCTACGCCCTGGTCTTCGCCAATCTCGAGGAGCCTCCGCCGTGACGCCGCAGGACGTTGTCACCAGGGGTCGGTAGGTTCAGGCCATGCCGGACGACGCCACGCAAGCACTGGCCCGATTCTCGACGCCGGTGCGCGAGTGGTTCCGTTCCACGTTCGAGGCGCCCACTCCGCCGCAGGTTGCCGGGTGGCCCGCGATCGCCGACGGCGACCACACGCTCATCCTCGCGCCCACCGGTACCGGCAAGACCCTCTCGGCGTTCCTCTGGGCGCTCGACCGACTCGCCGTCGACCCGGTGCCCGAAGAGGAGCAACGGCGCACCCGAGTCGTCTACCTGTCGCCCCTTCGAGCCCTCGCCGTCGATGTCGAGAAGAACCTCCGAGCGCCGCTCAAGGGCATCGGCTTCGCCGCCGCACGATCGGGCGAGTCGGTGCACACTCCCACGGTCGGAATCCGCACCGGCGACACGCCCACGCGGGAGCGTCGCCAACTCGTCCGCCATCCGCCCGACATCCTGATCACCACCCCCGAGTCGCTCTACCTGATGCTGACCTCGAAGGCCCGCGAGACGCTGGCCAACGTCCAGCACGTGATCATCGACGAGATCCACGCCATGGCCGGCACCAAGCGTGGTGCCCACCTGATGCTCTCGCTCGAGCGGCTCGAGGAGCTCACCGAGCGACCACCGCAGCGCATCGCGCTGTCGGCCACGCAGCGCCCGCTCGACGAGATCGCCCGCTTCCTGGGAGGCGCGACGACGAGTGACGACGGGTCGATCACCCCGCGACCCGTCACGATCGTCGATGCGGGGGCCCGCAAGGAGCTCGATGTCGAGGTCGTGGTGCCGATCGACGACATGGGCGCGCTGGGCGAGCGGGTCGAGCCACCGATCGACGGTCCGGCCGCAGCCACCCCCGGGCGACGCAGCATCTGGCCGTCGATCCATCCGCGGCTGCTGGAGCTGGTCGAGACCCACCACTCCACACTCATCTTCTCGAACGCCCGCCGCCTGAGCGAACGTCTGGCCACGCGGCTCAACGAGCTGTCGCTCGAGAAGCGGGCGCTCGAGGAGGGCATGTCGCTGCCTCCTCCGCCGGTCGTGGTGGGGGCCGGCGACGAGCAGACCGGCACCAGCGCGATCGAGGGCGAGGAGTTGGTCAAGGCCCATCACGGCTCCTTGTCCCGCGAGCGGCGCCTCCAGATCGAGGACGAGCTCAAACGCGGTGACCTCAAGGGCCTCGTCGCCACGTCGTCGCTCGAGTTGGGCATCGACATGGGCGCGGTCGATCTCGTGATCCAGGTCGCGAGTCCCGGCTCGGTCGCGTCGGGGATGCAGCGGATCGGGCGGGCCGGACACCAGGTGGGCGAGCCGAGCCGCGGCAAGATCTTCCCGAAGCACCGCGCCGATCTCGTCGAAGCCGCGGTGGTCGTCGACCGCATGCACCAGGGACTCATCGAGGAGACCCACTACCCGCGGAATCCACTCGATGTGCTCGCCCAACAGGTCGTGGCGATGTGTGCGATGGACGACTGGGACGTCGACGAACTCGCCGCCGTCGTGCGCCGGAGCGCCAACTTCAACGACCTCTCCGACGAAGTGCTCGGCAACGTGCTCGACCTGCTCTCCGGCACCTATCCCTCGGAGGAGTTCTCCGAGTTGCGGCCCCGGATCGTCTACGACCGCGTGGCTGGAGTGGTGCGAGGACGGGCCGGGTCGCAGCGGCTGGCCGTCACCAACGCGGGCACCATCCCCGACCGGGGCCTCTTCGGGGTCTTCCTCCCCGACGGCACCCGCGTCGGCGAGCTCGACGAGGAGATGGTCTACGAGAGTCGAGTGGGCGAGACGTTCCTGCTCGGGGCGTCGACCTGGCGGATCGAGGACATCACCTTCGAGCGGGTCGTCGTCACACCGGCACCCGGTCAGCCCGGCAAGATGCCGTTCTGGCACGGCGACGGCCCCGGTCGGCCGCTCGAACTCGGTCGGGCCATCGGTGCGTTCGTCAGGGAGATCCGCGAAGAGGAGGATCCCCTGCCTCGGCTGCGTGAACGCCACGGCCTCGACGAGCTGGCGGCGCAGAACCTGATCGCCTACCTCGAGGAGCAGTTCGAGGTCGCCGGGGCCGTGCCCGATGACCGCCAGATCGTCGTCGAGCGCTTCCGCGACGAGCTCGGCGATTGGCGGGTCTGCATCCTCACCCCGTTCGGTGCGCAGATCCACGCCCCCTGGGGGATGGCTCTGCAGGCACGGCTGGGGGAGCAGTGGGGGACCGACGTCGAGCTGATGTGGAGCGACGACGGCATCGTCATGCGCCTCCCCGAGGCCCTCGACACGTTGCCGGTCGACGAGCTCCTCTTCGACCCCGACGAGATCGACGACCTGATCATCGGGCGACTGCCCGACACGGCGATGTTCGCGTCGCGCTTCCGCGAGTGCTCGGCCCGGGCCCTGCTGTTGCCCCGGCGCCGGCCCGACCAGCGCACCCCGTTGTGGCAGCAGCGCCAACGCGCGGCCGACCTGCTGTCGGTGGCCGCCAAGTACCCGTCGTTCCCGATGCTGCTCGAGGCGACCCGCGAGTGTGTCAACGACGTCTTCGATCTCCCCGCGCTCCGCCAGGTGATGACCGATCTCCGAAGCCGCAGGATCCGTGTCGTGCCGGTCGAGACGACCAAGGCCTCGCCGTTCGCCCAGTCGTTGCTGTTCTCGTGGATCGCCGTCTACATGTACGAGGGCGATGCGCCGATCGCCGAGCGGCGGGCCGCCGCACTGGCCCTCGACCGCGATCTGCTGCGCGACCTCCTCGGCGCGGAAGAGCTCCGGGAACTGTTGTCGGCCGAGGTGCTGGCCGACCTCGAACTCGAGCTCCAGCGTCTGGTCGAGGGCCGTCGGGCCCGCGACCGTGACGAACTCCACGACCTCCTGCGCACCCTCGGGCCCCTCACGCACGTCGACCTCGAGGCCCGTGCCGTCGAGGGCGCCGACGTCTCCGGATGGGTGCGACAGCTGCTGGAGGAGCGGCGCGTCATCGAGGTGCGGATCGCCGACGCCGAGCGGTTCGCGGCCTCAGATGATGCATCCCGTCTGCGCGACGCGATCGGTGTCGCCCTTCCGGTCGGCCTGCCGGCGGTGTTCACCGACCCGGTCGACGACCCGCTCGGCGATCTGTGCCGCCGCTACGCGCGCACGCACGGCCCGTTCCTGGCCCGCGATGTCGCTCGATGGCTCGGCGTCGGCGTCGACCGGGTCACCGTTGCGCTCGAGACCCTCCTCACCGAAGGACGGCTGGTGCGGGGCGAGTTCCGGCCCGGCGGCGTCGAGCGCGAGTATTGCGACGACGATGTACTCCGCCAGCTCCGACGCCGGTCGCTGGCCGAGCTGCGTCACGAGATCGAACCCGTCGAGGCCGAGGCCCTCGCCCGGTTCCTTCCTGCCTGGCAGGGAGTGGGCGGTCGACGTCGCGGGCTCGACGGGCTGGCCGAGGTGCTGGCCCAACTCCAGGGCACACCCATCGCGGCCTCGGTGCTCGAAGCCGACGTGTTGCCGGCTCGGCTCGCCGGCTATCAGCCGAGCGACCTCGACACGCTGTGCACCTCGGGTGAGGTGGTCTGGATCGGTGCAGGCGCCGTGGGTGCCAACGATGGACGGGTCCGCCTGCTGTTTCGTGACCAGGCGGGACTCCTGGCCCCCGTCGCCGACGAGGTACCGGCCGATCCCGTCCACGAGGCCGTGCGAGCCCATCTCGCCGATCGCGGTGCGTCGTTCTGGCCCGAGATCGTTGGCGCGGTGGCCGCGGCCGCACTGCCGTACGACGACGTCTCGGTGCTCGCGGCGTTGTGGGATCTGGTGTGGGCCGGAGAGATCACCAACGACACCCTCGCGCCACTCCGTTCGCTGGTGACCGGCGCGGCGACCGACCGGCGACGCGGCTCGGGTGCGCGCCGCCGCCGACCCCGCCCCGGCGGTGTCAACCGGTTGGGTCCGCCCGCCGCTGCCGGTCGGTGGTCGCTCGTGGCTCCGCTGCGGATGCCCACGCCCACGCCGACAGAAACTGCACATGCGCGTGCTCACCAGCTGCTCGACCGTTATGGCGTGCTGACCCGCGAGGCCGCGCTCGGTGAGGGGCACGAGGGAGGATTCGCCGGCGTCTACCCGCTGCTGAAGGCGCTCGAGGAACGGGGTGAGGTGCGCCGCGGCTACTTCGTCGCCGGGTTGGGTGCAGCCCAGTTCGCCCTGCCCGGCGCCGTCGATCGGCTGCGGGGTGCCCGCGAGGCGAATCCCGACACCGAACCAGTGGTCCTCGCCGCCACCGACCCGGCGCAGCCCTACGGCGCGGCGCTGCCGTGGCCGGAGACGTCGGGCCGGCCGGTGCGGGCCGCCGGCGCCCACGTCGTCTTGCACGACGGCCGGCCACTGGTCGAACTCGAACGCGGCGGTCGGTCGCTGATCACGTTCCCGGGGGCCGACGAAGGGCCCGCATGGATCGGCGCGCTCCAGGAACTCGTGAAGAACGGACGTCTCCCCAAGCTGGAGATCGCGAAGGTCGACGGCGAGGCGGTGCGGGAGACCCCGTGGGCGGCGCGGCTCGAGTCGGCCGGCTTCTCGGCCGGGTACCGCGGCATGACGTTTCGAGGGTAGTGGCTCGTCCCGCCGTCGTGATCACCCCACGACGCCTCGTTGGTAGGGTTGCGCAGATGAGTTCGACCGCCCCGAAGCAGCGACCGGAGCTTCGCGACGCTCATGCGGCGATGCGGCTCCGTCCGTATCTCGGAGATCTGTGGGACAGGCGAAGCTATGTCTGGTACGAGGCGGTGAGTGAGCTTCGCGCCCGCCAGGTCACCAATGTGCTGGGAAACCTCTGGCATCTCCTCAACCCGGCGCTCAACATCCTCATCTACTACCTGATCTTCGGGCTGTTGCTCAAGACCGACCGTGGTGTCGACAACTTCATCCTCTTCCTGTCGAGTGGTCTGTTCGTCTATCAGCTGACGCAGAAGTCGACCACGGACGGTGCTCGCTCGATCGTGAGCAACACCGGCCTGCTGAAGGCCATCAAGTTTCCGCGGGCCCTGCTCCCGGTGACCGGTGCCGTCACCGAGATGCTTGGTGCGGCGTCGACGTTCGTTGTCCTCTTCGCGATCGCCATCATCACCGGTGAGCCGCCGAGCTTCCGGTGGTTGCTTCTGTTCCCGATGCTCGGCGTCCAGTTCCTCTTCAATCTGGGGGCATCGTTCATCGCGGCCCGGATGACGACGCACTTCGTCGACGTCATCCAGATCCTGCCGTTCGTGTTCCGGCTCATCTTCTACGCCTCGGGCATCATCTTCAACGTGACGTCGTACGTCGAGGCCGACTCGAACGTCCGCTGGTTGTTCATCCTCAATCCGATGTACTGCTTCGTCACGTTCGGACGGTGGTGCATGCTCGGGGGTGATCTCGACCTCACGATCCTCGTCGTCGGTACCGGATGGTCGGTGCTGTTGCTGGTCGGCGGGTTCCTCTGGTTCCGTGCCGCCGAGGAGCGCTACGGCCGTGTCTGAGATCGCATCCTCGCCGACCGAGGTCGAACCCGAGTCCATGCTGAGCGTCAATGTCGCTCATGCCGATATCCGCTACCGCGTGTACCGGGACCAGTTCTTCAGCGCCCGCAACATGATCAGTCGCGGGTTTCGTGGGCGGCAGTCGGCCGAGGTTCATGCGGTCAAGGACGTTTCCTTCCAGGTGCGCACCGGCGAAGCCCTCGGCATCATCGGATCCAACGGTTCGGGAAAGTCGTCGCTGTTGAGAGCCATCGCCGGCCTGCAGTCGCTCACCGGTGGGCTGATCGAGGTGCGTGGACGCACGGGGCTGCTCGGCGTCGGAGCGGCCCTGAAGCCTGGGCTTTCCGGCTACCGCAACGTGTTGTTGGGTGGGCTGGCCATGGGGCTCACCCGCAGCGAGATCGAGGCGGAAATGGATGACGTCGTCGAGTTCGCCGGAATCGGCGAAGCAATGCAGCGGCCGATGCAGACCTACTCCTCGGGAATGCAGGCGCGCCTCGCCTTCTCCATAGCCACCCTTCGGGTGCCCGACATCTTGTTGATCGACGAAGCGCTCGCTGTCGGCGATCGCGATTTCCGGACCCGAAGCCTCGAGCGCATCGACAAGATCCGTGCTGAGGCCGGCACCGTGATCATGGTGTCGCACAGCCTGTCGGAGATCACTTCGTCGTGCACCCGTGCCATCTGGCTCGACAACGGGGTGTTGCGGATGGAGGGCGACCCGAAGGACGTGGTCGCCGCCTACGAAGCGTCCTGACGCCGCGCGGCGTCAGAGCCGTTCGACGTTGTCGCCCTCGAGCACACCGCGGGTGTCGAGCACGAGCGCGGCGTCGGCGAACGAGCCCTCCGCGAGGATCGCGTCGTGGGGCTGGAGGAGGATCACGAGGTCGGCCTCGCGCATCGCGGCCCCGAGGTCGTCGGCGCGAGACAGCGGGGTGCCATCGACGTCGAACGACGCCGCGTGGGGATCGAAGTAGCTGACGTCGGCGCCCAGTTCGATCAGTCGCCGGGCCACCGGTCGGCTCGGGGTCTCGCGCTCATCGGCGATGTTGGCCTTGTAGGTGACGCCCAGCAGCAGGATCGACGAACCCTTGACCGACTTCTCGGCCTCGTTGAGCGCACCCTGGGCGCGGGCCGCGACATACGCGGGCATGCGGCCCGACACCTCTTGGGCCAGCTCGACGAAACGGAACTGGTAGCCGAGGGAGCGCACCGCGTAGGAGAGGTAGTTGGGATCGATCGGGATGCAATGACCGCCCACGCCGGGGCCGGGGTAGAACGCCTGGAAGCCGAACGGCTTCGTCTTGGCGGCGTCGATGGCGGCCCAGAGGTCGATCCCGAGATCGTGGGTGAAGATCGCCATCTCATTGACGAGTGCGATGTTGACGTGGCGGTAGGTGTTTTCGAGCAGCTTCGACAGCTCTGCCTCGCGGGTGCCCACCGTGGGCACGACATCGTCGACCACCGTCGAGTAGAAGTCGACGGCACGGCTGGTGCACGCCTCGGTGAAGCCGCCCACGACCTTGGGTGTGTTGCGCAGACCGAACTGCGGGTTGCCGGGATCGATCCGCTCGGGCGAGTAGGCGAGGGCGAAGTCGGTGCCGGCCGTGAGGCCGCTGCCCGACTCGAGGATGGGGCGGACGATGTCGTCGGTCGTGCCCGGGTAGGTGGTGGACTCCAACACCACGAGGGTGTCTGCGGTGAGGCGACCACCGATGCTGCGGGCCGACGCCTCCACTGCGCCGAGATCGGGCGTGGTGTCGTTGCGCAGCGGGGTGGGCACACAGATGACGATCACGTCGGCTTCGGCCAGGCAGGCGTCGTCCTTGGTGGCACGGAACCCGCCGGCCAGCATCTCGGCGACGTCGTCGTCGGACAGGTCGTCGACATGCGACTGACCACTGTTCAGTCCGTCGACGGTAGCGTCGGAGACGTCGAACCCCGTGACCGACAGTCCTGCGCGCACGGCCTCTTGGGCCAAGGGCAGGCCGACATAGCCCAGCCCCACGATCACCAGATTCTCCGACATTTGCGACTCCTCCACCTACGGTCGCTGAGCGTATCGCTTCCGCCCAGGTGATCAGTCTCGCCGGCGCCGCCCGCGCAGGCGCCCGAGGGCGTTGGCGAACCGCAGGGCTCGCCTACTTTCGAGAGCTGCGATCTTCTGCTGTTTCATGGCGAGGGCCCCGTTCAGTCGGCGGATCTCTGACTCGCGCTGCCGGCTACGGGCTGCCTCCTGCTGATTGGTCGTCCGCAGGCGAGCCGTTTCAACGTGTGCGCTCACGAGCTCGTTCTCCCGCTCGCGCAGCTGATGTTGAAGTCGTGTGTTCACACCGCGTAGCCGGTCGATCTCAGTTTCCCGATCACCGGCAGCCGCGCTCAACTCGCTCGCTCGGATCCGCCATGCGGTGGATCGTGCGGTGTCGGATTGCTCCCAGCGGTCGCACGATTCCGCCGACATTGGAAGCGGGAGCTCGGTCATGGCGGCGAGCCGGCGTTCCTGAGCCGCACTCGACGCGAGCCGCTCGCGGAATGCCGCTGGAGGGTTGTTTCCGACCAGCGCATCGATCAGTTCCGCATCCGCGTCGGTCTTGCCGACAGGATGCGGCTTGCTCGGCTCGATCGCTTCGAGGGCTCGTTCCTTCCAGGTTTCCGACGGATCAAAAAGAACGCCCGATTGCTGGACGGGATCACGCTTGACTGATGGTTCCACGCCAATGAGCGTGGCAATCTCTGCACGTGCTGCGGCAGGGTCTTCCACGACGTCGTCATACTCCAGACGGAGAACGCGTTCAGGATAGAGGCGCGCTGCCTCGTGTAGTACTTGGTTCGCTGCTCGCCACTGCGTCGCGAAGCCGACCGGGTCTTTCACCCCCCACTCGACGTTCTGGTGCGAGGCGAACGTTGCGCTGGGGCTCCTCCGCACGCCGACGATGCGCAGATCGTCGACATCGGCGAGCAGGCGAAGCGCCCAGCGATAGTGCGCGGGGGTCTTCTCGCCGACGACCGAGGTCCCAGAGGGAACCGCGGCCTGCGTAATCGATTCGAAGATGTCCCAGAGCCACGCCGGTTCCGCGATACGCGCACGAAGCGCGTCGCGCTCGAGAGGGAACTCGGAGAGGCCAGGCAGACCGGCGATCGAATCGACGAGGTCATCGACATTCGACCGTTCGATCGGCCACCTGAAGGTCCGTGCGAGGTGGGGCGCGTGTCGCCAGAATTGGGTCTCTGGGGGGACCCAGACGCCTGAGAGTTCTGACGCGAGTCGTTGGACGAGTGTCGTTCCGGATCGAGCCAGTCCGACGATCATGAATCGAAGGGGCGGGGCGAGCCGGGGTGAGGTCATCGCCGCATCGAGCGCGCGCGTGAGCGCACGGTGGCCTCTTGGGTTGTCTCCCTGTCGCCATGATTCATTTGGGGAATCCTGGGTGGTCGGTGTTCGGGCGAGCCTACGCGGCGCGACGGCGTGGAGGGCGCTCACCGGCAGGGTTAGGATGCATCTTCGAGCGACCTGGAGGTCGGGTCCTGAGCCAACTGGAAACCAAGGTCCGCACGCTGACGGAGCAGCGCAACAAGCTCCGCCGGGACCTCGAGATGGAGCGATGGCGCCGCCAGGATCTCATCGCTCGCCGATGGACCCAGTTGGGCCTGTTGGTGCTCGGCACCATCCGCAATCCGCGACGGATCCTCGGCTTCCCGCGGGCGCTGGCCCGGATCCTTCTGCGGCCGCCGAGCAGTCCGCCGCGACCGGACTTCACCTCCGACGGTCAGGTCCGCCAGGAGGGCACCGACGTCCCGCGCGCCGAGGCGCTCCTGCGCGAAGCCGACCGCCTGATCGATGCCGGCGATCAGCAGGCCGCATGGGAGCGGCTCCTCGAGGCGAGCGAACTCCGACCCGACGACCTCGCCACCACCCGGAAGCTCCGAACCCACGCCGGTCGGATCGGCGACCCGGTCGCCGGGCGAACGCTGGCCCGCCGGATGACCCGAATCTCCGATACTGCGAAGCATCGGCTCCTGCAGCGCATCTCCGAGGGCGGTCTCCACGAGCTCGATCCCGAATGGCTCCCACCGGTGCCGGGCGCGCCGGCGCCGCTCGAGCCCGCATCCTCGGCCCGTGTGCTGCACCTCCTCAAGGGTTCCTTCCCTTACCTCGTCGCCGGCGCCACGACGCGGAGCCGCTATACGCTGCGGGCCCAGGCGGCTGCCGGACTGGACCCGGTTGCGGTCACCGATCTCCAGTTTCCCCGCACCGTCGGTGTCGACGAGTTCGATCTCCTCGAAGAGGTCGACGGGATCCGGCACCACCGTCTCGACGCCGGCCCCGGCGTCGAGCTGCGGCTGGTGCCCAACGATCGCCAGCTCGAGATCTGGGCCACGCTGGCCGACCGGGTGGTGCGACTCGAGCGTCCAGCCCTGCTCCACGCCGCCTCCGGCTCCCGAGGCTACGAGAACGCGGTGATCGCCCATGCGTTGGGACGTCACCATTCGTTGCCGGTGGTCTACGAGGTGCGGAGCTTCCACGAGGCCACCTGGACCGCCGATCTCGGGATCGCGGAGTCCTCACCGCTCTACAACCTCCGCATCGATCGCGAGAATGCCTGCATGCGAGCGGCGACCCAGGTGGTCACCCTGGCCGAATCGATGCGCGACGATCTGGTCGCCCGCGGTGTCGATCCGGCCCGCATCACCGTCGTGCCCAACGCGGTCGACACCGAACACTTCGCGCCCGCCCCTCGAGATGAGGCCCTGGCCCGAGAGCTCGGACTGCACGGGCGCACGGTGCTCGGCTACATCTCCAATCTCTCGCGCCGCGAGGGGGTCGACTTCTTGTTGCAGGCGGTGAGGCTCCTCGTCGACGACGGGCTCGACGTCGGCTGCCTCGTGTGTGGCGACGGTCCCGAGCTCGAGGCGCTCCGGGCCCTCGCCGGGGAGCTGGGCATCGCGGATCGGGTCCGCCTCACCGGTGCGGTTCCCCACGACGACGTCGACCGCTATTACCAGCTCATCGACGTGTTCGTCGTTCCCCGCCGCGACGATCGGGCGGCCCGCTACGTGACGCCCATCAAGCCTTTCGAGGCGATGGCGCTCGAGCGGGCGTTGATCGTGTCGGACCTTCCGGCGCTGGCCGAGATCGTCGGTGCCCCCGAGCGGGGACTCACCTTCACCCGCGAAGATCCGGCGTCGTTGGCTGCCGTCGCCCGGCCGCTCGTCGAGGACCGCGATGCCCGGATCGCGCTCGGGCAGCGCGCCCGCCGGTGGGTCCAGAGCGAGCGATCGTGGGAGGCCAACGCTCGGCGCTACGTCGACCTGTACGCGCAGGTGCTCGAAGAACAGGGGGCTCGCGCATGAGCGCCGATCTCCGCTATTCCCGCTTTGCGCAGCGACGTGAGTTCCTGGCCGAGTCGGTGGCCGCGGCCACACGCCGCGCCATCGACGCCGGCGAGGCCACCGGCCACGACCCACTCGTGTTGATCTACACGCCGCCGGCCCGCGGCAACCCCTACCAACAGCTGCTCTACCGAAATTGCGACGAGTTCGGAGTGGCCGTGGTGCCCACTCTCGACCTGGAGACCTTCGACGGACTGCGATGGCCCCATCCCATCGCGTTGCACCTCCACTGGACCCGGCCGGTCACCTCCGAAGCCGAGTCGGCGGCCGCAGCCGAGTCCGCCGTCGACCGAGCGATCGAGATCCTCACCGCGGCGAAGGCCCGCGACGTACGACTCCTGTGGAGCGTGCACAACGTGCTGCCCCACGAGTGTCGGTTTCCGGAGGCCGACGCCCGACTGCGCCAGTGGCTCTGCGACGAGGTCGACGTTGTCCACGTGCTCGGCCGGCGCACCGTCGAGCAGGTGGCCGAGCACTACACCCTTCCGGTCGACGACCGACTCGTGCATGTGCCGATCCCGAGCTACAACGGCGTCTACCCCGACCATGTCACCCGGGCCGAGGCACGATTCGAGCTGGACCTCCGCCAGTCCGACCGGGTCGGCGTGTTATTCGGCGCGTTGCGCGGCTACAAGGGAATCGATGTCCTCGCCGAGGCATCGGATCGCCTCGATGCCGGCCACCGGTTCGTGGTCGCGGGCTCTCCCTTCGACGAGGAGACTCGTGTCGCCCTCGAGGAGATGGCCGACCGTCACCCAAACCTGCTCATCGCCGCCCGCCGCATCCCGGTCGAGGAAGTGCAGATGTACATGCGAGCGGCCGACTACGCCGTGTTGCCCTACGTGGGCGGCCTCAACAGCAGCGCGGGGCTGCTCGCCGTCGCGTTCGGTCTGCCGATCGTCGGGCCCCAGCTCGGCACGTTCACCGAGACCGTCACCCCGGAGATCGGGGAGCTGTTCCCGCCTGGCGACGCCGATGGTCTCGTCGACGCCGTCCGTCGCCTTCTGGCGCGCGATCCGGCCGAGACCGCCGCTGCGGTGGCGCGGTTCGCCGAGGCCAACAGTCCCGAGGCTATCTCGCGGCGCTTCTTCGATGCGGTCAGGTCGGTACTCGGATGAGTCGGCCGGTGCCCCGATGACCGCATCGTTCGATTCCGCCTCGCCGTTTCGCACGGTGGTGCCGCTGCGCCGCTTGCCTCTGCCGGGTGCGGTCGCATCGGTGCGCGACGCCTACATCCAACTCCACGGCACGGACCCGGAGGACCGGGGCGGCTGGTACACCCGCCACGACTGGCTCCGGATCGGCTTCGTGCTCGGAGCGGTGCATCCGGGCGGCCGGTTCCTCGACGTCGGCCTCGGCGCGGGCCAGTTCATCAACGCGATCGCGTCGACGGGTCGCTACGAGGCGGTCCACGGTGCCGATCCCGTGCGCTTCAACAAGTACGTCGAGCTCACAGCCGATATCGAACGGGTCGACGTGAGCGTGGCCGAGCTGCCGTTCCCCGATGACCACTTCGACGTGGTCACCTGCATGGAGGTGCTCGAGCACGTGCCCGACGGCGTGTTCGCCGCCGGGCTGGCCGAGCTTCGTCGCGTGTGCGGTGGGCAGCTGATCATGACTGTGCCCTACGAGGAACCCGAGCCCATCTATTCGGGCCACTGTCGGCGCTTCGAGGCGGACGACATCGTGCGGGTGTTCCCCACCGCCGAGCGGGTGCTGTTGGCCCGACCGGGAATGTCGTGGGCGGTGATGGAGGAATGGCCGACGAAGAGTCCACCGGTTTCGTCTCCGCTCCGACTCGCCGCCGTCGAGGCCTGCCTCGACGCCGACCGCCGCTACTCGTCGCCGCCCGAGTCGTTGCGCACCCGGGTGCGCCGCACACCCGTCGGCCGCGTCCTCGCGCCGGTGCGACGGTGGGTGCGGCGGCTCCTGCCCACCCGCTGAGCGGTTCCGTTCGTCTGCTCGGACGAGAGGCGGGATCGCCCGGTCGGTCCTCTACAGTCGTGCGGGTGCCGAAGTTCGACCCCACCCGTTCCGCCGACTTCGACCGTGTCGAGCCGGCCGCCGTGGCCGCGGCCAGCCTCGCCACCTGCCGGCTCACGATCCGCGGCTCGGTCGACGCCACGCTCGCCGTCGTCGAGCCGGCCCTCGCCTGTCTCGAGCCCGGTGGTCTGATGCGGTTGCGAGTTCCGGCCGGCGGGCTCGACCCGACCGTCGACGTCGTCGCGCTGATCGATGCACTGCCTGTCGGCTGGCGGCGGGTCGAACTGGGCAGCCACGCCGGCGCGGTCGAAATCTGGGTCTCGGAGGGCGACGGGAGCGAGCCCGCGCTGCTCCCGCAGGCGTTGACCGTGGCGAGCGGACTGGCTGACGAACTACGCACGGCCGAAGCCCAGATCGACCGGCTGAAGAAGGACGCGACCCGAGCGGCGAAGCAGACGGTCGCGAGTCTCGAGCGGGCCCACGACAGCACGCAGTACCGCATCGGTGCGGCCCTCATCGACGTCGTGCGCCGCCCATCGCAGATCCTCCGGTTGCCGCGCGTGTTCCTCGAACTCTGGAGGCGCCGGTCCCGCCCCACCCGCGTCGAGCTCCCCGCGGTGCACGACGACCCGACCCTCGATCTACGAGTGGCGTCGGTGCTCGACGAGTTCACCCACGACTGCTTCGCTCCCGAGTTCGAGCTGGTCCCCCTCGATCGTCCGGGCTGGGAAGACCAGATCGCCGACATCGACCTGCTCTTCGTCGAATCGGCGTGGCGGGGTAATCGCGGTCGGTGGAGCTACACGCTCAACCACTTCGCCGACCAGGGTGCCGACATCCGGGCTGTGGTTGCGGCCATGCAACGGCAAGGGGTGCCGACGGTCTTCTGGAACAAGGAGGATCCCGTCGCCTTCGACGTGTTCCTCCCTGCGGCCCGGACGTTCGACACGGTCCTCACCACCGATCGCGACATGGTCGACGCGTACCGCCGGGAACTCGGTCACGACCGGGTCGGCACCCTCGCCTTCGCGGCCCAGCCGAGGCTTCACAATCCCGTCGGCCGGGCCCGTGGCGCCGATCTCGAGGGTCGCGTCTGCTTCGCGGGCAGTTGGCGGGGCGACAAGTACGGCAAGCGGGGCGAGGACTTCGATGTCTTGTTGCGCCCACCTCTCGCCCGTGGCGTACTCGACATCTACGACCGGTATGCCGATGGCCCGGACGCCGAGACGCTCGGTTTCCCCGCCCCCTTCCGCGACGCCGTGGTGGGCAGCCTCCCCTACAGCGAGATGGTGTCGGCCTATCGCCGCTACGCCGCGTTCCTCAACGTCAACAGCGTCGACCAGTCGCCGACGATGTTCAGTCGTCGGGTCTTCGAGCTGCTCGCCTGCGCCACCCCGGTGATCTCCACGCCGGCGCGCGGCATCGAGGAGATGCTGGGCGACACCGTGCTCACCACCGACACCCCCGAGCGCACGGCCGACCTGGTCGACTGGGTGCTCAACGAGCCCGATGCCCGGGAACGCCACACCCACCTCGGGTACCGCCTGGTCCATCGTGCCCACACCTACGCCAACCGCGTCGACGAGATGCTCGATCGCGTGGGGCTGCCTGCGCAGCGGGCTCGTCGGCGGGTGTCGGTCATCTGCGTGAGCAACCGGCCCGCCCAACTCGACCACGTCATCGACTCGTATCTGCGGCAGACCTACGACGACCGGGAACTCGTGTTCGTCGCCAACGACGAGGGGTTCGACGCCGACATGCTGGCATCGGTCGAGGCTCGGGTCCCGGGGAGCCGCGTGCTCCAGGTCTCGAGCGAAGCCACCCTGGGGGATTGCCTCAACGAGGCGTTGCGGGTGGCCGACGGCGAGTACTTCGCCAAGTTCGACGACGATGACCACTACGGCGACGAGTATCTCGCCGACGTGATGATGACATTCCCCTACTCGGGTGCGGCTGTCGCTGGGAAGCAGTGTTACTTCGCCTACATGGAGGGTCAGGACCGCACGGTGCTGCGCTTCCCCGGACGCGAGTTCCGCGACGCGCCGCGTGTCGTCGGCGGCACCATCGTGGCCGACCGTTCGATGGTCGGTGACATCGAGTTCCAGGCCGTTCCCCAGGGTACCGACACGCTCTTCCTCGACGAGGTCAAGGCGCGGGGCTTGACCGTGTTCAGCGCCGACCGGTTCAACTTCTGCCAGGTCCGACACACCGATGTGACCGCCCACACATGGAAGATCGACGACGAGACGTTCCTCAAGGGCTGCGCCGATGTGGCTGCCGGGTTCCACCGCGAGGCGATCTTCCTCTAGCCGGGCCACTAGCCTCCGCCGGATGCACATGGTCTTGGTCGCGGGAGCTCGACCCAACTTCATGAAGGTCGCCCCAGTGCTCTGGGAGGCCGAGCGCCGTGGCATCGACGTGACCCTGGTCCACAGCGGCCAGCACTACGACCACAACATGAGCGACGTCTTCTTCCAGGACCTCGGCATCCGCGAGCCCGACGTGAACCTTGGTGTCGGTTCCGGCACGCAGTCTGAGCAGACCGCCGGAGTCATGGTGGCGTTCGAACAGGCGCTTGGTGCACGTGACGTCGATGTCGTGGTGGTCGTGGGCGATGTCAACAGCACGGTCGCCTGCAGCCTCGTGGCCGCCAAGCTCGGGATCCGTGTCGCCCATGTGGAGGCTGGTCTACGCAGCCGCGACTGGGACATGCCCGAGGAGATCAACCGGGTGGTGACCGATCGGCTGAGTGACTTCCTCTTCGCCCCCTCGGCCGACGGGGTCGCGAACCTCCGGGCCGAGGGGTATCGCGACGATCAGATCCACCTCGTCGGCAATGTCATGGTCGACACGTTGCTGGCCAACCTCGACCGGGCCCGCGAGCGCTCGACCTTGCGCGATCTCGGTGTCGCGGCCGGCGGGTACGGCCTTGTCACGCTGCATCGGCCGTCGAACGTCGACGACCCGGCAGTCTTTGCCGGGATCGCCGAGGCGCTCGGCGCCGTCGCCAGCCAGCTCCCCTTGATCTTCCCGATTCACCCTCGTACCCGACCGATGCTCGAGCAGTTCGCGCTCGACGATTCCATCACGTTGATCGATCCGGCCGGCTATCTCGACTTCATCGCTCTGCAGGACGGTGCTCGGCTCGTCCTCACCGATTCGGGCGGGGTGCAGGAGGAGACCACGATGCTCGGTGTGCCGTGTCTCACCCTGCGAGAGAACACGGAGCGACCCATCACGGTCACGGAGGGATCGAACCGGGTGGTCGGCACCGATCCCGCGACGATCGTCGAGGCCGCGACCGCGGCGCTGGCCTCCGAGGATGATCACCCGCGGCCCGAACTGTGGGACGGCGCGGCGTCCGCCCGCATCATCGACGCACTGCTCGAGGTTCCGCTGGTCGAGCGGCCCCGCCCGACCGATCTCCCGCCGTCCTGAGGGGCTCGTGTTCCGAATTCCCGGGGTTTGCTACCGTGAGCCCGCTGCCCCATGGAGAAGGCCGAGTTGGACCCTGTCGTAACACTCACTGACGAACGCCCGGTCGTGGAGCCGGGCAGTGAGGTCATGACCGTGGTGCGGATCCGCAACACGAGCGACATCGTCGAGGAGTACGACCTCTCGGTGCTCGGTGAAGCGGCCGCCTACACCGAGGTGATCCCGGCCCAGGTGTCGGTCTACGTCGGCGACGTCGCCGAGGCCACCGTCATCTTCCGGCCGCCCTACGACTCGCTGATCACGAGCGGTCAGATTCCGTTCGCCATCCGGGCCCAGTCGCGAGAAGACGACGACCGCACCGAGATCGCCGAGGGCGAACTCACCCTCGGGGCGATCAACCTTCTCGCCGCCAAGGTGTTGCCGGCCCGCGCCGCCGGTCGCTGGCGGGCCAAGGCGAGAGTCGAAATGCACAACCGCGGCACCGAGGATCTCGTGGTTCGCCTCCGCACCCTCGACCCCGACGAGAAGCTGTCGTTCGCCCTCTCGCCTCGCGAGATCGAAGTGCCGCCCGACGGCACCGCCGAGGCGTTCCTCAAGATCCGCCCTCGGAAGTCGATGATCGTGGGGTCGTCGACCCACCTTCCGTATCAGGTTTCCTACCGTCGCAAGGCGGGCGTGCGCGACGCCTACCTGGGCGCCACGTCGGGTGGCGAGACCGAAGCGTTCGTCGACGCAACGTTCGAACAGAAGCCGATCGTCGCCAAGTGGATGATGGCCGCCTTCGCCCTTCTCCTGCTCATCGGCGGTCTCGTGATCTTCCGCGCCCAGACCGCCGACATCGAGGCGGTCGTGGCCAACCCCGTCGCCGCGCCCCTGCCGCCCACCGAGTTCGCCGTCACCCCCGGTGTCGACCAGCTGACGATCACCTGGGAGCCGCCCCCCAACCCGCCGTCGGGCTATCAGATCATCAGCGCCGACCCCGTGCTCTACGCCGCCGGCCGCTTCGATCCGATTCCCGAGGCCGACCTGGAGGAGTTGGGAGCACAGGACCGCGCGTTCCCGCTCGCGGTGGAGGGCGGCACGACCAAGTGCCTCTTCATCCAGTCGGTCTTCGACGATCCGGACAGCGGACAGACGACCCAATCGGTGATCGTCGGCGTTGCCAGCCCTGGGGGCCTGCTCACCTCCGATCTCCCGGCCGGCAACTGTGTCACGGCGCAGCTGCCCGACCAGTGCGACGCGCCCGTGATCGGTGACATCACCGCATCGCCCGATGACGGCACCGTCTGGACCGTCAACTGGACCTACGGCGAGGGGTGCAGCACCGCCGACCAGGCGATCTGGACCATCTCGGTCAACGGGGTCCCACAGCAGACGTTCGACGACCCCGAGACGATTGCGGCCAACGTGTCGCTGCCACTCGAGGACGCGGTCAACGGCGAGTTCGTGATCAGCGTGAGCCCCGGCGAGGCCCTCCCTGGCCGGACAGAGACGGTCACCCGGGCAGAGGTGGCCGATGCGATCCAGGCGATCGAGGACCGCGAGGAGGCGGAGAACGCCGACGGGCGGGCCCCGGTTGGCGCCTTCGCAATCGTCTACAGCTACTTCCCGTCGGAGCAGCTGCCCTTGACGGGCGAGGGACTCACCCTCGCCGGTCTGCTCGAACAGATCCGCAACGTCCTGATCGATCCCGGCATCCCCCCGGTGGTCGATCGAGCCAACATCTATTTCGGTCCCGTGAAGGAGACGCCCGAGGCGCCACCGTCGATGGAGCTGATCCGCCTACCCGGCGCGCTCGACTCCGACTTCTACCTGATCGTCGACCGCTTCGATTCGCGGGGGGCCGCGGTCGAACTCTGCGACACTGTCAACGGCCTGCTCGAAGGGATCGAGAGCGATTTCGACGAGGCCTTCCCGATCGGGGTTCCCCCGGAGAAGTGTCGAGCCTTCGGTCCGCTCAGCTGATCCCGGCTACTCGGTGAAGAAGGCGATCTGGGCGATCTGCACGATGTCGAGTTCGACCCATGCGCCGTCGCGGTCGCGAATCGACTCGACGGTGAGGGTGAAGCCGGTCGCGTCGCGGACCGACCGGCCGAACTCCTGCACGGCGGCAGTGTCGGCGAGCTCGATCGGGTCGACCACCGTAGGCTCCCGATCGCCCTCGTGGGTGAAGGTGAGCGACACCACCTGCGGGCTCATCACCGGTTGGCCGAAGTTGAGCTGGGTGGAGTCGGGTTGGCCGCTGGTCGGGCCGATCTCGATCGTGATCCGGTCGATGTCGGTCGGCTGCGGGAACGTGCCGGTGATCGCGTCGAACACGCCGGGACAGGCGCCGTCGGGGGTGGCGGTCGCGTCGCTGGGCCACCGACTCTGCCAGGGGCGGCTCGGCACGTCCCGTGCCGCGTCGTCGCACTCGCCGGGATTCCAGTTCTCCACCTGGGTGGGCTGGCTGGCCGAGAACAGATTGGGCAGATCCTGGACCTGGCTGCGGAGCGGGCCGAGCACCATGACCGCACTGGCACCGCCGGCGAGCATGAGACCCGTCCGCCCGAGGCGGGTGCGAGCGCTGAGCCGCTGGGCGTAGCGCATGCCCCGGCGGGCGCCGGTGTCGCGCGCCCGTTGGCCCCACGTGCGGGCGTCACCGCGGTTGTTCTTGGCCGTCCCGGTGATACGGCGCCACAACGAGGTGAGGGCCGATGGTTCGGGTGGCGCTTCGACCTCCGTGCGAACGGCGAAGGCGAATTGGTGGCCGCACCGGCAGAAGCGGCTGTCTGCGGTGTTCTCCCGGCCACAGTCGGGGCAGTCGCGGACGCCGCCGGCGCGGGTGATGTCGAGTTCGTCGCGGAGAGCCGATCCTTCCCACCCGCCCTCGCGGAACACCGAGTGTTCGTCGTCGTCGACGATCGGCGCCGTGGGCACGTCCTGGAGTGGGGACGATGGCGCGGTCTCGCGGTCCTTCGGCGTGCGCCGCGACGCTCCCTTGTTCGGATCGCCGGAATCGGCTGTGGGCTTCACGGCGAACCCGTCGCGGCGGGTGGGTTGCGTCTTCGCCGCGGGCGCCGTGATCGTGGGGTCCGTCGGGGCGGTGGTGTCGTCGACGGGCGCCGCCGGCGGCTCGACCGGAGCGGGAGCGGGGGTCGGTGAGGTCGCGGCAGCAGGCTCGTCGGAGATCGAGATGAGATCGGTCAGCGAGTCGTCGACGGGGAAGTCGGGGAGCGCGTCGCCGAGATCGGGAAGGTCACCGAGATCGGGGAGCGCGTCGCCCAGTTCGGTGTCACCGAACCGGGCGTCGGCGCCGATGGCAACACCGTCGACGGCGAGGTCGGCGCCGCAGGGGCACACCTTGGTGGCGGCGTCGTGTTCGCGATCGCAGACGCGGCAGCGGATCATGAGGTCGCCGCGGCCGCCCGGTCGGCAGCCAGCGGATCGATCCATTCACTCGCAGCGTCGGCCACACACAGGCCGAGCTCGCCGGGATCGCAGAGGCCCACGAGTTCGGCGCTGATGTCGGCCCAGCTTCCGTCGCCGGACTGGAGTCCGACGACGAGGCAGGGCGGGTCGTCGTCGATGGCATCGCCCACGGTGCCGATGATGGCACCTGGAGCCACCCGTTCGCCGGATTCCACGCAGACCGACGACGGCAGCAGACGCCGATAGTGGTAGAAGCGGTCGCCCGCGGCCCGAACGGTGACCTCACCGCCGATGTGTTCGTCGATCTCGGCGACCCGGCCCTCTTCGATCACGTGGACGGCGGTGCCGACCGGCACGAAGATCCGGATCGGGCCGGGCTCCTTGCCGGCCACGATGATCGCCTCCGCAACGGGGAGGAAGCGCTCGTTGCCGACGATGGCGGTGGCGGCTTCGGCGGTCAGGACCGGCGGGGCGCTCGACCGGGAGGGTGTGGCGACCTCGGGTAGCTCGGCCGGTGGTGTGGCCTCGGTCGCGGGAGGTGTGGGCGTCGGGGTCGTTGACGCGGGAGGGACCGGTGTCACCGGTACTGGGGGCGTCTGGGCGGCGGCGGTTGCGGGAGTGGGCTCGGACGCGGGAACCGGTCTCGCGGCACGCCGGAAACGTGGCGCAAGCAGACTCGAGACGTCCTCTTCGGGCTCGTCCGGTTCTTCGGCCACGAGTTCCTCTCGATCGATCGGGTCCCGGTCGTTAGTATGCCGCACGCGGCAGGGACGGCTCGAACGAGGAGCGTGGTGGTGGAGTCGACGGGACGTCGGGTGGTGATCGGAGAGAAGGTCGCTGCCCCCGTCCTCAACGCCCTCCCGCGCCCCCGCATCACCGACCGGGTGGCCGAGCTGGCACATGCCGGTGTCGGCTACGTCCACGGCGCGGCCGGAATCGGCAAGACCACGGCGGTTGCCCAGCTCGCGGAGGCGTGGCCGGGCCGTGTCGCGTGGGTGCGGCTCGACCACGGCGACGCGGAGGAACCCCGACTCGTCTCGTTGCTCGACGCGGCTCTGGGAGCGTCACGTGATCACGACGCGATGATCGACGACGTGATCGCCGACCTCGACTCCCCGGCGTATTCGTCGACCCTGATCGTGCTCGATGATCTCCACAGCATCGAAGGCTCCGGCGCGGAACTCGCCGTGCACCGGCTCGTGCGCTACCGGCCACCCCACGTGGCGGTGCTGATGGCATCGCGCCACGAGTGTCCCATGGCGTTGCGCAACCAGTTCGGGGCGGTCGAACCGATGGTCGTCGACTTCGAGGACCTTCGCTTCCGGCTCTGGGAAGTCGGCGATCTACTCCGTTCCCAGTTCGACATGGCGATCGCACCGGCCGACCTTCATCTTCTGTGCCGCTACACCGACGGATGGGCCACCGCGCTGAGGTTGTTCTCGGTCGCTTCGCGCAACGCAGCGCCGGAGCACCGCAGCCAGATGATCTCGGGCCTACGCGGCAGCACCGGGATGCTCCACGACTTCCTGATGTCCGAGGTCCTGTCGAGCCTTCAGCCCGAGGAACGCGACTTCCTCATCGCGACCTCGGTCCTCGAGCGGGTCACCGCCGCCCGCGCCGACGCGCTGCTCGGTGTCGCGAACTCTGCTTCGATGCTGCGCTCGATCCGGGCGGCGGGGCTGTTCGGCGACGACGCGACGGGCGGGGAGTCGTTCCGATGTCACGAGCTCCTGCGCACTCACCTGCTGGGACGGCTGACGGAGCAGATCGGCGCCGCAGAGGTCGCCCAGCGCCATCTCGACGCAGCTACGCTGGTCGAGAACGAGGGCGAACCGGCCGAGGCGATCCGCTACTTCGCTCGCGCCGGTCACCTCGATGCGGTGCGTCGCATCCTCGACAACAACGGTGACGAACTCTCCGTCGGTCCCGGCCGGTGGCTCGAGGTGCTCCCCCCGGCCATGCGCGAGCAAGACCCCTTCGTGTTGCTCACCAGCGCACGACAGCTCGTTCGCCAGGGTGACCTCGTCGAGGCGCGGGTTCGCTACACCCATGCGGTCACGCTTCTCGACACGAGCGATGCCGCTGGTCGGCGGGCTCGTCAGGAGCTCCGCAGCCTCGAGGCGTGGCTTCTCGGGGAGGCGACGCCGATCACCGGTTGGGTCGGCCAGGTTTCCGCCACGTTGCGGCGCGGGGCGGTCGCTTCCGACGAGTCGACGAGCGGCGTCCAGCGAGCGGTGGCCGACGTTTTGACGGGCAACCTCGCGGCCGCATCGGTCGGTCTCCGAGAGGCCGAGGAGACACTCGGTGGTCTCTCGGCGGCGATCGCCGCCGCCACGAGACTGGTGGTCGACCTGCTGCGGGCCGGCGACGAGGGGTGCTCGCCCGTCGCCATCCGCCGGATCCAACAGGCGGCGAAGGGGCTCGATGCCCGAATCGTCGAGCGGGTGGTGGGGGCGGTCGCCCGGGGGGCGACCGCGCCCGACAGCACCGACGCACTCGCCCAAGAGTGCGCCGTGTCCAACGATCACCTCGGCGGAGGCCTGGTGCGGATGATCGACGGCGTGGCGTTGATCCATGCGGGCCTCCCGCACCCACGACCGTTCGGCGACGCCGGCGCCACCTTCGCCGAGGGCGGCTACGACGAGTTGGCCATGCTGGCTCGCTGCTTCGAGGCCGCTGCCGCGGCTGCCACCGATCAGCCGGTCGCCGATCTCGAGGCGCTCGAGTCGGCGACCCGTCGCACCGGGAGCTTCGGGCAGCTGCTGGTGGCCGTCGCCCGTGCGGAGTCGGCGGCCCGCCACGATCCGGTGCTCGACGAGCAAGCCGATCGACTGGCCCGGCGCTACGACCTCGTCCGACTCGCCCAGCGTCTGCGGCGGAGCAACGGGTGGGATGCCGACGCCGCGGCTGAGGAACGGTCGGTGACCGTCCGCGTGCTCGGTTCCTTCCAGGTGCTCGTCGAAGAGGAGCCGATCGCGCTCGGGGTGAGTCCCCTGCACCGCGAGGTGCTCGCCTTCCTGGCCGTGCACGCAGGGGAGTGGGTCCACAGCGACCGGTTGATGGCGGCCTTCTGGCCGGACAAGGACGACACGCGGGCCCGTCGCAACCTCCAGGTGGCGATCTCGAAGGTCCGCATCGAGGTCGAGGCCCACCAGATCGGCACCATCGAGCGAGACGGCGCCCGGTACTCGCTCGTCCCGTCGGCCACAACGACCGTCGACCTCTTGACCTTGCGCGAGCTCCTTGCTCACGGGTCGGCTGCGCCCGAGGACCGCGCAGAGGCCCTGGAGGCGGCGACCGGGATGTACGGCGCGCTCGTCGACGACCTCGGGGCCACCGATTGGGCCGTCGAGGCGCGGCGGGAGATCTCCGCGCGGATCTCTCGGGCGGCCGAAGCCCTGGTAGACGAGCTTGCTCCGGTCGACGCGGCGCGCGCGGGTCGGATCGCCGAGGCGGTGATCGAGATCGACCCCGGCGCCGACGGGCTGTGGCGGATCGCCATCGCCAACGCCGGAGAGGCGCGGGCCGGTCAGCTCCGATCGGCCTACGAGGCGCTGGTCGACTCCTACGCGCTCGATCCCGGGCCGGGGTCGACTACCTGACCACCACGCTCACGGTGTGGGGCACATGGGCCGGTTTCGTCGCGGCGACGATGCGGTCGACCACCTCGGGATCGATGCGCGAGTCGTTGGTGGTGACGGTGACGGACAGGCCGAGCTGACGCTGACCGGGAAGGTCGCCGCCGGGCGCAGCCGAGCCGGCGGCGGCGCCGTTCTCGGTGACCTCGGGTTCGGTGCCCGTGTAGAGCTCGACCGCGTTGCTCACACCCCAGGCGGTGCCCCGCATACGGTGGACCTCCACCGCCCGGCGCAACAGTTCTCGGCGCCGCTGCAAGGGCCAGCGGGCGTTGAGCTCGACGCCGAGCCAGGTGGCGAGCCACTCCAGGAAATCGGTCGGGCACAGGGCCGGGTCGAAGTAGGCGTCGAGGTCGCGGACGACGGCGTGTATCGGCGCGAGGACCTCGTCGAACCCTTCGAGCATGCCCATCAGCATCTCGTCGTCGCGGAAGAGCGCCGGCATCCCGTCGATCAGGGGTGCCCCCGTCGGGAGGTCGTCGAGCGCTCGGCGGCTCATGGCTCGTTCACCATCGTGATCTGGTGGTTGGCGGGCAGCAGCAGATCGGTGTCGAACAGTTCGACGACGTCGCCGGCCGACTCGGACTCGCCGGACTCGGGGTTGACCACGAAGAGCTCGACGTTCTGCACGATGTCGACACCCGCCACCCGTTGGATCACGGCGTAGACCTCGCTCACGCGCACGTCCCGACCGAACTCCCATCCCGTCCCGTTGCGGCCACCCGCCACCGGGTGGAAGTAGCGGCGGAGAGCGATGTTGACCTCGGTCTCGACGTCGGCGGGGTTCGCATCGGGCAACGGGGTCACGTCGGCGTCCACCCGGAGGCCGAGATAGGTCGGAGGTTCGACGACCAGGCGGGTGCCGATCACCCGCCGGCGGTCGAGGAACTCGACGACACGGTCGCGCAGCGCCTCGTTGGGGAACAGGTCGCGCAGCTCGAGTGCCTCTTCTGGCCCACCCACGTCGGGCACCAACAGCACCCGCACCCCTGGGGCCGCCCCGTCGTCGGTCACCTCGAGGGCTCGCACCCGGGCCAGCTCGGGTGCGGCTTCGCGGGCGAGGTACTCGAAGTCCTCGATCGTCACCGCTCGGTTGCGAACCCGGAGCTGCACCGGACCGCGCTCCTTGGCCTGATCGACGGTCTCCGCGTCGACGCCGCCGCGGGCCGATCGCCGGTTGTTGACCGACGCGACCATCGGTATCGAGGAACGCAGGACCGAGATGGCGCCGGCCGAGACGTTGCCGGCCGTGCCCCCGCCGGTGCGATAGCGCGACGCGGTGATCGTCACCCCGCGGGGCGGGACGGCGCCGTGGCGGCGGGCCGACCCGTCGGGGTCGCGGAGCATCGGCCCGAACTTCACGATGCCGGCGTGGGCATCGAGGGTGAAGTGTCGGTCATCCGGTCCGCTGTCGGCGAAGTCGGAGCGGAGTTCCCACGGCTGGTAGCCGACCTGGGGCGCGGGTCCATCGTCGTCCTCGTCGTCGACGCTCTCGGCGTCGTCCTCGTCGAGGTCGGGCTGGGAGATCAGCACGACGAACGGCTCGTCGCTGGCGACGACCGGCGCGTTCTTCAGGTGGAACTCCTGGCCGGCGACGCCCGATGAGATCCCCAGGATCTCGGAGTCGACGAACTCGGCGTTGACTGCGTTGCCCGTGGCCCCGATCACATAGCCACGGATGGAGCGGATCGTGGGCGACGAACGGTAGGCCTCGATCTCGTCGTCCTCGATCACGCGGGCTCGGATCCATCCCTTGCGCACGTCGTCGATCTCTGCGATCGCGTGGTTGGGCGGGAGCTGCAACTCGACATTGCCCGGTCGGTTCAAACCGCCGGTTTCGTCGAGACTCACGTCGCACGGTTCCCAGTCGTCGCCGTCCCACGCCTCCCACCGCAGGGGCGGTCGGTTCGGGTTGATGCCGTGGCCGGCGACCTCACAGTCGAACTCGATGACGACGAGATGATCGGGTAGGCCGGCATCGAAGCCGAAGTAGAGGGCGTCGTCGGGTTCGGGCGTGTCGCTGAAGCACGGGATGGCGCGGTCCATGTCGAGCGTCGCGGTGATGTCGCGGATGTTGCGCTGCTTGCCGGTGCGGTTGGCGACGACGTCGATCGCCGAGGAGACGACCCTGAGGTCGCTGATGGTCGTGAAGGGCACGGCGGCGTCGCTGATGGTCCGCGGGGTCGAGACGACCGTGCCGGCGGGAATGGTGATCGGCTCGTCCTGGGGAGCAGAGAGCCGGAAGTCGACCGCGGCCATGGCGGCGGTCGGCGCATAGCGATGGACCCCGAGCAGATCGAGGAACTTGATGAAGGTGCGGTCGGGCACGCGATTGAGTCGGAACAACAGGAGGTCGGTCATCCACGCGAACGTCTCGACGAGCGTGATGCCGGGATCGGACACGTTGTGGTCGGTCCACTCGGGGCAGCGCTCCTGAATGAAGCGCTTCGCATCGTCGACCAGGTCCTGGAACGAGCGGTCGTCGAGTCGGGGGGCGGGGAGTGCCATGCGATCGTCCTCTCTTTCTTCAGTGGTGGTCGGGGATCAGGTAGAAGGGGAACACGAGACTGCGCACGTCGTACGTGTCGCGGATCACGTAGTTGATGTCGATGAAGACGCGGCCGTCGGTGTCGGGATCGATGACGACCTCGACCGCGGTGATGTCGACGCGCGGCTCCCAGCGCTGCAGCGACTCCTCGACGGTGCGTTCGATGCGTCCGCAGGTGGTCGCGTCGATGGGATCGAACAGGTAGTCGACGAGGGGACACCCGAACTCGGGACGCATGGGCCGTTCGCCGGGCGTCGTGGCGAGGATGAGATACATCGCCTGCTCGATCTCGTCGACGCCATCGACCATGGCGATGCCGCCGATGGCGTTGACGCCCACGGGGTAGGCCCAGCCCGTGCCGACGAACGGATTGTCGTTGTGGGTCAGCATGGCGCGGCCTCAGGGTCCGATCTGCACGGTCGCCGCGGTGCCCATGAGGTTGCCGGGCATCTGGAAGCAGATGCTCGTCTGACAGCCGGTGTAGGCCGCGCCCTTGCCCTCGAATTGCACGGTGGTGCTCCCGACCAAGACCCGGCCGCTCTGGGTCGGCGGCGCCATGTGGGGATCGGTCGCGTGGAGTCCGACGTGGGGGGGAGTGTTGAAGCCCGACGATCCCTGCACGGCCGCGGGCTTCCCGCCGATCTGGACCGTCATCGCGAGGCCGAGCGTGAGGGGTGAGCTGAACGGCATCGGCGCCGGGCTGGGCATCGGCGCGCCGGCCGGGCTGGGGATCTGGTGCGTGGCGCACATGCCCATGATCCGGTCGTTGAGGGTTGCTGCTGGTTGTCCCATCGTTCTCTCAGTTCAACTTCACGAGGGCGCCCTTGATCTCGACCACTGCGGCGGCCTGGATCTTGAGGCCACCGCCCGCCTTGATCTCGGTGTTGGCGCCGGACTCGAGAGCGAGGTTCTTCTGGGCCTTGACCGTCGCGTCGCCGCCCGCCTCGACGATCGCATTCTTCGCGGCCTTGACCGTCACGTCGCCCTTGCTCTCGATGATGATCTGCTTGTCCTTCTCCTTGAGATGGATGACGCACGAGTCGCCGTTGGAGTTGATCTCGATCCGTTCCTCGCCCTTCTTGTCGTGGAAGGCGATGGTGTGGCCCGTCCTCGACTTCATCCCGCGGATCTCGACCTCGCCGTTCTTCGAGATGTGGTCGGCGAAGGGCGGCTTGTCCTTGCCGTTGAACATGCCCCCGATGACGGTGGGGCGCCGGGGGTCGCCGCCGATGAAACCGACGAGGACTTCGTCGCCGACCTCGGGGTACCAGAGCAGCCCCTCGCCGGCGCCGGCGCCGGTCTGCACGACGCGCGCCCACCCCGACTCGTAGGTCTCGTCGAGCCAGGGGAACTTGAGCTTCACCCGCCCGAGCTTCTCCTTGTCCTGCAGGCTCGTGACGATCGCCGGATACGTGCCCGTGTAGTCGGTGCGCGGCCGGTTGGTCGTGAGCCCGAGGGGGGTCCGGTCGTGACTTCCCGACACGACGAACGTGGTCCGGTAGTCGCCGGCGGCGATCGTGTGGCGAGCCCGGGTCAGCACGTACTTGCCGCTGAAACGACCAACGTCCTTGATGTTGACGACCTTGCCGGCCGCCAGCTCGGGTCGCCCCAGAGCCACTCCTTCGGCGAACACCGCAGTCGTGGCCGTCTTCTCGGCGAGCGACTTGGCGAGCGCCGCACATTCGGCCGCCGTTGTCATCTCCGGGCGGGCGGTCACCCGATCCTTGGTCTTGAGCGAGCGAACTTCACGCGCCGGGTCGGGGCTCAGTGCGGTGGCCTTGCTCTTCGCCGGCTCCCGAGCCTTCACTTCCTTTTTCGTCTTCGGGTCCCATCCCCGCACGTGGATGGTGTCGACCTGCTCGACCCCGCTGGTGCGGGCCCGGAACCGGATCAGATCGTCCCCGCGAGTGAGGTCGATCGCCCCCGACGTCGTGGTCATCGGATTGCAGAAGTTGAGCTTTCCGTCGCGCAGGTAGAGCTCGTAGCCGTTGTCGGCCGCCCGCTCCTGGAGGAAGTCCCAGTCGGTCTGGTTGATCTGCCCCATGTGTTCGTGCACGACACTCGACTTGTCGACCTTGCCGAGCCGGAGACCGACCTCGCCGGCCATCGACCGGGCAATGTCGCTGTCGGTCACGCTGACGTGCGCCCTCGTCGCCCGGTGCTGGCGCAGGCGAAACGACGGGTCGTAGGCAGTGATCCGGGTGTAGGAGCCGCGTTCGTCGGCCTCGAACTCCGATCCGTAGATCTCGCCCTCGAAGATCGGCACGAGCTTCTTGCCCGGGTCCACCGCGGGCACGCTCACCTTGATCTTGGTGCCGTACTTCATGCCGTCGAAGGCGGACTGCGCGATGTCGAGGATCGTGATCTCGCAACTGTCGGCCGCCGTCAGGTCGGAGTCGACCACCACTTCCACGAGCGACTGCACGAGATCGGGGTCGAGGGGTTGACCGTTGACCTCGAGGCTCGGGGCTGCGGTGTAGTTCGCGTCGGCCATGTCAGATCCTCGGCATCTCGTCGAGGGCGGGCAGCAGGATCTGGCGTCCGATGGGCAGGTTGAACGGATCCTGCAGTCCGTTGAAGTCGGCGATCTGGCGCCAGTAGCCGGCATCGCCGTACTCGCGGTTGGCGATCACGCCGAGTCGGTCGCCTCGTTGGAGCACGTGGCGCCGCTGGGGCCGGAGCCCACCCGAGGTCGGGTTCTGGCGCCAGGCGATCTTCTTGGTCGACTTGAGTTCGACCTTCACCTTGGCCCGCACCGGCACCCCGTTGGGACGGAACATGGTGAAGTTGACGTTGACCGACATGAGGTGGCACGAGAAGTCACCGGTCTGCCCGATCTTGAACTGGCCCCAGGAGAAGACGAGTTCGGGCGCCTCCGGCGCCTTGTCCTTCTTCGACGCCTCCGTCGGGTTCGTCCACGAGGCGAGGAGGTTGACCGCGTCGGGCACGCGCGAGGTTCCCTCCTCGGCGTCGTCGAGCAGGAGATCGAGCGACAACGTGATCGCGTCGGTGCCCTCGAACTGCTGGACCGGGCCGTTCTCGCCGGCCTGGGTCCGCTGTTCGCGCCACTTGGCCGACTTGGTGAACGCGATGGTGTCGGGGTTGAACTGGAACTCGACGTATTGGCTCTTCTTCTCCCGGTTCTCGAGCCGGGCCTTGGCGAGCTTCATCAGATGCCTCCCAGCGGCATGCCGGCTCGCGACACCAGGTCGAGCTCCCGTTTGGCCGACATGCCCATCGCGACGACCGCGCCGGCGGCGACCGCCGTCGCTGCAGTGATGCCCTGCACGCTTGACGAGAGGCTCCAGAAGCCGTTGTGGGCGAGCTCGATCGACTCGGTGAGGATCTCCGACTTGCCGGCGCTCAGCTTCGGCCCGGTGTAGGCGACCGGCACGGCATCGAGCAGGGTCCATTCGGCGATCGGGATGTGGTTGGCCCCGTAGGCCATGATGCTCGCGTTGTTGCGGGAGTTGGACGAACCCTTCGACAGGTTCTTCTGGAACTTGCTGAACCAGGCCGCCAAGGCCATCGTCCCGTAGTCGACGGGTCGTTCGAGCGTGACGTTGGTGTAGGTCATGCGTCCGGGCAGATGGTGGACGTGGGTGTTCTCGCCACCCTCCTTCACCTCCTCGGTCTCGTACTTCGCGCTCAGGCCCGACACGCTCGTGAAGTTGCCGAAGAGGATGCCATCGATCGCGATCTGGAAGACATAGGCGACACCGGGATCAGCCATGGTTCATCACTCCTTCGGTGGACGACGGGTGCACGGAGGTCTGCATCAGCCCCACTCCGAGAGATGGCCGCGTCGTTCTAGATCGCGAAAGAGTTCGCCGCGGAGCCGGCGTTCGACCCGCTCGTAGATCGCATCGGCGAGCGCGGCGTCGTCCGAGGAGCTTCGGCCGGGGTCGGCCGGCGCATCCATGACGTCGTCGGTTGCGGCGCGGTCGATCGCCAGGGGCGGCGCCGCGGGGGCCATCGCGGGCGCCCGGTCGACCGACATCGGCGCGCGCTGCAAGAGGAGGTCGAGTCCGTCAGGCACCGGGCCGTCGACGGGGGCCAATGGTTCCGGCGCGGCGACGGGGGCGCCCTGCGGCGGACGAGGGGTGGTCGGCTGGTCCGACATCCGCCGGCGCGTTGGTGCAACGGCGCGGTCGACCGGCGGGGGTTCGGCCGTCGGGAGCGACGGCAGGGCGGGCGGCCCGGAGTCGGGCAGCGGCGGTCGAAGGCCGGGGCGAGGGGCTGGCTCCGGCCGGGCGGACCGCGCGCCGGCGTCGGCTCGGTGGACCTCGACGGTCCGGTCGATGTCGAGGGCCCGGTCGAGGTCGGTACCGGGTGCCGTCGCGGCGATCTCGTCGCGACGGTCGATGAGCGGTGCGGGTGGCTCCGGCGAGCGCACCACGAGCGGGAACCCCTCGCCGGGTACCGCGGTCGGGAGTTGGCTGTCGGGGGCGGTGCGGTCGGGGGCATTGCGGTCGCGGGGAACGCGGTCGATGGGCAGGCCGGGCGCGGCACCGTCGCCGGTCGGCGTGTCGGCGGCGGGAGTGTCAACCTGGTCGTGTGACGCGGACTCGGGCGCCGCCCGGTCGATCGGCTCGCTCGGGCGGGTGGGTGGCTGGAGTCCGAGGGGAGTGTCGAGCTTCGAACGCGTGACCCGCCGAGCCGGTGGAGCTGGTTCGGCCGCCGAGCGGTCGACCGTCCGGTCGTCGGGCGACGATGCGGTGGCGCGGTTCATGACCGGTTCGGAGGGCGCGTCGGCTCCCGTCGGGGTCGGCGGCGTGGACGCCGTCTCCGTGTCGGCCATCGATCGGCCGACGCCGGGAGCACGGTCGAGGGTGGGCTCGCCCGGTGCCTCGTCGAGGGGCGGGGTCGAGGGTGGCGCGGACGCCGACGTCGGGGTCGCGGCAGAGTGGGGCAGCTCGGAATCGGTCATCGGTCGCGGCGACGGACCGGTCGCGGCGGAGGGCGGGGCAGAAGGTGCTGCGGCCAGGCGCTGCACGTGGGGGTCGGCGCTGGATCCGGCGACGGGCGTGGCCGAGGGTGGACGCAGGTCGGTTTCTCGGGCGGCCGGCGCAGGGCCGGGGGCCGGGCGGCGGTCGACGGGTACGGCGCGGTCGGCGGGCACGGCGCGGTCGGCCGGACCGGCAGTGGGCGCCGGCGGTGGTGGCGGTGCCGTGGGTGCACTGTTCGTGGTTGCGGCCCGCGATTGGCTGCCGAGGGTGGGCACGCGGCCGGGTGCGTCGGAGGTCGGAGCACTCGGTGCCGTGGGGGTCGCGGCCCGCAGGACCGGCGGTGCGCCCGGCGTCGGGCCTGCCGTCGCCGGGCTCAGCGGCGACGGGTCGGCCGATGCGACTTCGGTGGCGGCGGCGGCGTCGCCGCGATCGACGGCGGTCGGGTCGGTCTCGCCGGGGTCCGACCCCTCGCTCGAGGTCGTGATGGTGGTCGGATCGGTGGCCACCGCGGGCCGAGCCGGGGTCGCGACCTGGCGGGCGATCACACCGGTGTTGGGGGGCGCCACCGCGGGCGGTGTGTTGATGAGCCCCTTCACCGTGCCGCCGCTCGCCGGCCGGAGGTCGTGGGTGGGCGCCTCGAGCACCAGCCGTTGGCGCCTGACCGTCAGGTCACGATGGAGACCGTCGGTTCCCGTGGTGGTGGCCATGCGGGGGATCGCCGACGGCGTGGGTGAGGCCGTCCGCCATGCCGGCGCCGCGGGCGCGGCGGTGTCCGCCGCCGAGCCGCGAGCCGACGGCGTTGGCGACGCGGTCGCGTCGCGACGCGCGATGCGATCTCGAACCCGGTCGAGGATCCCCACGACGATCAGGCCTCGACTTCCTCGGCCGGGTACCACGACTCGATCTGCGTGAGCAGGAACTCGCGGTCACGGTGCTCGAGGTCGAGGATGCTTCCCAGCGACCAGTGGAGGTTGTGAGCGATGTACGCAGCGTCGCTGAGCAGGCGATCCTCTGCGTACATCAGCATCCCCCCGACAAACCACCGGTCACATCGACCGCAAACTCCGTTTCGCATGACGGGCACCGCACGCTCGCGTGCGTGTGGCCCTCCTGATTGATCCGGCGGTAGAGGTCCTGGAGGAACGCGAGATCGGGAGCGAAGAGCCCCTCGATGGTGGACGCGTTGACCTGATCCAGATCGCCAAGCGAGGTGACGACTCGTGACAGCAGCAGGACCGTGAGGTACGCCTCGTTGTCGCGCACCCGCGGATCGCGCAGCGGAAGGATCTCGTCGCGTGCCGTCGCCAGCCGCATGATCCCTCGGCGGTGGACTGTGCCGTCGTTGGCGACATAGCCCCGCGGGAGTTCGAACTCGAAGGTCGTCTGCAAGCCGTGTTCGTCTGGCAGCACGGCCTCGGCCATGGTCATGCGATCTCGAGGCCCTCATGGACGAGCGTGCATTCCTCGACCACGACCTCGGCGCCGCCGGCCTTCAGGCCGCCGATGCTGACCTTGGAGGGCCAGCCGTTGATGAAGTTGAAGCGCTGCTGCTCGCCGAGGGCGTAGTCGTACAGCACGATGGAGCCGTTGCGGCGGCCACCGTCGATGTTTCCGGAGTGGACTTCGTTGATCCATTCCCACCAGCCCGGGTCGTCGGTGAGACCGCGCTTGAGGGTGACGTCGCCCCACTTCTTCGGGCCCGGGATCTTCTTGAGGATGGGCTTGCCGCCCATGGTGAGCTCTTCGTGCTCGATCACCTTGATCTCGACCGAGAGCCCGGTGACTTCCTTGAACTGGGCGATGGTGACCCCATCGATCTCCACCTGGAAGTTGTAGGCGCCGAGGGCGTCTTCTCCGATTGGCATGTCGTGGTTCTCCTGTTCCTAGATCTGATCGGGCGTACTACTCGTCGCCGTCGCTCTCGTCGGCGG
>JAUIML010000173.1 GCA_030432715.1 Acidimicrobiia bacterium | reverse complement strand
GGTGCGACCGACCCCGACCACCGGAACGTCGAGCCGGCCGTTTCGTTCGAGTTCGTAGAGCGCCGGGAAGAGCTTGCGGCGCGACAGATCGCCGCTCGCGCCGAAGAGGACGAGGACGTCACCGGCCGCGCTCATGCCTCCTCCTCCGTCGCCTTCTCGAGATGGCCGCCGAAGGCCTTGCGCATCGCCGAGAGCACCTTGCCCGCCGTTTCGTCGTTGCCCCGGCTCGCGAACCGCTGGTGCACCGCGGCAGTGAGCACTGCTGCCGGGACACCGAGATCGATCGCCGCCTGCGCCGTCCAGCGCCCCTCCCCGGAGTCGCTCACCCGGCCCTCGTAGGCGTCGAGACCGGGGTCCCTCGCCAACGCCCCCGCAGTGAGGTCGAGCAACCACGAGCCGATCACCGAGCCGCGACGCCACACCTCGGTGATCGCCGCGAGATCGAAGTCGTAGCGGTAGGCCGCCGGGTCGCGCAGGGGGGCCGTCTCGGCGTCGGCCTCACGATCCTCCGCGCCGAGGTCGGCCCGATCGAGCAGGTTCAGACCTTCGGCGATGGCCGCCATCATCCCGTACTCGATCCCGTTGTGGACCATCTTCACGAAATGGCCGGCACCGCTCGGTCCACAGTGCAGCCAGCCCTTCTCGGCCGGCACCAACTCGCCCGAGCGGCCCGGCGTGCGCGGCGCGGCGTCGACCCCGGGCGCGATCGTGTCGAGGATCGGCTCGAGCATCGCCACCACGTCGTCGGGACCGCCGACCATCAGGCAATAGCCCCGCTCGAGTCCGTGCACGCCGCCGGAGGTGCCGATGTCGACGAGGTGGATGCCCCGGTCGGCCAACGCCACGCCGCGGGTACGAGCGTCGTTCCAGTTCGAGTTGCCGCCGTCGATGATCACGTCGCCTTCGTCGAGCACCCCGGCCACCGACTCGATCACCGGACCGGCCACCGCGGCGGGCACCATCACCCAGACGACCCGGGGGCCCGTGAGGTTGGTGGCGACATCGACCAGCGACGGAGCCGGGATCGCCCCATCGGCGGCCAGAGCCCCGATCGCCGCCGGGTCGATGTCGTGGACGACCACCTCGTGGCCGTCGCCCATCAACCGGCGGCTGAGATCGCCGCCCATGCGGCCGAGGCCGACCATCGCGATTCGCATGACGTGCTCCTGTTCGGGGGTGCCGGGAACGGCGGTGACATCTTCTCACCCGAAACTCGTCGGAACGTGGGAGTCTGTAGGCATGAAAGAGCTCATCTACCAGCGCACGTTCCTCCCGGCCGCCGAGCAGTTCGCCGACCGCACCGCGATCATCGACGGCGAGTACCGGGCCACGTACCGGCAGCACGCCGACCGCACCCTCCAGCTGACGAAGGCCCTCGGAGAGCGCCTCGACCTCGTCCGCAGCGATCGCTATGCCGTGATGGCCCTCAACAGCCACGAGTACTTCGAGCTGTACCACGCCGCGTTCCTCGGCGGCGCGGTGATCAACCCGCTCAACCTCCGCCTCGCCGGCAAGGAACTCGACTACATCATCCGCGACTCCGGAACCGAGGTGATCTTCGCCGATCAGTTCTTCGCCAACGCGATCTCCCAGGCGCTCGAGGCTTCGGACGAACCCAACAAGGTCCGCCAGATCGTGCTGATCGGCGACGGCGACGTCCCCCACGACATGAAGTACGACGACCTCATCGACGGGGTCGAGATCGCCGAGCCCGACGAGCCGGAGGAGGACGACCCGGTCGTGCTGATGTACACCGGCGGCACCACGGGCCTGCCGAAGGGCGTGTTGCTCGACCACCGGGCCGAGATCCTGAACCTCTACCACGTGGCCATGGCGTTCGGATTCGACGAGCACTCGGTCAACCTCGTGCAGACCCCGATGTTCCACGCGGCGTCGATGGGCGCGATCCTCGGCACCCCGATGAGCGGTGGCACCGCGGTGACGATGCCGCTCTTCGACCCGGCCGGGGCCATGGCCCTCATCGAGGCCCACGGGGTGACCCAGACAGTGATGGTCCCGACCATGATCGGCATGATGCTGAACCATCCGGAGTTCACGCCGGAGCGGATCGCGTCGCTCGAGCAGTTGATCTACGGCGCGTCGCCGATGCCGGCCGCGATCCTCGACCGGATCATGGAGCTGCTGCCCGACATCGACATCATCCAGGGCTACGGCATGACCGAGTGCTCGGCGATCCTCACGATCCTCGGAGCCGAGGAGCATCGTGCCGGCGGGCCACGGTTGCGTTCCGCCGGTCGGGCCGTGCCCGGCGTCTCGCTGTCCATCCGTGACGACGACGGCAACCCGGTCCCCCGCGGCGAGACCGGCGAGGTCTGGGCCCGGGGCGGCAACTTCATGCAGCGGTACTGGAACAAGACCGAGGCGACGGAGGAAGTCTTCGAAGGCGGTTGGTACCACACCGGCGATGCCGGCTACCTCGATCCGCAGGGTTATCTGTTCCTCGTCGACCGCGTGAAGGACATGATCGTGTCGGGCGGCGAGAACGTGTACTCGGCCGAGGTCGAGAGCGCACTGTCGCAGCATCCGGCGGTGGCCCAGGTCGCCGTCATCGGCATCCCCCACGACCTGTGGGGCGAACAGGTCCACGCGGTGGTCGTGCTCGCCGAGGGCGCCGAGGCAACCGAGGAAGAGCTCCAGAACTTCGCCAAGGAGTCGATCGCCGGCTACAAGGTGCCGAAGTCGGTGGAGTTCCGCGACGAACCGCTGCCGCTCTCGGGCGCCATGAAGGTCCTGAAGCGCGAGTTGCGGGCCCCCTACTGGGAAGGCCAGGGCCGAGCCGTCAACTGATCCCGCGCCGGGGCTGAGTCGATCGGTGGTAGCCACTGAACCGTGCAGACCACCGAGATTCTGATCATCCTGGCTGTCGTCGTTGCGTTCTGGTCGCTTCCGTTGTGGGCCATCACGGACGCGATACGGCGTCGCCAGACCGGCTGGGCGATTGGCGTCGGTGTGTCGATGATTGCATTCCCGGTGAGTCTCGCGATCGCCGGGGTTCTATCTGGCTGTTGTTCGTCGGCGGCCGGAACTCCAGGGCAGTTGGTCTTCGTCGGCTCGGCCAGCGGACCTCGGCTGGTATCCGGACCCGGACGGTCGACACGAGTTTCGCTACTGGGATGGCGAGACGTGGACCGATGCAGTGAGCGACCAGGGCGAGGCGGCGGTCGACCCGCCCACATGGCGGCAGCGGCCCGGTGCCGGACTGGCCGCCGAGCCCGGTCGGTGATCAGACGAGGGCGGCGCCCATCATCTCGACGAAGTTGTGCTCGTAGAACCGGTCGCGGGCACGGTCGGAAACGCCTTCCATCGTGTCCTCGAAGAGTCGCACCGGATCCTTGCTGCCTTCGGGGTGGGGGAAGTCGGAGGAGAACAGCATGATGTCGTCGCCACACTCCTCGATGAGCCAGCCCACGTCCTCGCGCACGAACGGGGTCACGAAGAGCTGACGGTGGACATAGTCGGACGCTCGGAGTTCGAGCTCCTTCACCCGTGGCTCGGTCCGGGCGAAGGTCGCCTGGCAGGCGTCGATGAGCCGCAGGAAGCCGGGGACCCAGAGCGCTCCCTGTTCGATGCAGCCGCCCATGAGGCCGGGGTGGTCGTCGAGGACCCCGTCGAGAATCATGGCCGACAGGAACTGCTCGGGGATCTGGTGGATCGCCATGTAGTCCCGCGACCGGATGTTCTCCCCGCCGCCGAGGAAGTCCGAGACCGGCCGCCCGTTGTCGTGGAATGCCTTCTTGACCGGACGACCGGCGCCCCCGATGTGGAGCATGAACGGGATCCGTCGCTCCTCGAGCAGGGACCACACCGGGTCGTAGTCGGGGTGGGTCGGGCTGATCCCCGACCCCGGATTCGAGGGGAACAGGACGGCGGCCGCCCCGAGGTCGAGCGCCTCGGTGACGGTGGCGAGCGTGTGCTCGGGGCCGTTCCACGCCGCCATCGCCACGGGTAGCAGCCGCCGGTCGTCGGCGCAGAAGTCGGTGATCGCCCGGTTGTGCGCCGTCAGCCCGCCCTGCGCCAGTTCGAGGTCGTCACCGAGGAACTGGTTGGCGGCGAAAGTGGAGAAGACGAGCTGGCTCTCGAACCCCAGTAGATCCATGGCCCGGGACCGCTCGGCCGGGTCGAAGGCGCCGAGGCCCGACCAGCCCTTCATCTTCATGAGCGCCGCCTCGGCCTCGTCGGCGCGGGCCGGATCATCACGGCGGGCCGAAGCATCGGCGACGGCCTTCTCGGCGAGCGCACCGGCCGCACCGAGAGCCAGCGGCCGCAGACGTTCGCGCACGCCGGGGTCGGCGTAGCCCTCGATCCAGTCGGGCAACTCCATGATGTGGCTGTCGGCGTCGTGGACGATCCGGCCCTGTGCGTACGGCATCTCGTGCTCCCCCAAGCGTGCGATGGCCGCGAGCCTAGAGGGGATCGGCGGCACCGTCCCGGAGACCGGCGAGCACCCGCGACGGCGTGAGCGGGAAGGTGTCGAACCAGACCCCGGTCGCGTCGTGCACCGCGGCGATCACCGCCGGGGCATACGTGATGTAGGGCATCTCCGCGACCCCGCGCGCGCCCCACGGCCCGATCGGATCGCCCAGCTCGAGGATCACGCTCTCGACCTCGGTCGGCACGTCGCCGATTCCCGGGATCAGGTATTGCGACAGACGAGGATTACGGATGCGGCCTTCGTCGACGACCAGGTGCTCACTGAGGACGTAGCCGTGGGCCTGCACCACGGCCCCCTCGATCTGACCCTTGACCAGTTCGGGGTTGATGGCGCGGCCGACATCGTGGGCCGACACGACCCGGTCGACGCGGATGTGGCCGGTGAGTGTGTCGACCGAGACGTCGACCACCTGGGCCATGTAGCCGTAGGAGAAGTTGGGCTGGCCGGCTCCCGTCTCCGGGTCGAGGGTCTCGGTGGGCGGCGGGACGTAGCGAAACGCCCCGATGGCGGGCCGAGCGCCGTCGCGCCACGCCTTCTCGGCCTCCTCGGCAGCACCGAGCACGGAGTTGCCGGCCATGAACGTGAGCCGCGACGCGGAGGCCGAACCGGAGTCGCCACTGACGGCGGTGTCGGAGAAGTGGCCGCGGACCCGATCGACATCGACGCCGGCGATGTCGGCCGTCATCTGGAGAATGGCCGCGTGGTTGCCCTGACCCACTTCGGCGCCGCCGTGGAACACGTCGACCGACGTCGGCCGGTCGTCGCCGGCATCACCGTGGAAATGGATCTCGGCCTCGCACCGTTCGGGGAAGCCGAAGCTGAAGCCCACGTTCTTCATCCCGGCCGCGAAGCCCCGACCGCGCACGATGGCCGGGTCGTCGACCCCGGTCGGCAATGACGCCACCGAACGAAAGGGCGGGACCGGCTGCCGCGGGCCATCGGTCGGCGCCCGCTCGGCGCAGGCCTCGATCACCTCCGGCAGGCCCACACCGGGCGGCAGCGGCTCCTGGGTGATGCCGATGCTCCCCTCACGGAGCATGTTGCGGCGCCGGAGCTCGATGGGATCCATGCCGAGCACCTCGGCGAGCTTGTTCATCTGGGTCTCGGCGACGAACGCACCCTGCGGCCCCCCGAACCCTCGGAACGCGCCACCCGGCACCGAGTGGGTGTAGACGGCCCGGCTGTCGATACGGGCATTGGGCACCTCGTAGGCACCGGCCACCGAGAGATGAGCGTTGCCCAGGACCTTGTTGGACGTGTAGTTGTAGGCGCCCGCGTCGAGCCACACGTCGGCCTCGACCGCGGTGATCCGGCCGTCTCGGGTGGCGCCGAGCCGAGCTTCGATCGTCGCCCGATGGCGCTTGTGGTGACCGACGATCGACTCCTCGCGAGACCAACGGCAGTGCACCGGCCGGCTGATGCCCAGGTCGGCGAGCTTGCGGGCCGCCAGGGCGAGCACGATCTGGAGGCTCATGTCCTCCTTGCCCCCGAACGCGCCGCCGATCGTCGCGTAGATGACCCGCACCCGGTCCTCGGGCAGATCGAGGGCGTGCGCGATCTGCTCGCGGTCCTCGTGGGTCCACTGGCCGGAGGTCTCGACGGTGACGCGGCCTTCATCGTCGATCCAGGCCGTCCCGGCCTCGACCTGGAGGTAGGCGTGCTCCTGGTGGGGCAGCTCGTAACGGCCCTCGATCACCACGTCGGCGGCAGCCCAGCCGGCCTCGATGTCGCCCTTGGTGATGGCCATCTCGTAGTAGGTGTTGGACGGCGCGGTCTCCGCGTGGACCAGGACGAGGTCGCGACGGGCACTCTCGACGTCTGGCACCAGCGGAAGGGGCTCCCACTCGACCGCCAGCGCAGCCGCTCCTTCTTCAGCCGCAGCTCGAGTGTGGGCGATGACGATCGCCAGATGATCGGCCTCCCAGCGACTCACGTCGCAACGGACGTCGGAACGCCCGGTGTCGTCGAGCCCGATCAGCACCGGCTGGTCGAACATGGTGAGGCCGTATTCGTTGACCGGCACGTCGGCCGCCGTCACCACCGTGACGACACCGTCGACCGCCTCGGCCGGCGCCACGTCGAGCGAGACGAGGCGGGCGTGGGGCTGCGCAGTGAACACCACCACCGCATGGAGGGCGTCGACCGGAACCCGATCACCCGGATAGGTGGCTGCGCCGGTGACCTTGTCGTCGGCGTCCCGGCGGATGTGGGACTGACCGACTCCGCCGGCGACGGATGTCGGGTCGAGGCTCATCGCGTCTCCCCGGTGGCAGCCGCGGCCCGCACCGCTGCGCTGATCGGGTAGTAGCCGGTGCAGCGACACAGGTTGCCGGCGAGACCCATCTCGATCTGTTCGTCGCTCGGCGCCGGACACTCGTCGAGCAGGGTTGCGCCGGCGACGAGAAAGCCGGGGATGCAGAACCCGCACTGCACCGCGAACTCGTCGACGAATGTCTCCTGGAGCGGGTGACGCCCACCGACTCCGAGGCCCTCGACGGTGATGACCTCGGCGCCGTCGGCCTGGGCTGCGTTGACGAGACACGCCATCGCCGCGGCACCGTCGATCTGCACCGTGCACGCACCGCACTCGCCCTCGGCGCACCCCTCCTTCACCCCCAGGCAGGCGATCGAGGAATGGTCGCGGAGCCAGTCGAGCAGGGTGGTCGACGCCGCGGCGGCGCCCTCGGCCGTCTCGCCGTTGATCCGCACGGAGATCTCGCTCTCGTCGGTCACGATCTCGGTTCGGCCGGTGCCTCGCGTCGCCGCTGCGGGGGCGCTCTCGGACCGGGGCCGCACCCGGAGGAGGGGCGGATCCGTGGGCCATGCCTGAGCGGCCTGCCCGGCCGCAACGGTGCGCAGGGCGCGAGCGAGGACCGCCTCCGTGACCGCAGTGCGGTACTCGGCGGTGGCCCTCACGTCGTCGATCGGCGTGATCGAGGCGGCCACCGACCGCGCCGCGGCGGCGATCGTGGCCTCGTCGAGGCGCCGGTCGAGCAGCGCGGCCGGGAAGACGTGGCTCATGATCACGGTCGGTGCCACCGAGCCCAACGCGAGCCGGGCATCGATCACCCGCCCGTCACGGACTTCGACCACCATCGCCGCGTGAACGACCGAGATGGCCTGGGCCCGTCGGAGCCCGACCTTCACCCACAAGCCCTGCTGATCGGCCGTGAGCTTCGGGACCCGGATGCCGGTGATGAGTTCGTCGGGGCCGCAGACGGTGCTGCGGAAGCCGGTGAAGAACCGGGCGACCTCGACCTCACGGGTGATGATCGGCGGCTCCCCGACCGGATCCTGGGCCAGGCGGGACAGCACGACCGTGGCTCCGAGCGCCATGAGGGCGCTGATCGAGTCGTTGGCCGGACTGGCCGTGGCCAGGTTGCCGGCCACGGTCGCCCGGTTGCGGAGTTGGGGAGAGCCGATCTCAAGGCAAGCCTGGGCCAGCGGCAGGCAGTGGTCGCGGAGCCGCGGATCACCGACGACCTGGTTGTGGGTCACCCGACCGCCGAGGAGGAACGACGTGCCCTCGTCGACGATCGCATCGCCGCCGTCGATGGCGCTCAGATCGACGAGCGTGACGGGATCTTCGTGGGACCTCGCCAGGTCGAGCAGGAGGTCGGTGCCGCCGGCCAGGGGTCGAGCGCCGGGAAACGAACCCAACGCCTCGAGCGCGTCGCGCCACGTGCGGGCCCGGACGACGCGTTCGATCGGTGTGGACGCCCGCTGCACCTCGTGAAGCTCTCCGGAGACCGTGACCATCGCCCTATTCTCGCTCGACTCCGGTGAACAACACGGCCACCCTCGTGCCGGGGTCGGGGGGAAGGGTCAACAGCCCGGCCAGGCCGGCCGAGCCGGTGGCGGAGACCGCCACGCCGGTGGCTCTCGCCAACTCGTGGGCCCGCAGCACGGTTGCCTCGGACGCCACCACCGGCTCACCCCCGGTTTCGAGGGTGCGACGCAGCAGAGGCAACCAGTCGTAGGTGACGTCGTCGAGGATGCCCGACGCCGCACTGTGGGGCTCGGGTTGCCAGGGCCACATGTAGGACTGTGGGTCAGCCGCCGCGGCCTCG
>JAUIML010000172.1 GCA_030432715.1 Acidimicrobiia bacterium | reverse complement strand
CCGGGCAGGGTGCCCAGGTGATCGTCACCGAGGTCGACCCGATCTGTGCGCTGCAGGCGGCGATGACGGGCTACGAGGTCAACACCCTCGAGGCGGTGGTCGACACGGCCGACATCTTCATCACCACCACCGGCAACAAGGACATCATCCTCGCCGGCCACATGGAGAAGATGAAGCACCAGGCGATCGTGGGCAACATCGGTCACTTCGACAACGAGATCGACATGGCCGGGCTGCTGAAGATGTCCGATGTCCAACGGGTCAACATCAAGCCCCAGGTCGACGAGTTCGTCTTCCCCGACGGCCACTCGGTGATCGTCCTGAGCGAGGGTCGTCTGCTCAACCTCGGCAACGCCACCGGCCACCCGAGTTTCGTGATGAGCTGCTCGTTCACCAACCAGGTGCTCGCCCAGATGGAGCTCCATGCCAACGCCGACTCGATCGAGCTGGGCGTTCACGTGCTGCCCAAGACCCTCGACGAAGAGGTTGCCCGGCTCCACCTGGATGCCCTGGGCGTCAAGCTGACCAAGCTCAGCGAAGAACAGGCCGAGTATCTCGGGATCGACGTCGACGGCCCGTACAAGCCCGACCACTACAGGTACTGAGCCACCCGGTGGGGACGGTGGGGTCATCCCGCCGTCCCCACTAGGGTCGCCGCATGACCACGTGTGACAGAGGTGTGTGGTTGGCCCCCGAGGGGCTGACGGGCCAGGAGATCGGGGCCCTCGGGCCCCGCCTCGAAGAACTCGGCTACTCGACCCTCTGGGTCGGCGAGACCATGGGGCGCGACCCGTTCGCCTTGCTCGCCCACGTCGGTGCCCGCACCACGGCGCTCGGGCTCGCGACCGGAATCGCCAACATCTACAACCGCCATCCGGGGGTGATGCTCCAGGGCGCCAACACCGTCGCCGAGCAGACCGGTGGCCGCATGACCCTCGGCCTCGGCGTGTCGAGTCCGGTGATCGTCAACAAGGTTCGGGGGATCGCCTACGACAAACCGCTCTCGTTCCTGCGCACGTACCTCGACGCCATGGAAGAGTCCCGCTACACGTCCGTCCCGCCGGCCGATCCGGTGCCGGTCTATCTGGCGGCACTCGGCCCGAAGATGCTCGAGTTGGCGGCGGAACGGGCCGCCGGCGCCCACCCCTACAACACCACCCCCGAACACACCGCCTTCGCCCGCGAAGTGATGGGTCCCGACGCCGGCCTGTGTGTCGAACAGAAGGTGATGCTCACCACCGACGCCGCTCAGGCCCGGGCCACCGGCGCTGCGGTGTTGAAGTTCTACTCGCGGGCACCGGGCTACCGGAATGCGTGGGTCCGGATGGGATTCACCGAGGAGGACATCGACGGGATGTCGGATCGCTTCGTCGACTCGCTGGTCGCCTGGGGCGACGCCGAGAAGATCGAGACGCGCCTGGCCGAACACGCCGATGCCGGGGCGACCCACATATGCATCCAGCCGCTCCATCCCGAACACGGCGTGGGCGCGATCGACGACACGGTGCTCGCGGCCCTCGCTCCGGGCGGTGCCGCATGAGCGAACGGGTGACGATCGAGATCCACGACGGCATCGCGGATGTGCGGATGGACCGCGGCGACAAGATGAACGCCATGGACGGAAAGATGTTCGCCGCGCTCGTCGAAGCCGCCGACGAACTCGCGGGGAACCACGCCGTGCGAGCCGTGGTCCTCTCCGGCAACGGCCCGTCGTTCTGCGCCGGCCTCGATTTCTCGGGGTTCCAGGCGATGGCCGGCGGCGGCGGTGACGGGGCCACCGACACCGGCGCGATCGGCGCAGTGGAGGCCGACCGGCCCCACGTGACCCATCGGGCCCAGCAGGCCGTGTGGGGATGGCACGAGCTGCCCATGCCCGTCATCGCGGCCGTGCACGGCGTGGCCTTCGGGGCCGGCTGCCAGCTCGCCGTCGGGGCCGACATCCGCTTCGTCACCCCCGACGTGCGCATGTCGGTGCTCGAGATCCGTTGGGGGCTCAGTCCCGACATGACCATCACGTCGTTGCTGCCGAGTCTCATCGGGGCCGACCGGGCCAAGGAACTGATCTGGACCGGTCGCGAGGTCAACGGCCCCGAAGCGGTCGAGATCGGCCTCGCCACCCACATGGCCGACGATCCCCGTGCCGCGGCGATGGAGTTGGCGGCAGTGATCGCATCGAAGAGCCCCGACGCCGTGCGGGCCGGAAAGCGACTGGTCAACGGCGTGGCGGCCGAGGACTACGACGCCCAGTTCGCCGCCGAACGGACCGAGATCGGCGCCCTGATCGGCTCGCCGAACCAGGTCGAGTCGGTGCAGGCGTACTTCGAGAAGCGCCCGCCGGTCTACAGAGACCCGAGCTGAGAGGAGACAGCATGGACGACATCTCCGGCAAGATCGCCGTCGTGACCGGTGGAGCCAGCGGGATCGGGCGGGGTACCGCGATGGCGCTGGCCGCGGCCGGCGCCCGAGTCGTCGTGGCCGACATCGAACAGCCGCCCCTCGATGCCGTGGTCGCAGAGATCGAAGGAGCCGGCGGCACCGCAATCGGCGTGATCACGGATGTTTCGTCGTGGGAATCCGTTGCCGCGTTGCGCGAGGCATGCGAAGAGGCCTTCGGTCCCGCCGACATCGTGATGAACAACGCCGGCGTGGCCGGCGGAGGTGCGATCTCCGACATCGAGCTGCCCGCGTGGGAATGGACCCTCGGGGTCAACCTGTGGGGCGTCATCTACGGGGTCAAGGCCTTCCTTCCCTCGATGCTCGAGCGGGGGAGCGGCCACATCGTCAACACGGCGTCGATCGCCGGTCATCTCACCTCGGTCGGCATGGGTGCCTACAACACGACGAAGCACGCGGTCTCCGGGTTCACCGAGACGCTGCAGCAGGAGATGCTGCAAGGGGAGACCGGCGTGGGCGTCACCTGTCTGTGCCCGGGGTTCGTGGCCACCAACATCGTCACCAGCGAGCGCAACCGCCCCGAACGGTTCCGTGAGGGCGGGCCCGATCTCGACGACGACCAGGGCTCGCTCGGTGAGATGACATCGGTGATCGCCGACGCCTACGCCGCGCAGCTCGATCCGGCGGTGGTCGGGGAGCAGGTGGTCGAGGCGATCCGGGAGAACCGCTTCTGGCTGTTCACCGACGATCTCGCCGACGACATGATCCGCGAACGGCACGCCGACATCGAAACACGGTCGAATCCCGGCGCGCGGGCCCATCTGATGGAGCTGATGTTCTCGGGCGGCGACGAGTGAGGCTCCTCGTCACCGGTGCGACCGGGTTCGTGGGCAGCCATGTCGTTCGCCGGCTGCTCGACGACGGTCACGAGTTGCGCCTGTTGGCTCGCACCCCGGCCAAGGTCGGACCGCTGATGGTCAAGATGGGCGTCGACGCCGACCGGCTCGAGGTCGTCGAGGGCGACATCACCGCCGCCGACTCGGTCCGGCGGGCCGTGGCCGGCTGCGATGCCGTGGTCCATGCGGCTGCGGTGGTGGCCACGGATCCCACGATGGAAGCCGAGATGCAGGCGACCAACCTGCGGGGAGCGACGAACGTCGTCGACTCGGCGCTCGAGCAGGGGTGTGATCCGATCGTGCACGTCTCGTCGGTCGCCGCGCTGTTCCCGTTCCAGACCGATCCCGTGACCCCCGACCATCCGGTCAACGGCGACGGCGCCTACGGCGAGACGAAGGCTGCGTGCGAGCACATGGTGCGCCGCCACCAGGAGGCGGGCGCCCCCATCGTGACGCTCTATCCGTCGGGCATCATCGGGCCCGACGACTGGACGGAGTCGATCAACCTGTCGTCGGTGATCCTGTGGCTCGAGAAAGGCTTCCCCACGGCGAAGAACATCAGCGGCAGCTATGTCGATGTGCGTGATCTGGCCGAGATCGTCGCGGCATCGATGGCGCCGGGCAACGGTCCGCGACGGCTCCTCGCCACGGGCACCTATCTCACTGCCGCCGACCATCACGCTCGCATCGAGGAAGCGATCGGGGTGCCGCTCAAGAAGCTTCCGACCCCGCAGCCGATCATGTGGGCGTGGGGGCGTCTGGGTGACGTCGCTCGGCGGTTCGGCAAGGACATCGTCCTGACCAGCGACGGCTACAACTATCTCTTCCACTCCAAGCCGGGGGACGATTCGGCGACGGTCGCCGCGACCGGGGTGCAGTTCCGGCCTGTCGTCGAGACGTTCCGCGACACGTTCCGGTGGCTGTACGAGGCCGGTCACGTGTCTGCGGACAAGGTCGGGGTCCTGGCCGACTGACCCGCGCCCGAGGCGGCGCGTCTCGACGTCGACTGTCACAGGGGCGTCGTAGTTTCCGGTCATGCGCCGAACAGCCCCGTTTCCCACCGATGCCGCGACCCCACACCTCGACGGGCTGGTCGCCGTGTGGCCCCACGAGGGCAGCGCGGCGGATCTCGTCTGCGAGTTGAAGTACGGCCGCGCGACCACCGTGGTCACGGAACTGGCCGAGGCGATGGCCGCGGTGGCTCCCGAAGCCGACCTGGTCACGTGGGTGCCGGCCTCACCCGGGCGACGCCGGCAGCGAGGCTTCGACCAGGGCGAACTGCTCGCCCGGGCGATCGCTCGTCGTCTCGGCCTCCCGGTGCGTCGACTGCTCCGGCGCGTCGACGACTCGCCGCAGACCGGCCGGGCGCGCGAGGGACGCCTCTCCGGCCCCGATTTCGTCGCCAACGGACGCCGGGTCCGGTTCTCGCGCCGGCTCCTCCTGGTCGACGATGTCTGCACCACCGGCGCCACCCTCGGGTCGGCCGCCGCCGTGTTGCGGGCGCGCGGCGCCGGGTCGGTCCACGGGCTGGTCGCCACCCGGGCGACGACTCGCCCGAGATCGGCGCCGCGGGCTGCTGAGGTCTACGATCAGTCCACAGCCCTACTTCTCGGAGGTTAAGAATGGATGTCTCCATCAGTGCACGGCACGTGAACATCACGCCGCGACTGGAGGAGGTGATCCAGGAGAAGATCGGGGACCTCGACCGCTATCTGGACGGACTCGAATCCGCTGGGGTCCATTTCGACCAGGCCCAGAACCCACGCATCTCCGACAAGCTGTTCTGCGAGATCCACCTGAAGGGCGCCGGCCACCACCTGCGCTGCAAGGTCCACGCCCCCGACCCGTTCACCGCGGTCGACCTCGCCGAAGCCAAGCTCGAGCGCCAGATCCGCAAGCTCCGCACCAAGATCCAGCGGCGCCAGCACGGCACCGGCGAATCGCTTCGGGCGGTGGCCGACGTGGCGGCATCCGTGGCCGTGGCCGAACCCGATGCCGATGCCGATGCCGACGACGACTTCGAGCCCCAGATCGTGCGGACCAAACGATTTCACCTGGCCCCGCTCGCCCCGGTAGACGCAGTCGAGAAGATGGAAGAACTCGGCCATGGGTTCTTCTTCTTCATCAACAAGGACACGAGCCGCAGCGCGGTGGTCTACCGCCGAGACGACGGCGACGTCGGCCTCATCGACGAAGCCGACTGACCCCGGCGCACCCTCAGGGTCGGCCGCCGGAGGCCGACAGGAACGCATGCTCGAGGTGGACGACCTCCGTGTGCTCGTGGTCGACGACCATGCCCTCTACCGACGCGGCCTGGTCATGGAACTCGAGGACGCGCCGGATCTCGAGGTCATCGCCGAGGCATCCGATGGCGTCGAGGCGGTGGATTCGGCGATCGCCCTGGCGCCCGACGTGGTGCTGATGGACGTGCGGATGCCCGGGATGGACGGCATCGAAGCCACCCGGCGAATTCTCGAGGCTGCGCCCACCACCAGGGTGCTCATGCTCAGTGTGAGCGACGAACCGGACGATCTCGTCGACGCAGTGAAAGCCGGTGCCGCCGGCTACCTGCTGAAGGAGACGTCGATCGTCGACATCGCCGAGTCGGCGCGCAAGGTGGCCATCGGGCACAGCTTCGTGTCGCCATCGCTGGCCGGCCGGCTCCTGGAGGAGTTCGCCGCGCTGGCCCGACGGATCGACGCCGATGCGGACCCGGAGGCGGTCACGGGTCCGTCGCTGCTCACCACCCGGGAGGTGGCGGTGCTCGAGGCCATGGCCGACGGCGCCGACAACGATGCCATCGCGGCCCGGACCGGGATGACGGCGCACGCCGTTCGCAACCACGTGCGCAACATCCTCGAGAAGCTGCATCTGGCCTCCCGCACCGAGGCCGTGCTCTACGCGGTGCGCACTCGTCTCATCGACCCCTGATGGCGCGAGCGGCTCTGTAGAGTTGCATCAGTCATGAGCATCTTTGATCGAGTACTGCGAAGTGGTGAGGGCCGGAAGCTGAAAGCCGTCCAGGCGCTCGTCCCCGACATCAACGCGCTCGAGCCCGAGGTCCAGGCCCTCTCCGACGACGAGCTGCGGGGGAAGACGGCCGAGTTCCGCAATCGGTTGGCGCAGGGCGAAGAACCCGACGACCTCCTCATCGAGTCGTTCGCGGTGATGCGCGAGGCGGCATTCCGCGTGCTCGGGCAGCGGCACTACGACGTGCAGTTGGTCGGTGGTGCGGCCCTGCATCTCGGCTGGGTCGCGGAGATGAAGACGGGCGAGGGCAAGACGCTCACGTCGACCCTGCCCATCTATCTCAACGGGCTCACCGGCAAGGGTGTCCACGTCGTCACGGTCAACGATTACCTGGCGAGCCGTGACGCCGAATGGATGGGCCAGGTCCACCGATGGATGGGCCTCGATGTCGGGCTCGTCATCCCCGGCAATCGCGACGCGGCGTTCAAACGCGAGCAGTACGCCTGCGACATCACCTACGGCACCAACAACGAGTTCGGATTCGACTACCTCCGTGACAACATGGCCATGTCGCGGGAGAAGCAGGTCCAGCGCGGGCACCACTACTGCATCGTCGACGAGATCGACTCCATTCTGATCGACGAGGCTCGGACCCCGCTCATCATCTCCGGTCGCGTGGCCGACGCGGCGAAGCTCTACGTGAAGTTCGCGTCGATCGCGCGTGGTCTCCAGCGCGACGTGCACTACGAGGTCGACGAGGAGAAGCGCACCGTTGCGCCGCTCGAGGAGGGGATCCACGCCGTCGAGCGGGCGCTGGGCATCGACAACCTCTACGACCAGGTGTCGGCCAACCTCGTCCATCAGCTCCAGGCCGCCCTGCGGGCCAAGGAGCTCTACAAACGAGACAAGGACTACATCGTCGAGGCCGGGCAGGTGAAGATCGTCGACGAGTTCACCGGCCGCGTGCTCGACGGTCGCCGCTGGTCCGACGGGCTGCATCAGGCCGTCGAGGCCAAGGAGGGGGTGGCCATCAAGGAGGAGAACCAGACCCTCGCCACCATCACCCTCCAGAACTACTACCGGCTCTACGAACGCCTGGCCGGCATGACCGGTACGGCGGAGACCGAAGCCTCGGAGTTCGTGAGCACCTACGGGCTCCACGTGATCCCGGTGCCCACCCACCGGCCGCTGGCCCGGGTCGACGAGGGCGATCTGATCTACAAGACCGAGGATGCGAAGTTCGCGGCGACGATCGACGATCTCGAGGAACGCCACCGGACCGGGCAACCGGTCCTCGTCGGCACGGTCTCGGTCGAGAAGTCCGAGAAGCTCTCCCGCGAGATGGAGAAGCGCGGGATCGCCCACGAGGTGCTCAACGCCAAGCAGCACACCCGGGAGGCCGAGGTGGTGGCCCAGGCGGGCCGGCTCGGGTCGATCACCGTCGCCACCAACATGGCCGGTCGCGGCGTCGACATCCTGCTGGGCGGCAACCCCGAGGGGCTGGCCGAACGCGACGTGCGGGCCGAGGGGCTCGATCTCGACAGCGACGAAGGTCGGGCCCGCTACGAGGAACGGCTCGCCGCCCACACGCTCACCACCGAGGCCGAGAAGCAGAAGGTCCTGGATCTCGGAGGCCTCTACGTGCTGGGCACGGAGCGCCACGAGAGCCGCCGGATCGACAACCAGCTCCGCGGCCGGGCCGGGCGTCAGGGTGACCCGGGCGAGAGCCGTTTCTACCTGTCGCTGGAAGACGACCTCATGCGCCTCTTCGCCACCGGCGCCATGAACTGGGTGATGGACCGCGCCCTCCCCGACGACGTGCCGATCGAGGCCAAGATGGTCACCAAGGCGATCGAACGGGCCCAGAACACCGTCGAGGCCCGCAACGCCGAGACCCGCAAGAACGTCCTCAAGTACGACGAGGTGATGAACGAGCAGCGCAAGGTGATCTACAAGCGCCGCGGTCAGATCCTCGACGGCGCCGACCTGCGCGAGGAAGCCCTCGAGTATCTCCAGGACGCCATCGAGGGGGCGGTCTCGACCTACTGCGTGAGCGAGATCGTGGAGGAGTGGGACCTCGACGGCCTCGCCACCGAGATCAGCACGCTGTGGCCCGGTGAGGTGTCGACGGCGGAGCTCGCCGGCTGTCGGACCACCGACGAGCTCGAGGACGTGCTCTGGGAGATCGGTGGATCGCTCTACGAGGCCCGTGAGGCCGAGCTGGGTCCCGACGTGATGCGTCAGGTCGAGCGCCAGGTCATGCTGCGCATCATCGATCAGCGGTGGCGCGAGCACCTCAAGGAGATGGACCTCC
>JAUIML010000171.1 GCA_030432715.1 Acidimicrobiia bacterium | reverse complement strand
CCTGCTCCGCTCTGGCCGCCGGCGTCCACTGCAACGCAACGTCGGGCTGCTGGCCGCGAGTCTGGGGCGGTGCTTCCAAGTCTGCGATGACGTCGTCTTCGGCTGCATTGGGAGCGATCTTCGGAGCAAACGCTGCCGCCTGCATGGTCATCGACGACTGACGTGCCGCGGCCGGCTCGTGGCGGTACGCCTGCTCGTCCGCTTCGTCTCTCCGGCGTGGGGCGGCAGCCTCGGCCATCGCGACCCCACCCACGTGGTGGGCTCGCATCAACTCGAGCCACATCCTCCCCTGATCGAGCCCGACGGCCAATGAGAGTTGTTGGAGCTCCGCGTCGGTGGCCAGCCCCGGCATCATCGCCCGCGCCATGCCTGCGCCGTCGTTCATGCCCATCCAGGCCATCACGATCTCGGGTTCGGCTGTCGACTCGTCCCAGTCCGTGAGCCAGGCCCGCATCTGGCCGACCTCCATCGCCTGGTTGGTGAGGACTTCCGTGGCCGCGGCCTGGACCGGGTCGCCCGTGTCGCGCCCGAGCACCCGCTGACACATCACCAGCGCCTGCAGGTGGTGGGTGGTCATGTCGGCGCAGAAGCCGATGTCGGCCGAGTTCGGGGCCTCGACGGCGGCGGCCGGGTCGCCGATCGGGCTCGCGATTCCAGCTGCGGCACCGACCGCAGCCGCGGCTCCGAACTGGAGGAAGTGTCGACGGGGCGTCATGGCCGCGGCGAGCCGAGCTCGCCGCCACCGCCGCCGGCGGAGGTCAGATCGACGACGCCCGTGTAGCACCCGAGCACGTAGGGGAACGTGTCGGTTGTGTAGTAGGCGTAGTTGCCGTCGGCGTCGGTCAGGCCGTTGCACTCGTCGAGGTCGCCGCTGCCCTCCACATAGGTGTGGGCACTCCACGTGTCGGTGGCGAAGAGCGACTCGTCGGTCAACTCCCACGACGATGTGTAGATGCCGTTGCCCGTGTAGATCGGGTAGCCGTCGAAGGCGTAGCCGAACAGCTGGGATTCGGCCGCGACCTCCTCCGGCGAGTACAGACAGTCGGTCGTCTCGCTCGTATCGAACAGGTGCATGTGGAATCCCGTCGGGCCGTTGTGGCTCCCGCACTCGCTCAGCGCACCGAGGGAGAGCACGTCGCCGCCCTGGCCTTCGGTCGGGCCGTAGATCGGGATGCCGTTGACGGCGACGGCAGCCGACCCGAGCGCGGGGACCGCGGTGGGCTCGTCGGCCACCACCGGCTCGGCGGGAATCGTGAACGTCAGATCGGCCGCGCGGGGAACACCCGGCGACGTCTGGATGTAGGTGTAGTCGGGGATGCCGTTGGACGTGATCACCACGGTGTCGCCCTCGCAGGTGGCGCTCGCCTCCGGGTCGGGCATGTCGGCGTTGGCCGAGCCCGACGTGGTGAACGCAGCGGCGACGTCCTCACACGTGGTGCTGGTCGACGCCTCGCCGGGCGAGCCGGTCGTGTCGGCGGTCGTGGTCACCGTGGTGGTGGACTCGTCGGCGGGTGCAGCGTCCTCGGTGGTGTCGTCGCCGCACGCCGTCGCGATCAGGGTGAAGGCGAGCAGGACGGGGAGGAGTGGTCGGAGTGATGTCATGGCCGGCACGGTACGAACCGGTGTGAAGCGAACAGTAAGAACGCGTCAGTCGGCGTCGCGCCGGGCGGCGATGAAGGGGCCGAGGTTGTCGAGGGCATCGCCGAGGTTCTTGCCCATCTGCCCCTTGGCTCCCTTGAGGAGCAGCGACAGGGGGAACTTTCCCTCGATGCCCATCTTGTAGGTGACCGCGCAGCGTCCGTCGCCGAGGTCGTCGATGGTGACGAGCTCGGTCATCGACTTCAGACCCGGCACCGTGGCGGACAACACCACGAAGCCCCACCGCTCGCCCGGCTCCCAGACGTTGAACTCCTCGTCGACGGCCACCCGCTTGTTGATGAACACGCGCCGGTTCGACCCCACGCCCTCGTGGAGCTCGCCGAAGCGTTCGACCCGGACGATCGTGGAGAACCACTCGGGCCAGCGCTCGTGGTCGGCGAGGGCGGCGAAGATCTCCTGGGGGCTCGCCTCGATCTCCCTCGTGGCGCTCGCCTGGAACGGGGCGGAATGGATCCACTCGGGCGGTTGTCTCGTCAGCTGTCCCATGGCGCAGTGTTGCACGCGGCCTCGCGTCGAGGCCATGCGTGTGCCCCGCGGCCGACCTCGCGGTGACGGGTCAGGCGGCGAAGTTGGCGGCGACGAACTCCCAGTTGAGCAGGTGCTCGATGAAGGCGTCGACGTAGGCCGGGCGGGCGTTCTGGTAATCGAGGTAGTAGGCGTGCTCCCACACGTCGATCGTCAGCAGCGCGGTCTGACCGTGGGCCAGCGGGGTGTCGGCGTCGTCGGTCTTCACGATGGCGAGGCCGTCGCCTTCGCGCACGAGCCAGGTCCAGCCCGAACCGAAGTTGCCGACCGAATCGGCCTTGAACTGCTCCTTGAACGCGTCGACCGAACCGAAGCTCGACTCGATCGCGGCGGCGAGGTCGCCGCTGGGATCGCCGCCGCCGTCGGGCGACATGCAGTTCCAGTAGAAGGTGTGGTTCCAGACCTGGGCGGCGTTGTTGAACAGCCCGCCGGGTCCGGCGGCGCGGACGATGTCTTCGAGTGACGAGTCGGCGTGGTCGGTGCCCTCGATCAGCCCGTTGAGGTTGTTGACGTAGGCCGCGTGGTGCTTGCCGTAGTGGAACGAGATGGTGCGCTCGCTGATGTGGGGATCGAGTGCGGTGTCGCTGTAGGGCAGTGCGGGAAGGTCGATGGCCATGGTGGACTCCTCGAGAGGCGGGGTTTCGACAACGCTACCCTGTCATATTTTCGCCGCCTACCCTCTCGCCGCGAATCACGGAGATTCAGCGTGCGTCGCGACGCCAGGCGCGAAGGAGGTCCGCGATCGCCTCGGGGTCGACCGCGGCCGCAGACCGGACGACGACCAGCGAGTCGTCGAGCAGCGGCGCCGACCAGAGGTTCAACTGCTCGTCGGCGGTGAGGAGCCACAGGCGCACGCCCACTTCGGGGGCGTACTGCTCGATCGCGGCATCGGTGGACCAGCGTTCGCGGGCTGCGGCGAGGTAGGCGTCGCCGACCTCCGACCCACCGGTGGCGACCAGCCACGCCTGGCCGATCTCCGTGCCGTCCCCGTCGCGCAGTGTCCGGGCGGCGAAGGGTTGAGTCGACTCCACCTGCTCGGCATCGACCACGCCGTCGAACGTGACGATCTCGGGCGGGTCGAGCTCGGCCACACCGAACTCATCGGGAAAGGCGTCGAGCAGCTCTGCGACCCGGGCGATGTCGGCGGTGTAGTCGAGGCGCTCGTCCAGCAGGAGACCCGTCACGAAGTCGATCGCCGGTGGGGTCTCCCACGGCGCCAGACCCTCGCCGACCTCGCGGGGCGTGCCAGGGAGGAAACCGGTGGCCGGGCGGGCACCCCCCACCAGAGAGGGTGGCGGTTCAGAAGCCGTTGGTTCGACCTCGACGGTGGTGGTGGAGGCGGGTGGGGGGAGGGAGTTGGCCGAGGGTGCCGGATCCGGGCGGGTCACCACGTAGCCGACCGCGGCCCCGATGAGGAGCACGGCGGCCAGGCCGACCCCGAGTTTGCGGAGTTCGTTGTTCTCGAGTGAGTCGCTCCACTTGCGCGTCGGCGGGGCCTGCGCCGGCGCGACCGCCTCCAGGGCCGACATCCCGCAGATCGCACAGTTCGTCGATTGGGAGATGGCTCTGCAATGGGGGCAGGTCTGGAAGCCGTCGAGACTCACATCTCTCCGATCGGCGGATCACCCGCCGACTGTGAGGAAGTGGGCGACGCCGCGCCTCGGCCTAGATGCGCTCGAAGTAGCGGCGCATCTCCCAATCGGTGACCGCGGCATCGGCGGCCGCGAGCTCCTGGGCCAGGTGATGGCCGTAGTGCTCGACCACGTCGTCACCGAGCAGCCGCCGAGCGTCGGCACTCGCCACGAAGCGGTCGCGGGCCTCGTGGAGGGTCGAGGGCACGGTGGCCACGTCGTCGGCCGCGTACACGTCGCCGCGGAGTTCGTCCGGCGGTTCGATCCGGTTGCGGATGCCGTCGAGGCCGCTCGCGATGGCCGCTGCGTAGGCCAGGTACGGGTTGACGTCGGCGCCCGGGATCCGATTCTCGATCCGCAGGCCCGCCCCGGTGCCGACGATCCGGAATCCGGCGGTGCGGTTGTCGGTCGACCAGGCGATCCGGGTGGGGGCCCACGACTGGCGCTGATAGCGCTTGTAGCTGTTCACGGTGGGCGCGTAGCAGACCGTCAGGTCGGCGGCGTGGTGCATCCAGCCGCCCAGGAACCACCGGAAGAGATCGGATCGGTCCTGATCACCCGGCCCGACGAAGGCGTTCCGGTCGCCATCCCAGAGCGACAGGTGGATGTGGCACGAGCTGCCCGGCTGAGCGGCATCGGGTTTCGCCATGAACGTCACGCTCACGCCCTGGGCATCGGCGAGCTCCTTCATGGCCTGCTTCATCACCACATGACGGTCGGCCATCGTCAACGCGTCGGCGTAGCGGACGTTGAGTTCGTGCTGGCCGACGGCGGCCTCGCCCTTGGAGTTCTCGACCGGAATCCCGCTCGCGCGCAGGGCGCGGCGAGCGGCACCGACATAGTCCTCGACGCGCGAGCCCTGCAGCAGGTCGTAGTCCTCGACGTACCAGCCGGCCGACTCGAGGTCGCGAAAGCCCTTCTCGTGGGCTCGGCGGTAGCTCTCGCGAAACAGGAAGAACTCCAGTTCCGATGCCGCCATTGCGGTGAACCCGTCGTCGGCCAGGGCTTCGATCTGGCGCCGCAGGATCGACCGGGGCGCCACCGAAACGGGCGAATGGGTGGAGTCGTCGATCACGTCGCACAGCACGAACGCGGTGCGCTCGGTCCAGCCCGCCGTGCGGAGGGTCTCGAGGTCGGGGACGAGATGGAAGTCGCCGTAGCCGGTGGTCCAGTTGCTGAACGCGTAGCCCTCGACTGGCTCCATCTCCATGTCGACCGTGAGCAGGTAGTCGCAGGCGTGCGTGCCGTCCGTGGCGCCGTGTTCGAGGAAGAAGTCGGCGTCGAACCGTTTGCCCATGGTGCGGCCGTAGTGGTCGGTGAAGCCCACGACCACCGTGTCGATGGTGCCGGCGGCGACCGCGGTCCGGAGTTGGTCAAGTTGCATGGAGCGCTCCTGTGCAGGCGGCGGCGAAGGCGGCCTCGGCGAACGGCCGGTCGAACGGGACGGGGTTCCCGCCGGCCGACGGATCATCGACCGCCGCCGCGGCGATCTCGGGGGCCGCGGCCGGGTCGACGCCGAGGTCGATCAGGGTGTGGGGCACGTTCATCGCCGATCGCATGGCGACGAGGTGGCGCAGGAACCCTTCGAAGCCGCCGGCGATCCCGACATAGGCGGCCAGCTGCTCGATCGTCGGTTCGATCGCCGGCCGGTTGGCCTCGAGCACGTAGGGCATCACCACGGCGTTCGTCATGCCGTGGTGGGTGTCGAAGCGGGCCCCGATGGGGTGGGACAGGGCGTGCATGCCGCCGAGACCCTTCTGGAAGGCGACCGCGCCCATGGCTGCGGCCACGAGCATCTGACCCCGGCTCTCGATGTCGGTCGGGTCGTCGACGACGACCGGGAGGTGTTCGAGCACGAGACGACATCCCTCGAGGCCGATGCCGTGCGACATCGGGTGGAAGGCCGGCGAGCAGATCGCCTCGAGTGAGTGCGACAGGGCGTCGAGCCCGGTGCCCACGGTCAGTGCACGGGGCAGACCCACGGTGAGCTCGGGGTCACAGACCACGGCTCGGGGGAGCATCGCCGGATGGAAGACGATCACCTTGCGGCGGGTGGCCTCGTCGATGACCACGCCGGCCCGACCCACCTCGCTGCCGGTGCCCGCGGTGGTGGGTACGGTCACCACCGGTGCGATGGTGCGGGTGTCGGCCCGGGTCCAGTTGTCGCCGACGTCCTCGAAGTCCCACATCGGGCGGGTCTGCCCGACCATCAGCGCGATGACCTTGCCGACGTCGAGGGCGGAGCCGCCGCCGACGGCGACGACGCCGTCGTGGCCACCGGCCCGGTAGGCCGCCACTCCCGATTCGACATCGCGCCCGACCGGGTTCGGTCGCAGGTCGTGGAAGGTGCCGTGATCGAGGGGATCCAGCGCTGCTCGGATCGTGTCGATCAACGGCAACGCGGCGAGCCCGGGATCGGTCACGAGCAAGGGCCGTTCGATGCCGACCTCGCGACAGATCGCAGCGAGTTCGGCGATCCGTCCGGCTCCGAAACGGATCGGCGTCGGGTAGCCCCAGTCGGCGCGGGTCGAGGCCCCCGTCACAGTTCGCCGCTGGCCAGGAGCGCGGTGGGGTGGCGGACGTCGAGCACGCCGAGATAGCCGCCGCCGGTCGCGATCGCGTCGTGGGCCTTGTAGCCGATGAGCTCCTGCGCTCGCAGGGGCAGCTCGCGGGCCACGTCGGGTGGGGTCGCCAGCACGTTGTTCTCCTCGGTGCGCAACCAACCGACCACGAAGCTGGTGTGGAATCCCCGACGCCATTCGGTCGCCGTCTCGTTGGTTCCGCCGGCGTGGAAGGTCGAGCCGAGATAGATCACCGCGCCGCCGGGGGGCATCTCGGCGACGGCGAGCTCGTCGTCGGTCGGATGGCGGTCGGCGGGCCAGTGGTTGCTTCCCGGGGCCAGCCGGGTCGCCCCGTTCTCGGCGGTGAAGGGGGTCAGTGCGACCAGGCTGGCCACCTGGATCTCGGGATGTGGGGTTGGCAGGAAGTTCCAGACGTCCTGGTCGCGATGGACGTACTGCTGCTCGGCCCCGGGCCCGCGCTGCAGAAGGTGCCCGATGTTGAGCTGCCATTCGGCACAGCTCGGCCCGAGCACCCGCTCGTTGATCGCCTCGTAGAGCGGGTGGAGGAGCACTTCCTCGACATAGGTGCGCGAACGTGATGCCAGGCCGGTGAGGTGTTTCACCCGGGTGCCGAAGAAGTCGGCGATGAAGGGGTTGATGAACTCGCGGGTGGTCGGGTCGTCGGCGTCGACGAGCGGGCCGACCTCGGCGTTGAGCGCGGCGACGGTGGCGGCGTCGAGAAAGTCCTCGATGATCACCGCGCCCTGCTCGCACAGGGTCGAGTGGATCTCGTCGGGATCGTCGGCGCGGCGCATGACCGGGAGCTCGAGCATGCGGCGACGTTAGAGCCCGGTCAGTCCAGCGTCGATCCGCTCACGATCGGCGGGCCGCTCCCGAGATAGAAGACGCCCGGGTAGCCGGCGGTCTCGAAGCCCAGGCTGTCGTTGCGGGCCAGGGTCGAGTCGGTGATCACCAGGTGGCCGGTGCGGTTGTTGCTCACGAAGAACACGCCGCCTCCGCCCTCGTTGGCGACGTTGTCCTCGATGACCGTGTCGATCAGCGTCAGTGTGTAGGTGTTGCCGTCGTTGGCGATGGCGCCCCCGTTGCCGCCACCCGGAGTGCCCGGCCGCTGCGGATTGGCTCCCCAGCCGGTGGCGGTGTTGTGGGTGAGCAGGCTGTTGATGAAGGTCATCGACACGCCGATGCTGCCGATCGCCCCGCCGTTCGAGCAGTCGTTGCCCTGCCCTTCTGCGCCACCGAAGGTCGTGTTGGTGATGTAGACGGGAAGCGTGTCGAACTGGCTGAAGACCCGAACGGCACCCCCGGCCACGTCGGGTCCGGTGCTCGCGCAGGTGTTGGAGAAGAAACGTGAGTTCACGATCTTGAACCGGCCGCCCCGCACCCAGATGGCGCCGCCACCCCCGGCCAGGTCGATGCCGGCGCTGGTGGCGTCGCCGTCGACGAAGGTCAGGTTCTGGACCGTCAGCCTCGGATGGTCCTGGTTCTGACAGTGGGGGGTCGTCCACACCTGGGCCTGGTCGCAGGTGTTCATGTAGAGGATCCGGCGTTCACCGCCACCGCTGAGCGTCACCAGGCCGCCGCCGTCGATCACGATCTCCGGGCCGGTGTCGTTGAAGACCTTGGCGGTGGCCTCCATCTCGATCGTGATCGGGTCGGGTCCGCAATCGAAGGTGATCACCCCGCCCTGGGCCACGGCGGCGACGACCGCGCCCGAGGTGCAGCTCGCCGGAGTGCCGTTGCCGATGACGACGTCGGGCGACGAGGTGTCGATCGCGGCGGCCGCAGCCGGGATCGCCGCCGTGCCACCGGGGTTGCCGGCGATCGGCAACGGCCGGGGGGGCACGGCGATTTCGTCGAGGTCGAGGGCGCGCGTGAGGAAGGTGGCCATTTCGGCGCGGGTGACGGGGCGGGTGGTGCAGTAGAGGGTGGGGGCGCAGCCGATGGTGATGCCGGCGTGGCGGAGGCGTTCGATGTCGTCTCGGAAGGTGCCGGTGGTGTCGGTGAAGCCGGATGGTTGAGTGGCGGGTGGGAGGTTGAGGGCGCGGTTGAGGAAGGCGGCCATTTGGCCGCGGGTGACGGGGTCGTTGGTGCAGTAGCGGGTGGGGGCGCAGCCGGTGGTGATCGCGGCGGCTTTGAGGCGTTCGATGTCGTCTCGGAAGGTGCCGGTGGTGTCGGTGAAGCCGGAGGGGGTGTCGGCGGGTGGGAGGTGGAGGGC
>JAUIML010000170.1 GCA_030432715.1 Acidimicrobiia bacterium | reverse complement strand
TCGTCGCCCGAGACGTCGGTCGTCGTCATGGCGAGGAGTCTCGCGCCGACGGCGGGCTCAGTCGAAGGGAAGGTCGAGGAGTTTGATCGCGTTGCCGCGGGCGATCTTGTAGACCGACTCGTCGTCGAGATGACCGAACAGCTCGTGGGCGACTTCCTTCGAGCGGGGGAACGTGCCGTCGCTGTGGGGGTAGTCCGTCTCGAACAAGACGTTGTCGACGCCGACCTCGTCGAGTAGCTTCATCCCGGCCGAGTCCTTGAAGAAGCAGCTGTAGATCTGGCGCCGGTAGTAGTACGACGGGGGTTCGGGCAGCCGTTCCTCGCCCTGCGCCCACCGGTGGGTCTTGTAGTTGTCGTCGGCCCGTTCGAGATAGTAGGGAATCCAGCCGATCTGGCTCTCGGCATACATCAGCTTGAGGTCGGGGTGCCGTGCGAGTACGCCGGAGAACAGGAAGTCGATCATCGACGCTGCACTGTTGGCCGAGATCAGGGCGGCGGTGACGAGGGTGGGTGCGTCGTCCGACGGCTTGACCGTGCGGGTACCCGACCCGATGTGCATGGTGATGACGGTCCCGGTCTCCTCGCAGGCCCGGAAGAACGGGTCCCAGTGGCCCGAGTGGATCGACGGGAGACCGAGCCACGCCGGCAGTTCCGAGAAGGCGACGGCCTTGACCCCGCGTGCCGCGTTGCGGCGGATCTCCGCCGCCGCGAGCTCGGCGTCCCACAGCGGCACGAGGCAGAGCGGGAGGAGCCGACCGTCGGAGTCGCCGCACCACTCGTCGACCATCCAGTCGTTGTAGGCCTCCACGCAGAGCTTCGACAGCTCCTTGTCCTTGCGCTCGGCGAAGAGCTGGCCGCAGAACCGCGGATAGTTCGGGAAGCACAGCGACGCCTCGACATGGTTGGCGTCCATGTCGACCAGGCGGGCCTTCGGGTCGTAGCAGCCGGGCCGGATGTCGTCGTAGGTGACCCCCTGCATCGTCACCTCTTCGGGCGGCGTGCCCGCGCAGGCGATCATCTCCTTGATCTGGTAGCGGTGGTCCTCGTAGTGCCACCAGGCCGCCATCTTGTCGCCGTCGCCGGGGGTCTCGACCCAGGCGCCGTCGACCAGCGCCATGTCGCCCTGGGGCGCGATCACGATCCGGGGACCCACGTCCTTGTACTTCTCGGGCAGCCGGTCCTGCCAGAGATGGGCGGGCTCGACGACGTGGTCGTCGACGCTGATGATCTTCGGGAAGTCGGCCAGTTCCGTCATGCCACGACCATATCTGACGGTGTGTCAGGTTTCGGTGCCGAGCGAGAACAACAGGTGGTGCGAGAGGTCGCCGACCTGGCGCACGAACATGATGCGGGTGTCGAACCACCACTCCCCGTCGACCCGGTGAAAGGTGTCCTCGTACCGCCCGGTGATGATCGGCTGAAGCGGCAGCTCGGGAGTTGCCTGGAGGACGGTGTAGTAGCTGCGGCATCCCGCCCGGTCGCCCTCGACCTCGATGATGGCGTTGCTCGTCACGTGGTGGGTCTTCGGCGTGCCGTCGTCGGCGTAGCGCCGTGTGGTCATCTCGTACATCTTGCGCACACCCTCCCGGCCCTCGAACACCGCGTCGGGCGTGGGGTCCGGCGCACCCCAGATCCGGCCGTGGGTGAACAGGTCGGCCACCCCATCGAAATCGCCGGCGTCGATGTGCTCGGCGTAGGTGTGGAGCAGGTTCTCGATCAGGCGGGCGTCGTCCATCGGGCCGACGATAGGCGGCTGTCGTAGTCTGGCGCCCATGTACTCCTTGGTGATCCGCAACGGGACGATCCACGACGGCACCGGCAGCCCACCCCTGGTGGGCGACGTCGCCATCACCGGCGCGACGATCAGCGCCGTCGGCGCGATCGACGAGACGCTCGTCGGCGCCGACACCGAGGTCGTCGATGCCACGGGCCGGATCGTGACGCCCGGGTTCGTCGATGCCCACACCCACTACGACGGCCAGGTCACCTGGGACCCCTTCGTCCAGCCGTCCACGTTCCACGGCGTCACCACGGTCGTGACCGGCAACTGCGGCGTCGGGTTCGCGCCGTGCCAACCCGAGCAGCGCGACTGGCTGATCGGGCTGATGGAGGGGGTCGAGGACATTCCCGGCACCGCCCTCCACGAAGGCATCCAGTGGGACTGGGAGTCGTTTCCCGAGTACCTCGACGCCATCGAGCGCCGAGACCTCGCCATCGACGTCGGTACGCAGGTGCCCCACGGCGCGGTGCGCGCCTACGTGATGGGGGAGCGCGGGGCGAACCACGAGCCCGCCTCGGCCGCCGAGATCGCGGCGATGAAGCGGGTGGTCAAGGAAGCCATCGCCGCCGGAGCCCTGGGGTTCAGCACGTCACGCACCGAGAAGCACAAGACGTCGTCCGGGGTGCTCACCCCCTCGATCACCGTCCACGAGGACGAGCTGGTCGGGATCGCGGAGGCCCTCGGCGAGTTGGACGCCGGAGTCCTCCAGGGCATCTCCGACTTCCACGACTTCGAGGCCGAGTTCCGCATGTTCCGCGCCATGACCGAGGCATCGGGCCGCCCGTGTTCCATCACCGTCGAGCAGCAGGACGCCCGGCCGGAGTGGTGGACACAGTTGCTCGACGCGGTCTCCGAGGCGCAGGCCGCCGGCCTTCCCATGCGGGGCCAGGTGCCGCCCCGGGCGACCGGAGTGCTGCTCGGGCTCACCGCGACCCTCAATCCCTTCTCGTTCCACCCCTCGTATCGCCGACTCCACCCGATGGCCCTCGACGACCGGGTGGCCGAGATGCGAAAGCCCGAGGTGCGCGCCGCCCTGCTGGCCGAGGAGTCGGCAATCTCCGAGGGTCTGGTCGGCGAGATCATCGGCAGCTGGCACAAGATGTACCGGCTCGGGGAGCCGGCCAACTACGAGCCGGCTCCCGAGGAGTCGTTCGCCGGGCTGGCCGCGGCCCGTGGCTGTTCGCCGGAGGAGATCGCCTACGACGCCCTCCTCGAGAACGACGGGCGAGCCCTGATCTATCACCCGCTCTTCAACTACGGCAGTGGCGACCTCTCCTTCGTGCAGCAGATGCTCGAACACCCCCACACGACGTTCGGCCTCAGCGACGGCGGCGCCCACTGCGGCGTCATCTCCGATGCCAGCTTCCCCACCACCCTCATCCAGCACTGGGGGCGAGACCGCACCCGCGGCCCGAGGCTCCCGCTGGAGCAGCTGATCTCGATGCAGACGAAGCAGACCGCCGAGCTGGTCGGGCTGCTCGACCGTGGCGTGCTCGCGCCGGGCTACAAGGCCGACATCAACGTGATCGACTTCGACGGGCTCACCCTCCACGCGCCGACGGTCGCCTACGACCTGCCGGCGGGTGGACGCCGCCTGGTGCAGCGGGCCTCCGGCTACGAGGTCACCATCGTCGCCGGCGAGATCGCGTTTCGCGACGGCGAACCCACCGGGGCTCTCAACGGACGTCTCGTCCGCGGCGCACAGCCGGCACCCGTCTAGTCGGGCATCAGACTCGCGGCCATCGCCGCGCCGAGTTCCCAGCACTGCGCGCCCATCTGCTCGTCGACCGGTCCGATCGACTCGAACACGGGTTGCGCGAGCCTCCACTCGAGGCCGGTGGTGATCTTGTCGAGGGCCAGCGCGGCCCCCGTCGTGTCGGACTCTCCGTGGATCCAGGCGCCGTACGGGCGGCCCCTGGTGACACCGAGACTGGGCTTGTAGACGACGTCGAAGAAGTGCTTGAGCGCGCCGCTGATGTAGCCGAGATTGGCGGGGGTCCCGAGCAGGTAGCCATCGGCCGCGGCCACGTCGGCCGGCGTGGCCTCCAACGCCTCGACGACCACGACCTCGACGCCGTCGATCCCGTCGGCGCCCGTTCCCTCGACCGCAGCGGCGAGCAGCGAGCGCAGCCCGGCGCTGGGGGAGTGGTGGACGACCAGAAGACGTTGCACCCTGCCAGCCTGACAGAATCGGGGCGTGCGCCCCGTTCTCGTTCTCGCCGTCGTGCTCGTGCTCGCGTCGTGCGGCGACGACACCTCGGCGCCCACGGCGAGGTCCACGACCACCGCGGAGGCCACAGCGCCGAGCGCCGATGCCGGGGACGGCCTGTTCCCCGATGTCGTCGATGCCACGGCGATGTCGCGAAGTGACGGGACGTGGGACTTCTCGGCCACGATCAGTTCTCCCTACGACTCACCCGATCGCTACGCCGATGCGTGGCGGATCGTGGGACCGGACGGCACGGTCCTCGGCGTCCGCGAGCTCCTCCACGACCACGCATCGGAGCAACCGTTCACTCGGTCGTTGACCGGTGTCGCCGTCGATGCGTCGATCGAGGTCGTGACCATCGAGGGGCGTGATCAGATGAACGGGTGGGGAGGGCAGACCTTCGAGCTTCGGCTCAGCGACGACGGATGACGAAGGTCAACCCCGGTGGCGTCGGTGGTGGCAGGGAGCACATCGGAGTTCGAGCTCGCCGGTGAGGGTGTGACCGGTCTGTTCATAGGCTGGATTGTGGTCGTACTCCAGTAGTTCGTGACTTCCGCAGTCGCGACACCCCCGATCGCGTTCCTTGACGAACCGCTTCTGTCGAGTGGTGGGGTGGCGGCGGCGATTGGAGACGTCGACGGGGTTCGCCTCGGCGTCGTGGATCATCGCCCTGAGGAACGAGGTGGGGGCGAGGCGCTCGACCACGGAGTCGGCGATAGGGGTGCCGTCGTCGAGTGTCGCGCCATCGCCACGCACGTGAAGCACGACCTCGGTTGCCACGTCGCCCGTGCCGTGAGTGAGGACCTGTTCGAGCGCATCGGCGTACTGCTGAGCGGTCGTCGGCCAACTCCCATCCGGATCTCGACGGGCCGCAGAGCGCATGACCAGCCGGCTGAGGGTGGCGATCAGGATTCCCGCGAGCAGTGGGGGCAGCCGCAGGGTGAACACGACCATGCCGTCGGCGTCGGTGCGCCACTTCACAGAGCGAAGGGCGTGCTGATGCGCCTCCAGATCGCCAGGGTCGGCCTGGCCGGTGAACCACACGGCGAGCGCCCGGCCGAGCTCGGAGGCCGGGACGTCGACCGCGATCCTCAGCAGTTCGGCCTCGTTCTCGGCAGTGGCGAAACGGGTCAGGGTCCGCACCTTCGAGTAGGAGACCGTGCCGCGCTCGAACGCAGCGGCGATCGCCGGCAGATCACGGAGCTTGTGGCCGATGCGGATCCACTCACGGGCCGTGCACGTCTCGACGTCGGCGGTCGCCGCCAGCCAATGCGCCGCCGTGGGGGACTCCAGCACCCATTCGGCCGAGTCGGCGAACTCGGCCGCCAGCGTTACCAGCCGGAACTGCGCATCGGCCCACCGCCGGGTCACGTCGACGAGCGCCGACGCCAGCGGACGCGTGCCCGCATCCTTCGAAATTCGGGAACCAACCGCTTCTCCTTGCACATCCATCGCCAACCTCCACGCGACACAGCCACGCGACACAGACCGTGAGAGGACCGACCGAGGTGTGTTTCGGGAAACCGATGAGCGAAGGGCCTGGTCGAGCTTCGCTCGACTACAGCGTACGCAAGGGGTGTGACACCAAGACACGAACCCACGCCGACGCGGGCAGTGGGGCCCTGACCACGTCGCGAAGCGGACACGCGTCCGCGGAACCGGCCGCCCACTATTCTCGGGTCATGCGCACCGACATCCCCGAAGTCCCCTGGACCCGTATGGAGGAGGGCACGGCCGCCGACTATGCCGTGCTGACGGCCGCATCGGCGGCGCACACGTCCGCAGCGCTCGTCGACAACCTGCTGACGATGCTCGATCTGCTCAAGGGACCGAACCTGGGCTACCAGATCAACCGCTACGAACACTCCCTGCAGTCCGCCACCCGCGCCTACCGGGCCGACGAGTCCGACGACCTGATCGTCGGCGCCCTGCTGCACGACATCGGCGACGTGTTCGCCCCGGCCAACCACAGCGACGCCGCCGGCGCGCTCCTGGCGCCCTACGTCGACGAGCGCACCGAGTGGATCGTTCGCCACCACGGCATCTCCCAGGGCTACTACTACTTCCATCACCTCGGTGGCGACCGCAACGCCCGCGAGCACTACCGGGACTCGCCGCACTACGACGCGTGCGTTGCCTTCTGCGCCGACTACGACCAGAACTGCTTCGACCCGAACTACGACACCTTGCCCATCGGCGAGTTCGAGCCCCTGCTCCGCGAGGTCATGGGCCGTCCATCACGCTTCGACACCTGACAGACTCGGCGGATGCTCACGCTGTACCACAACCAGAATTGAAGCAAGGCTCGCGGGGCGGTCGCCCTGCTCGACGAACGCGGGGTCGACTACACGATCCACGACTACATCGCCGACCCACTCGACGCCGCGACGCTGACCGAGCTCGTGGCCATGGTCGGCGGTGACCCGGCGGCGATGGTGAGGGCATCCCTCGACGACACCAGCGTCGAGGCGGTGGTGGCTCACCTGGTGGCGAACCCCGCCGACATGCAACGACCCATCGCGGTGCTCGACGGTCGCGCCGTCATCGGACGCCCGCCCGAACTCGTGCTCGACCTCCTCGACTGAGCGACTACTGGAGCTGATCGAGCGCGGACTCGAGGCGGGCCACCGCAGCGTCGACGTCGAGCAGCTTGTCGAGCCCGAAGAGCCCGAGCCGGAAGGTCGAGAAGTCGTCGCCCTCGCCGCACATGAGCGGCACCCCGCCGGCGATCTGTAGGCCGGCGGCGGCGAACTTGGCGCCGTTCTTCACGTCGGGGTCGTCGGTGTAGGACACGACGACACCCGGGGCACCGAAGCCCTCGGCCGCGACGCTGGTGATGCCACGCTCACCGAGCAAGGCGCGCACCCGGTCGCCCAGCTCCTGTTGGGCGCGCATCACGACATCGAAGCCGATCGCCTCGGTCTCGGCCATCACCGACCGGAAGGACGTGATCGCATCGGTCGGCATGGTCGCGTGGTACGCGTGTCCGCCATCCTCGTAGGCCGCCATGATCTGACGCCACTTGCCCAGGTCGCAGGCGAAGCTCGTGCTCTGTGTCTCGGCCAATCGGGCGCCGGCCGCCTCGTTGAGCATCACGAGGGCGCCGAAGGGCGAGCCCGACCAGCCCTTCTGCGGGGCGCTGATGAGGACGTCGACGCCGACGTCGGCCATGTCGACCCAGATGGTGCCCGAGGCGATGCAGTCGAGCACGAACAAGCCGTCGACCGCGTGAGTCGCCGCGGCGACCGCGCGCAGATAGTCGTCGGGAAGGATCATGCCGGCCGACGTCTCGACGTGGGGAGCGAAGACCACGGCAGGACGCTCAGATTCGATGGTTGCGACCACCTCGTCGATCGGGGCGGGCGCGAACGGTTCCGTGGGGCCCGCCGTCGCCCGGCCAGCGGTGAGCACCGTGTGCGACGACGGGATCGAGCCCATCTCGAAGATCTGGGTCCAGCGGTAGGAGAAGAAGCCGTTGCGCAGCACGACACAGTGCTGGTCCGTGGCGAACTGGCGCGCCACGGCCTCCATCCCGAAGGTGCCGCTGCCGGGCACGATCGTCACCGAATCGGCCGAGTACACGCTCCGGAGGGTGCGACTCACGTCGTTCATCACCGACTGGAAGCTCCGACTCATGTGGTTGAGCGCACGATCCGTGTAGACGACGGAATACTCCAGGAGACCGTCGGGGTCGACATCGGGACGCAGGCCAGGCATGGATCGCTCGCTTCGGGAGGTGGGAACCGGAGCGCCCACGATCCCAGACGCGGGCGACGACTGCCATCCTCAGGCCGTCGCGGTTCGACACGGGGCGATCCCTGTCCGCCGGGGTCACGATGCGATACGGTCTGCCCTCAATTGTCCGTACAATTCACCAAGGCCCGGAACGACGCGTGACCCGACTCGGCTTCCTCCTCGACAGCGACTCGTGCATCGGATGCCATGCGTGCACCGTGGCGTGCAAGAGCGAGCACGACGTCCCCCTCGGCGTCAATCGCACCTGGGTGAAATACATCGAGACCGGCTCGTTCCCCAACGTCAGCCGCCACTTCTCGGTGATGCGCTGCAACCAGTGCGACGACGCGCCGTGCATGTCGATCTGTCCCACCAACGCGCTCTACCGGGCCGACAACGGCGTGGTCGATTTCGACGACGACAACTGCATCGGCTGCAAGGGGTGCATGAACGCCTGCCCCTACGACGCGCTCTACATCAACCCCGCCACCAACACCGCCCACAAGTGCAACTTCTGCAACCACCGGATCGAGCAGAACCTCGAGCCGTCGTGTGTCGTCGTCTGCCCGACCCACGCCATCAAGGTGGCCGACCTCGACGACCCACTGAACCTCGCGACGAGCATCATCGCCCGCGACGACGTTGCGGTGCGGGCCCCCGAACAGGGAACGAATCCGAAGGTGTACTACCGCGGGGCCGACCAGGCGTCGCTGAACCCGCTCCGTACCGCCATCGCGAACGACGGGATGATCTGGGCCGACACCACGCCGGCCCATCCCACGGTGCCGCCCGGCAGCCATGGCGTCGTCGCCCGCACGACCTACACCACCTCGCACCAGATGACGTGGAAGGAGAAGGTGTCGGGCTATCTCGTCACCAAGGCGATCGCGGCCGGCGTGATGCTCGTCGCCGCG
>JAUIML010000169.1 GCA_030432715.1 Acidimicrobiia bacterium | reverse complement strand
AGGTCGTGCACTTCGCCGCCGAATCGCATGTCGATCGGTCGATCAGCGGACCCGACGCCTTCGTCCACACCAACTGCGACGGCACCAACGTGATGTGCGACGTGGCCCGCCAGCTCGAGGTCGACAGGTTCCTCCACGTGTCGACCGACGAGGTCTACGGCTCGGTCGAGGAGGGCTCCTCGGTGGAGACCGACGGGCTCGATCCCCGGTCTCCCTACTCGGCCTCGAAGGCCGGGTCCGACCTCATCGCGTTGAGCTACTTCACGACCTACGACCTGCCGGTCATCGTCACTCGGGCCTCGAACAACTACGGGCCGTACCAGTTCCCCGAGAAGGTCATCCCGCTCTTCACCACCAACCTGCTCGACGGCGGGACCGTCCCGCTCTACGGCGACGGCATGAACATCCGCGACTGGTTGTTCGTTGCCGACCACTGCTCCGGTGTCGACGTCGTGCTCCGCAACGCCGAGCCCGGGCAGATCTACAACATCGGCGGGGGCAACGAGATCACCAACCGCGAGCTCACCGATCGCCTCATCGAGCTCTGCGGCCGCGACGAGTCGGCTATCGACTATGTCGAGGACCGCCTCGGCCACGACCGTCGCTACTCGATCGACTGTTCGAAGCTCAAGGCCATCGGTTGGGCCCCGGCCCAGGACTTCGCCGAGGGCTTGGAGAAGACCGTCGCCTGGTATCGCGACAACCGTGCGTGGTGGGAGCCGCTGAAGGCGAACACGGCGTCGGTCCGATGATGGAGATGGTCCGATGAGGATCCTGCTGACCGGGGCCAACGGCCAGTTGGGCACCGAGATCCAACCGCTGCTCGAGCCCCACGAGGTCACCGCCGTCGACCTGCCCGAGCTCGACATCACCGACCGGGCGATGGTGCTCGGCGCCATGCACGAGCTGCGTCCCGATGTCGTGATCAACTGCGCGGCCTTCACCGCCGTCGACGACTGCGAGTCGAAGGTCGACCTGGCCTACAACGTCAACGCGATGGCCGTGCGGCACCTCGCCGAGGGGTGTCGGGATACCGGCGCCCATCTGGCCAGCGTGTCCACCGACTATGTGTTCGACGGATCGAAGGACAGCCCCTACGTCGAGTGGGACACGCCGTGTCCCATCTCGGTCTACGGCCGCTCGAAGCTGGCCGGCGAGATCGAGGCCGGTCCGGCGGCGACCGTGGTGCGAACCGCGTGGGTTTGCGGCGAACACGGCCACAACATGGTCAAGACCATCCTGCGGCTCCTGGGCGAACACGAGACTCTCACGTTCGTCGACGACCAGGTGGGCCATCCGACGTTCACCTCCGACCTCGCTCCGGTCCTGCGCGATCTGGCGCTCTCGAAGCGCCCGGGTCTGTTCCACGTGACGAACCAGGGCGCGGTCAGCTGGTTCGAGTTCGCCCGGGAGGTGGCGAAGGCCGCCGGCGCCGACCCGGCCCGCGTCAACCCGTGCAGCACCGAGGAACTCGGCATGGAGTATCCGGCCCCGCGGCCGGCGAACTCCGTGCTCGACAACATGGCTCTGCGGCTGTCCGGGCTACCCGAGACCCGTGACTTCCGCGAGCCGCTCGGCGAGCTCGTGGCCCGTCTCACCTGACCGTCCGGGGCCGGACCCCGGCAAGGAGCCCTGCTGCCAGCGAAAGGAACGCGAGCCAGATCACACGGTCGAGGCTGCCCAGCAGCACACCGGTGTCGAGCGGAAGGCCGATGAGCGGTGCCAGCGCGGCGATGAGGCCTTCGCGTACCCCGAGACCACCCGGGAAGAAGCCGATGGCGACCGTCAGGGCGCCGGCCACCGACAGGGCGAGGGCCTGGGTCGGTTCGATGGAGACACCCAGGGCGCTGACGGCGAGACCGAGCCGGCAGGCGCTGACGGCCAGCCAACCCGCCTCGACCACCACGATCGCGGCGGCCAGGCCGGCTCGGCCTTCCTCGGGGGCGTTGGACCGGAACAGGGCAGCGGCTCCGCCGCCGGCCGCGACGCCGGCGGCGATGACGGCCACGCCCAACACCGGCGCTCCTTCGACGGTGATCGCGGCGCCGCCCACCAGCCCGGTGACAGCCAACCACGCGAGTCCGGGAACGGCCGACGAGGCGATCGCTCGGCCGTAGCTCGAGCCGTCCTCGGAGAGCGATCTGACCGTCACCAGGAGGGATCCGGGGAGAGGCAACAGGTTGGCGGCGGACGACACGACGGCCACCTCCAGGCTGCGGGGCCACGGGGGGCGTTGCCCGGCGACCCGGGCCGCGACCCGGAACTCGGCCGCCTTGAGCGCCAGGCTGGCCGGGGCGGCGACCAGGAAGGCGACCGCGATCGGCAGCCACTCCAGGTCGTCGAGCGTGAGCCCGCTCGAGCGCCAGGCCCAGATCGACGCGACGACGACGCCGAGGCCGGCCACGAGCAGGAGGGTTCTCCGCAGGCCGGGAGGGAGTGGTTCGGCGCGCTGATCGAGAAGGCGGCGCAGCGCGGTCGGCATTTCGCGACGCTACCGTCGCCGTCGATGAAGGTGTTGATCGATGCGGTGCACCCCGCCGACGTGTGGACCCTCGGCGCCGTGGAGGACCGTCTTCTCGCCAACGGCGAGGAGACGCTGTGGCTCTCCCGGCCGGGCAAGGATTCGGTGGTCGAACTGATCGAGGCCAGGGGTCGACCTCACCTGCCCGCATCGACGGCCGGAACCTCGCTGTTCGGACTCGCCCGCGAGCTGCTGGCCCGCGACTGGCGGGCCTGGCGAGCGGTGCGTCGGTTCCGGCCCGATGTCGTGCTCACTCGCTCGCCCGCGGGCGTCCACGCGGCCCGGCTGACCCGCACGCCGGTGATGTACGACACCGACGACGGTCATGTGGCCGGCTTCCTGTACTACGTGGCCGGGCCCTTCGCGTCGATCGTCGCCAGCCCGAGCGCGACCGAGAAGAACTACGGCAGGCATCACCGTCGCTACCAGGGCTACAAGGAGCTCTTCTACCTCCACCCGTCCCGATTCACCCCCGACCCCGGGATCCGGGCCGAGCTCGGGATCCGTCCCGACGAGCGCTTCCACGTGCTCCGCCTGACCGCCTTCACCGCCAGCCACGACGTGAGCGAGGCCGGCATGAGCCGGGCCCAGATCGACCGGGTGATCGAGATGATGTCGGCCACCGGCACGGTGCTCATCTCGTCGGAGGACGACCTCCCCGGCGATCTGGCCGACCGACGGATCCGGTCCGCCCCTCATCGGTTCCACCATGTCCTCGCCGCCGCCGACCTGGTTGTGGGCGACAGCCAGACCGTCTGCTCGGAGGCAGGGGTGATCGGCACGCCGTCGCTGCGCTTCAACACCTGGGCGGGCCGGCACCCGTATCAGGTCGAACTCGAACAGCGGTGGGGTCTGACCAAGGCGTTCCTGCTCAGCGACGAAGCCGCCTTCTTCGCCGAACTCGATCGGGTCCTTCACGATCTCGAATCGGTCACCGCCGAGCACGCCGCCGGTCGAGAGCGAATGCTCGAGTGGTGTGGTGATCCCGTCGACGATCTGACGGCCTGGACCTACGAACTCGCGGCGAGTCGCCGCGGTCGGGGGTCGGACTAGGACCCGGTCCGCATCGAGGGCGGCAGGTCGACCCCGTCGGCGAACGCGTCGGGCTCACCGGCGAGGCGCCACAGGAAGGCCGCGGTCTGGCCCCGGGTCAGCGGATCGTTGGGGGAGAAGGTGGTGTCGGAAGTGCCGGTCGTGATTCCCCACTCGACCATCCAGCGCACGGCGGTCGAGTAGTAGGCGGTGTCGGGAACGTCACCGAAGTCGTGGTCGAACGACGAGCCGGGCTCGCCGGCCACCCGCCACAGGAACGCGGCGGCCTGGCCCCGGGTGACGGAACCGTTGGGGGCGAACAGCTTCGGGCTGATGCCCGTGGTGATGTCGTGCTCCTTCATCCATGCGACGGCGTCGGCGAAGAACGCACCCTCCGGTACGTCGTCGAAGCCGTGGGGAGTGGCGACGTCGGGTTCGCCGACGAAACGCCAGATGAAGGTGGCGAGCTGACCCCGGGTGTTCGAGACGCCGGGACCGAAGGTCGTGGGGGTGAGGCCGGTCGTGATCGCCTCCTCGGTCATCCATTGCACGGGCTCGAAGAAGTAGGCACCCGGCGACACGTCGCTGAAGTGGACGATGTCTTCGACCTCGAGGCGAGGACCGGGGATCCGGCGTCCGCAGTCGGGGTCGGCGAGGCAACCCTGATTGAGCGCGAACCAGAAGCGATAGCCGTAGGGACGGTCGACCACCCCGCCGTTGTGGGGTACGCCGTCGACAACCACCGTCTTGTCGGTGCCGACGATCGTCACCTCGGCGAACGTGATCCACCCCGAGTCGGGAGCGTCGGTGATCTCGATGTCGAGCACGGTCCCCACATGGAGCTGGTCGCCCGTGATCGGGTCGTTGTAGGCGTTGAGGTACGAGGACACCTGGTCGACGGTGAGCACGACCTCCTGGAACCGGTTGGGGTTGCTCGGGTGGCCGTCGAAGGGGTCGGGCTTGGATGGCAGGTACGCGAGGTCGGAGCCGCCCTGCCAGTGGTCGCTCGGCTTCGTGGTGTGGCCCCCATTGGAGGACGAATAGAAGGCCTGGGCGATGGCGCCGCCGAAAACGAGGACCTGGTCGTCGGAGGACCGGACCCCGTCGCACCAGTTGTTGGTGCACGCGTCGATGCCCTGGGTGGAGCCGGTGTAGTACTGGTCCTTCGTCGAGTCGACGATGTCCCACGGGCGTTCGAGTCCGGCGCGGTTGATGGCCGCCGATGCCGCGTAGCTGCGTCCGGCGACCGCCTGGGCCGCTTGGGCGGCTTCCGGCCACGACCGCGGGATCTCGGCCAGACCGACGAGATAGTCCTGGAAGTCGAGGTCGGCGTGGATGACGCAGAAGCGCGTACCCGAGCCGCAGTCGCTGTCGGACGCGCCCGGGTAGAGGACGATCCGGCCGGTGGCGTAGGCACCGCTGCCGTTGCCCAGGTTCGGGTCGCGGTCCTCGCCGGGCTCGAGCACGACATGGGTGCCGCCGATCTGGACGAACTCGAGCGGGCCTTCGCACGACGCATCGCAGAGTTCGACGCGGTCGGTCGCGGCATCGTCGTCGTGGTCGATGGTCGCCGACCAGCGAGTGCCGTCGAAGATCGCCTCGACGGATTCGGTCGAGGTGGTGAGGAGGCTGCCACCGACGTGGATCTCGACTTCCCAGCCCTCCTGGTAACTCCCGCCGACGTAGGGCTGGGAGACGCTCACCGGGCCGTTGTGGGTGTTGCCGCCGGCCGAGTTCTCGATCAACACGTCGAGGTCGTCGCCGCCGTTGAACGCCGGGAAGTCGCCGACGGAACCGAGCGTCGCGCCGTCGTAGTAGAAGTCGAGGATCTCCTCGTGGGTGTGGCCGGCCTCGGCGCGGGCCAGCGCGCCGTACTGCGACATGCCCACGCCGTGGCCGAAGCCGCCGGTGTGGAACGTGATGGTGGGTTCGTCGTCGGCGGCGGCAGGGGAAGCCCCCAGCGCGAGGAGCGACACGAGCACGGCGAGGACGAGACGGCGAAGCTGCTGACGGATCATCGGTATCCCATCGGCGGACCGCCCGCTCGAGGACAGCTTTAACCTAGAGGAATCTGAACGGCTCCGGGTAGCGGTGATCTCGGTTGCCACAGTTCGTGTGCGAGTCTGCCGAAGGTAAGACGTCGGTCTGGTGCCGATGTCCCTCTCTCCCGGAGCGCCGGTGCGCCGAATCCTCTTCCTCATGACCGTCGCCGTGGCCGTGATCTGGTCGGGCGCGCCCGGCGTCGGCGCCCAGGAGGACCCGGTGCCCGAAGAGACCGTGCCCGAAGAGACCGTGTCGGTCATCGTCGACCTGGTCGATCTCGGGGTGCCCGGCGATGCGCCGGCTCTGGCTCGCGCCCTCGACGACGGGCATGAGGGTGTCGATTCGACCGGCGTCCTGGTCGAGCTCGACCTGATGGCCGCGGAGGTGACCGCCGACGGTCTGGCGGCGCTCGCGGCCTCCCCAACGGTCGAATCGGTTCGGCCGGCCCGCCAGGACCTCCGGCTCCAACTCGACGAGACCACCGCCACCGTCGGTGCCGCGGCCCTGCACGGCGAGGGACTGACCGGTGCCGGTAGGACCGTTGCCGTGATCGACAGCGGGGTCGACCGCGATCATCCGGGGCTCGACGGTTCGGTCGTGGCCGAGGGCTGCTTCCTCGAGGGCGTGCCCACGTTCGAGCAGACACCGTCGGTGAGCGTCGCCGAGCTGTGCGAGAACGGAACCCGCAGCGACGTGTCGGCCGAGCCGTGCGTCACGATCCCCGTCAGCTGTACCCACGGCACCGCCGTCGCCGGAATCGTCACCAGCGATGCCCCCGGCGCGGTCGGGGTGGCCCCCGATGCCGACATCATCGCATTCCGGGTGACGGCCGTGATCGAGGGGGCGGTCGACGAGGAGCACCCGGAGCACCCGTACAGCGCCTACATCCCCGAAGCCGGGGTCCTCGCGGCCCTCGAGGCGGTGTACGCCCTGCGCGACACCCATGACATCGCCGCGGTGAACCTGAGCCTGGGCGGCAGTCCCGGGTCGTGTCGCGATGCCGCGTGGGAGGACGTGATCGGGCGCCTGGTCGATGCCGGCATCGCTGTCGTGGCTGCGAGTGGCAACCAGGGGTGGGATGGCGCCCTCACGTTCCCGGCCTGCCTCCCGGCCGTGATCTCCGTCGGTGCGTCGACCAGCGACGGGGAGGTCGCCTCGTTCTCCAACACGGGGCCGTCGCTCGACGTGCTCGCCCCCGGGGCCCCTGTCGTCACCACCGTGCTGGCCGATGTCGACCCGACGGGGTTCGCGGCACAGCAGGGGACGTCGTTCTCGGCCCCCCATGTCGCCGCAGCCTTCGCCCTGATCGATGCCGAGCTCCCGGGCGGGTGGTCGGTCGACCGGACCCGCAACCTCATGCGCGCTGCGGGGACCATGATCGAACGGCCCACGGCGAATCCCTTCGACCACGATCCCCGCTACCCCGAGCTGCGGCTCGAACCCGTGGTCGACTTCCAGCCCTTCGTCGACGCAGATTCCGGGTTCTGGGTCGAGGCGTCGGACTGGGCGAAGCTGACGGGTGTGTCCACCGGGATCGGAGGAAACACTTTCGACCCGGACAGTCCGCTGACCCGGGCCCAGGCCGTCACCTTCCTCTGGCGATTCATGGGATCCCCCGACTTCGGCACGTCCTCGGGCTTCGGCGATGTCGATCCGGGCCAGTGGTACGCCCAGGCGGTCACGTGGGCGGCCGCCGTCGGTGTCACGACGGGCACGTCGCCGGGGACGTTCTCACCCGATGCGCCGGTCACCCGCGGGCAGCTGGCCACCTTCATGTGGCGGACCGTGGGCGAGCCGCTTCCCTCCTTCAGTTCCGGCTTCGTCGACGTCGCCGCGGGCGCCTTCTACGCCACTGCCGTCGACTGGATGGCCGAGCACGGCCTCACGACCGGCACCGCGCCGTTCCTCTTCTCGCCCGGCGACGACGTCACCAGGGCCCAGATGGTCACGTTCGAGTATCGGCTGGCCGACGCCGACGGCGCCTGGACCGGGTCGGTGGCGCCACCCGCTCTCGTGCTCTTCTGAGCCGGGGTCACTCGAGGCGGGGCGGCGTCAGCCGCGGAGGTGGCTCGGGCGGCTGCGCCGCGACTCGAGGCCGTACTTCACGATGCACCGCACGGCGGCGACCCCGTCGCGCCAGTTGATCTTCTTGCCCTCGGCGTAGGTGCGCCCCGAGTACGAGATCCCCACTTCCCAGACACGCCAACCCCCGGCCGCCACCTTGGCGGTGATCTCCGGCTCGATGCCGAACCGGTTCTCGTGGAGATCGAGACTCTTGACGACCTCGTTGCGGAAGGCCTTGTAGCAGGTCTCCATGTCGGTGAGATTGAGGTCGGTGAACATGTTGGACAACAGGGTCAGGGCCCGGTTGCCCACCGAGTGCCAGAAGTAGAGGACGCGACGGGACTGGAACCGGCTGCCGTAGACGACGTCGGCGGCTTCGCTGAGGAGCGGCTCGAGCATCAGGTCGTAGTCGACCGGGTCGTATTCCAGGTCGGCGTCCTGGACGATCACGAAGTCGGCCTCGGCCTCGCGAAACCCTCGGCGGATCGCCGCACCCTTGCCCTGGTTCTCGGGTTGCAGCAGGACACGGACCCGCTCGTCGTCGAACGACGAGAGCAGGTCGCGGGTGCCGTCGGTGGAGCCGTCGTCGATGATCAGGAGTTCGGCGGTGTGGGGGCTCGCCAACACTCGCTTCACGATCTCGCCGATGGTCGCCGTCTCGTTGTAGCAGGGCATCACGACCGAGAGACGGGGCTGAATGGTGCTCGCCATGGTCCGTTGACGTTACCAGTACGGGTAGCGTCCGCGGGGTGTCGAGCCTGGCCGCGAACCCCGCACCACCGAGCCGTTTGCCGGGTCCGAGGATCCTGGTGTGCGGATGGGCGGGCGCCGGCAACGTGGGCGACGAGCTCCTCACCCGCGCGGTGGCCGACGTGCTACGCAGCCAGGGCGCCGAGCCGGTCGTGGCGTCGCGCGATCCGGCGGCGACGAAACGACTCCACGGACTGGAAGCCGTGCCGTGGGGGCGCCGCGGCCGCAGCCACCTGGACCGGGTCGACGGG
>JAUIML010000168.1 GCA_030432715.1 Acidimicrobiia bacterium | reverse complement strand
GCCCGCACGGCGGCCTCCTGCCCGGCCACGCAGGCGCGCGCCGCGCCCATCACGGCGCCGATGGCGGCGTGCACCGCCCCGCTGCTCGGCTCCCGCGGTAGCAGACCGCGCTCCGCGGCGGGCTGCGCGCCCTTGCCCAGGTCGTCTTCGGGCTCCTCGGCCAGGACGATCTTCTCCTCGTCGGGCTGGGCTTTGCCGGGGGCCGAGACCACGACGAAGCGTCGTCGCTCGTCGAGCGCGACGATCCGGCGGACCTTCTCGATCTGTTCTGCGGTCGCCACCGAGGTGCCTCCGAACTTCGCCACGATCGTGTCGGACAGCTCAGCGGCACGCTCGGGGAGACCGTCGACGCCGGGCGTGTGGAGGTCGGTGGCGGTCATGAGGCCACCGATCGCACGTCGCCTCGCGCCGCGAGGTGGGTCGGCCGGGGCTGCGCGGCACCGAACGGCTCCACGAGCTGGTTGTCGATGCTGTTGTAGACGAAGAACGCGCTGGCGCGCGGGGTCGGCGTGATGTTGTCGGCGGATCCGTGCATCGTGTTGCACTCGAAGAACGCCACGCTTCCGGCGGCGCCGGTGAAGGGGCGGATCTCCCCGCGCGCCGCCAGCCAACGGAGGCTGTCGTGGTCGGGGACGCCGTACTCCTGGCGGCGGAGTGATTGCAGATGATGGTCATCGGGCGTCTGCCCGGGACACGACACGAACCATCGGTGCGACCCTGCGATGAGAAGCAACGGGCCGTTCGTCGTGTGATTGTCGGTGAGCGCCACCGAACAGCTGACCGCCCGCATCGCCGGCATCCCGTCCTCGACGTGCCACGTCTCGAAGTCGGAGTGCCACGGGAAGCCGCGGCCCGTGAAGGCCCGCTTCAGGTTGAGGCGGCTCTGGTGGATGTACACGTCGGAGCCGAGGAGCTGGCGGGCGGCGCCTGCGAGGACGTCCATCGCCATCAGCGAGGCGAAGGCGGGGTGGCGGCCGAGCTCGAAGACGGACCGGAGCTCGTCGTCGGCGCCGGGCTCGGCGACGAGCCCCGGGCCGTCGTCGGACCGGGAGAGGTCGCGGGTGGCCGCCAGGCAGGCGTCGACCGCGTCGGGACCGAGTAGATCCGGCAGGATCAGGAAGCCGTCGCGTTCGTACGCGGCGAGCTGTTCGGGCGAGAGCGGGCCTGGGTCGCTCCCCCATCGCACCGGATCCCGCCGTTCGGTGATCTCCGACTCGCCACCGGTGCGCGACGGGTGGCGGTCCTCGAGTGTCGTCGTCATATCGGCTCCCCGGTCACCAACGGGTAGGCACCGTTCTCGTCGTGGACCTCGCGGCCCGTGATGGGCGGGTTGAACACACAGACGGCGCGGAACTGCTCGACGACTCGCAGCACGTGGCGGTCGTTGTCGTCGAGCGCGTAGAGCGTGCCGGGCACGATGCGGTGACGCTCGCCGGTGGCGAGGTCCTCGATCTCGGCCTCGCCCTCGATGCAGTACACCGCTTCGAGGTGGTTCTGGTAGTGCATGTGGGTCTCGGTGCCCGCGTAGAGCACCGTGTCGTGGACGGAGAAGCCCATGCCGTCACCGGCCAGCAGAAGGCGCCGGGACTTCCAGGTCTCGGCCCGCACGTCGGCCTCGGTGTTCTCGACGTCTTCGAGTCGCCGGATCTTCATCGCGCGGCCTCCACGACGTCGAGGAGCCGGTGCCCTTCTCGGTCGACCACTGTCTCGATCGCCTGCTCCAGGCGATCGAGACCGTCGGAAAGCTCGGAATCGGTGACGGTCAGCGGCGGCAGCAGCTTGGTCACTTCGCCATCCGGTCCCGCGGTCTCCATGAGCAGCCCGAGGTCGAACGCCTGTGTGGTGATGGCGTCGGCGATGTCCCCGACGGGACTGTGGAGTCCTTGGAGCAGACCTCGACCCCGGACCTCGTCGAACAGGCCGGGATGTGCGTCGGCGATCGAATCGAGTCGTGTCTTCACGACCGCAGCCTTGCGGCCGGTCTCTTCCGCCAGGGTGTCGTCGGCCCAGTAGCGCTCTAGCGCTGCCGCGCCGGTGACGAACGCCGCGTTGTTGCCGCGGAAGGTGCCGTTGTGCTCACCGGGGAGCCACACGTCGAGCTCCGGACGGAGCAGCACCACCGCCATGGGGAGTCCGAAACCGCTGATCGACTTCGAGAGACAGACGATATCGGGAACGATGCCGGCCTCTTCGAACGAGAAGAACGGCCCGGTCCGCCCGCAGCCGACCTGGATGTCGTCGACGATCAGGAGCATGTCGAGTTCGTCACACACGCCCCGGAGACGACGCAACCACTCCACGGAGGCGGTGTTGAGCCCGCCCTCGCCCTGGGTGGTCTCGACGATCACCGCAGCGGGCAGATCCACGCCGCTGCCCTGGTCGGCGAGCGTCTGCACGATCATGTCGATGGTGTCGACCTCCTCGCCCCAGTAGTCGGCGAAGGGAAGGTTGACGGTGTTGGTGAGCGCGACGCCGGCCCCGTCGCGCTTCATGGCGTTGCCGGTGACGGCCAGAGAACCGAGGGTCATGCCGTGGAAGCCGTTGGTGAAGCCGGCGATCCCGTCGCGCTCCTTCACCTTGCGGGCGAGCTTGAGTGCGGCCTCGACGGCGTTGGTGCCGGTCGGGCCGGTGAACTGCACGAGATAGTCGAGGTCGCGGGGCTCCAGTACCAGCCGGTGGAACGTCTCCAGGAAGGACTCCTTGGCCACGGTGGCCATGTCGAGCCCGTGGACGATGCCGTCGCCGGCCAGGTAGTCGATCAGGGCGTCGCGCAACACTGGGTCGTTGTGCCCGTAGTTGAGCGCCCCGGCGCCGGCGAAGAAGTCGAGGAACTCCCGCCCGTTGGTGTCGACCAGGACGCTGCCGCGTCCGGTGCGGAACGTGGTCGGCCAGGAGCGGCAGTACGACCTGACCTGGGACTCGTGGGTTTCGATTGCTTCCATGTTTGCCTTCGTTGGTTGCGGTTGGGAGTGGCTTGCGGAGGGGATGGACTCGCTCATCGGGTGCCCAGCGGACCGATGCGGAATCGGATCTCCGATTCGTGGGCCCCGGCCGCGGGCGGGAAGAGCTCGCGGGGGAAGGCCGTTTCCTCGGCGCACGGTGCGTCGTGTCGCCGGGCAAAGGCTCGGAACAGGGCGCTGGAGGCTTCGTTGTCTGCGGTGACGGTGGCTTCCAGCCAGCGGACGGGGCGGGGCCCCGACGCCGCGCAGGCATCGAGGAGCTGCCCGCCGAGGCCGGTGCCGCGCGTGGCCGGATCGACCACGATCTGCCAGACGAAATGGGTGTCGGGGTCGGCCGGCGGTCGGAAGCCCGTGACGAAGCCGACCAGGCGGCCCTCGTCCTCGGCCACGACGCAGGCATCGGCGAAGTATTCGCACATCATGAGGTAGGCGTAGGGCGAGTTCTCGTCGACCGCTCCCCTCGCGAGCTCCCACATCCCCGCCGCGTCGGACGGAGAGGGTGGACGGAGGATGCGGCGCGGGGAGGACGATGGACGCGACGGCGCGCGCGAGATTGAAGAGGTCATGGAGACTCCGGGAGTTGAGCCGGCGTGGAGCCGGGAGTGGGCCCTCGACGCGAGCGAAGCGCTCGCGGTCCCCGGGGACGACAGACGTCGGGGTCGCTGTGGAGCTCCGATCACCTCCCGATGAGATCGACGACAGCTCTCGCCACAGCGCCCGTCCGGCTCACCGGGTGGGGGCGCACATCTTGTGCAGATCTGACCATAGCCATTGGCGCCGGTCATTCCGAGTCTTTCCCCGGTGACGTCCGTCGCAAACCCCACGGACCCGGCACGGCCACTCCGAGATCCTGCTCGAGCTGTCGGTGGCGATGGAGTCATCGATGGTGCTCGACGGGAACGGGGTCGCTTCGCCGGCGGTTCCCCATCGCCGACCGCGGGGCGTGGGAACATGCCCCGCATGTGCTCTCCCAAGGTCTCCCGGCGCACGGCGGCCCTGCTCGCCGTCGCCCTCGCCGTCACCGGGTGCTCGGATGGCGGGCAACCGGAGGCCGACGGTGCCGTCGCCGCGAGCACGACCACCGCCCCGCCGTCGAGCACCACGACCGAGGCCGTGGCGGTTCCCGTGGTCGATGCCGCGGCCGCCTTCGACCAGGGGGTAGCGGTCCAGGACGTGATCCTGCGGTTCGAGATGGCCGTGGTCACCGACGACGGGGAACGCCACGTGTTGGGCGATGTCCGTGACTTGGCGCTGGAGGGCGCTGCGGAGGTCATCGACCTCGGCGCCGGTGTCGGTCTGCGGCCCACGGATGCCATCACCGGCCAACTCGTCGACCCGACCGGGGCGGTCGTTGACGGCCTGTCCGTCGACTACGGCCTGCTCGTCCTCGGAGCGCCGGCGGTCGCAGCCGCCGAGGAGGCACTGGCCGACGAGCCTGCGGCCGCTCCCCTGCTCCCGTCCGGACCCGGGGAGCTGCTCGTCGAGATCATCACGACCGACCCGACCCGCCGCACCCATGTCTCCGAGGGCGACCGCGCGGTCATGGACATCACCGCTGTCGGATCAGTGCAACCCGGCGACCGGCTGGTGCAGCGGTATCTCTTCGCGCAGACGCTCCCGGGCGACCCCGCCCAGGAGAAGGGACTCGATCCCTACGAGCTCTTCGCCTCCCGGTGGGCCGCAGGACTGATCAGGGTGGCCGGCGACGACGACGGACCGGTGGTGTTCGAGGACGGCACCGCCGACGCGGTCGAGGGGTCGACCCTCGCGGCACTCGAGGTCAAACAGGGGCTCCTCCTGGCGGCCCGGATGCGGGGCGAGCGCGATGGATTCCTGGAGTCGCGCGTTGCGCTCTCCCGCAGCGGCGAGCAGCCGGTCGACGACGTGGGCGGCGTGGAGGGGGTGGGCGGCGGCAGCGTGGTGCTCTACGACCAGGCCGGCGACGATCCGGGAACCGACGGCATCGTGGGCCCCAATCAGCGCGAGATCACCACCGACGAGTTCGGCATGCTGTTGGCGACGCTGAGGGGCAAGCAAGCGTGCCAGGCCCTGCTCCCTGAAATGCTCGTGCGGAACCGGCTGGTCACCCGCCTCGACGACGTCGGCGATGCAATCTCGCGCACCGGGATCAGCGACGAGATCGATCTCGGGGGTGTGGAGCTCAGCGAGGACGGCGAGCCGTCGCCGGAGGACACGGCGAGGTTCACGATCCCGCAGACCCTGTACGACGTCTGCGACCCCCCTCCGGCGCCGCCGGACCTCCCCGAGTTCCCCTTCATCCCCACCGGCGGGACATTCGGCGACATCCGGCTCCGGACGCTCGACGGGCTCCAGTACGACCATCAGGCGACGGGCGAGTTCCTGCTGTTCGAGAGCCCCACCACCTCGGTCCACATCCGCACCGAGCCGGCGGTCGGGTCCGACGCGGCATCAGTGGGCACGGCCACGGCCCTTCGACTCACCACGAGTTCTCTCTCGATGCACGTCGACGGCACCACCTATCTGGACGGCGAGCCGCTCGACCTGCAGCGCGGTGTGCCCACGGACGTCGACGGTGTCGCCGTCGTCGACGCGCTCTACGGCTGGGGCATCGTGTTCGCCGATGGCACCCAGGTGCACGTCGAACGCTTTTCCAACCAGCTCGTCACCGTCGTCAACGCGGCGACCCTCCCGACGGGCGGACTGCTCGGAGACGGCAACGGCGACGAGCGCGACGACCTGTTGTCGCGGGACGGCGAGCTGCTCACCGTCGAGGAGGGGACCGGGCGGGATCGGGCGCGGTTCTACGATGTGTTCGTCGCGTCGTGGCGCCTCGACGACGAGGAATCGCTCCTGCATCACCGGCCCGGCGAAACGGCCGCCGGGTTCGTCATCGACGGGTTTCCGGCCACCACGGTCCTCCTCGACGACCTCGACCCGGAGGAACGGGCCGAGGCGGAGGCCGTTTGTCTCGGCGCAGGGGTGCGCACCGAGGACGGACTCCGCGACTGCACGCTCGATGTCGCCATCACCGGCGACGAGTCGTTCGGTTTCGCCACGTTCGTCTTCGAAGTGGCGAGCGTGCCCCCGGTGGCCCCGTCCGCCCCCGGTTCGGGTGTCGCGCCGTCGGGCGGAGACGCCGCCGGGCTCACGATCGGCACGACCGACATCGAGCTCGGCGCCGATCCCGAATCGCGAATGCCCAACACGCCGTTCAACTGGTCCTGCGAAGCCGATGACGGCTCGTACACGCTCGAGCAACGGCACACCGTGTCGGCCGCCGAGCGCTACGCCGTCGAGATCCGGCTGGACGCGACGCTGGGCGACCCGCGTTTCACACTCATCGTCGAGCGGAACGGCGAGCCCTGGGCCTGGGTCCTCGATTGGATCGACCCGCCGCCCGGCGAGATCGACGTCCTCGAAGTCGACGGTGAGACGTTGCGCGCCTCGGGCACCGTGTTCGTCAACGACCCACCCGACCCGGTACTCAGCCCCCTGGCGGCCGTCCCCGAGGACGGACGCCGTGAGCCGTTCACACTGACGGTCTCCTGTCGCTGAGCGCGAGAAATCGGCCCGGCACCGGCGGTCCCACTACGTTCGGCGGCGCACCCGACCCACGACAAGGCGCATGCACCCCCGCATCTCGCTCAACACGATCAGCTCGTTCACCTGGCCCCTCGCCGACGACTTGGCGATGCTGCGACGCCTCGACGCGCCGCACTTCGGCTTCCCGCTGCTGAAGATCGAGGACGACCTCGATGCCGGAGTCGCGGCGATCCGGGCGGAGGCCCTGCCGGTGTCGTGTGTCGCTGCTTCCACCGCCACCGCCTCCTTGCTGACCGCAGAGGACGCGCTGGCCGTACTGGCCCCGGCCATCGACGCGGCCCACGAGCTCGAGAGCCCGCTCTGCTACTTCACGTCGGGCACGACACCCGACGGGATGCCGACCGACGACGCCTTCTCGGCCCTGGCCGATGCGGTGCCCGGGGCCCTCGCCTACGCCGAGGGCAAGGGCGTGCGGCTGGCGATCGAGAACAACAGTGTCACCAACCGTTCCCTCGGGTTCGTGCACACGCTGCCCGACACCGTGCGGCTGTGTGAGCAGACCGGCCTCCAGGTGTGCCTCGAGCTCCAGAACTGTTGGTACGAGGCCGACCTCCCGAGGCTCTTCCGCCAGCACGTGGCGCACATCGGGATCGTCCAGGTGAGCGACTTTCGCGTCGGCGAAGGCCTCCAGCTCAACCGGCGGGCGCTGGGCGACGGCTCGATGCCGCTGGGGTGGATGATCGGTCACCTTCTCGACGCCGGCTACGAGGGCCTCTTCGACATCGAGGTGATCGGCCCCAGCATCGACGAGGAGGGCCCGGAGTCGGCGTTGCGGCGCAGCGCCGATCGGCTCACCGCGCTGCTCGAGGAGCTCGGCGCGTGAGCGGCGACTATCCCACCGTCGCCGACCTGCTCGGCCGGGCCGTGCAGCGCACCGGACTCGACGACTTCGGCGCGTCCGACTTCCGGGAAGGGCTCGAGGTGATGCTCGACTCCCTCGACGCGGATGCCCCCTACGGGCCGACCGATCGGGCCGCCGCGGTCGCCCTGATCGAACGCCGTCTCGACAATCGGCTCCGCGTCGAGGCCTGGCTCACGGCGCACCCGGAGGCCGCCTACGCGCCGATCGTGGAACCCGTGTCGATCGTCGGGCTCCCCCGCACGGGCACGACGGCGCTCGGCAACATGATGTCGCTCGACACCCGGTTCCGACCGCTACGGCCATGGGAGCAGGAGCAACCCTGCCCGCCACCCCGCCTCGAGGACGAAGCCGTCGATCCGCGCCGCCTGGCCTACATCGAGCGAATCGACGCACTGCTCCGTGACGATCCGACGCAGGCCGCCATGCACATCTGGGAGCCCGACGCCACGATGGAGGACACCGAAATCCTCGGTCTCAGCTTTCGGTCCCAACAGATGACGATGCCCATCTGGAGCTACCACGCCTGGTGGCGCCGGGGCGACATGCGCGAGACCTTCCGCCATCACGCCCGCGTGGCCCGACTGCTCCAGGCCCACCGACCACCCAACCGTTGGCTGTTCAAGGCGCCGCACCACAAGTTCCATCTCGACCACATGCTCGACGCCTATCCCGACATCAGGTTCGTGTTCACCCACCGCGACCCGGCGAAGGCGGTGCCCTCCTACGCGAGCTTCGTCACGTCGCTGTTTCCCGCCGACGTCGTGCGCCGCATCGGCAAGGAGAAGATCGGCCGGGAGATCCACGGACACCTCCTGACCGGCATGCACCAGGCCATGGCCGCCCGGGAGGCGCTCGGCCCCGACCGCTTCTTCGACGTCCAGCACACGGAGTTCGTGCGGCAGCCGCTGGTGGTCCTCGACCGCGTCTACGACTGGCTCGGGCTGCCCCTGCGCGACGAGACGCGGCGTGCGTTTGCAGCATGGCGGGAGAAGCACTCGTCGGGGTCCCATGGCACGCACCGATACACGGCGGAGAAGTTCGGGTTGCGCACCGAGCAGATTCGAGAGGACTACGACGACTATCTGCGGTCCGGACTCCTCGACGACGCCGCGGAGGGCGGGCTGTGAGCGACGCCGCGCTGGAAGACCGCAAGATCCTGATCACCGGGCCGGCCGGACAGATCGCCTTTCCCCTGGCTCGGGAGCTGGCGCGCCACAACGAAGTCTGGGGCATGGCCCGCTTCAGCGACCCCGACAGCCGCCGTGAGGTGGAGGACGCAGGGATCCGGACCCTGCGCGTCGATCTCGCCGATCCGGACTTCGCCGAGGTGCCGACCGACTTCACCCACCTGCTGCACCTGGCGGCGACGATCGAGGGCGACGACTACGACGAGGCGATCCGGGTCAATGCCGAGGGGACCGGCCTCCTCCTGTCGCAC
>JAUIML010000167.1 GCA_030432715.1 Acidimicrobiia bacterium | reverse complement strand
TGTTGAAGGACCTCGACATCGACGTCGCCGGGCGCGAGGTCGTCGTGATCGAGGACATCGTCGACACCGGCCTCACCACGGCGTTCCTCCTGGGGGAGATTCGTCGTCGCCGGCCGTCCCGACTGGCCGTCTGCACCCTGGTCGACCGGCCGGCCCGCCGGGTGGTTCCGGTCGAACTCGACTATGTGGGCGTGGAGATCCCCGATGTCTTCGTGGTCGGCTACGGCCTGGACCACGAAGGCCGGTATCGCAACGTCCGTGTGTTGGCCGTCGCCGACCGGGAACTCCTGGCGGCCGACCCCGATGCCTACGTCGCTGCGCTCTACCCGGCCTAGCATGGTGACCATGCACGAAATGGAGCTCATCGGCGTCAGGGTGGAGATGCCCACGAATGCGCCGATGGTGCTCCTCCGTGAGCGCGGGGGCAACGGCCGCACGGTCCCCATCTACATCGGGGCGCCGGAGGCCACGGCGATCGCACTGGCGCTCGACGGGGTCGACACGCCGCGACCGATGACCCACGACCTCATGCGCGACATCCTCGAGGAGCTGGCCGTCGACGTCGAGCGCGTCGTGGTGACCGACCTCCACGACAAAACCTTCTTCGCCGAGATCCACCTGCGTCGCGACGGTGAGCCCCATGTGGTCTCCAGCCGGCCGTCGGATGCGATCGCGCTCGCGGCCCGCACCGGCACCCCGATCTTCGCGTCGGAGGTGGTGGTCGAAGAGGTGGGGTTCACCGAGGGCGACACCGACGATGGTGACGACGACGGGCCGCCGTCCGAAGAGGTGGTCGAGGAGTTCAAGGAATTCCTCGACAACATCACCCCCGAGGACTTCGAGGACTGATCCCGAGCCGACGTCGGTTGTCCACAGCGCCTGTGGACAACCAGGTCGTTCGTCTGTGGATTGGCGTCGAGCGTGTGGATGTTCGCGCGCAGCGCGCGGGTATTCGCGCGGGTCGTTGACCTCTGCTCGTCGTCGGCGTAGGGTCATCCACACTCACACGGTCGTAATTTCGCCGGTGTCGCCCGAGGCGACACCCTCGTGAGAGAATGGACGCAGGAGACCACAATGGGCGCACACCACACCGGCAGCGAAGCGGGCTTCAGCGGGAAACGTACCGCCGAGATCGTCGACATCACGTACCGACAGCTCGACTACTGGGCCCGGACCGACCTCGTGCGGCCGTCGCTGGCCGACGCCAGCGGGTCGGGGAGTCGCCGGCAGTACTCCTACCGCGACCTCCTCGAGCTCAAGGTGATCAAGAGCCTGCTCGACTCGGGCATCCGTCTCGAGCAGGTCCGCAAGGTGTTCGCCTACATGCGCAACCATCTCGGCGAAGACGTCGCCTCGGCCAACCTCGTGATCGACGGGTCCAACTCCGTCCTGGTCAACACCGGCGAGGAGCTCATCGACCTCCTGCAGAACGGCCAGGGCGTGCTCAACGTCTTGCCGCTCGCCGGGGTCAAGGACGAGGTCGACGCCCGCATCGTGTCGCTCTACCCCGACATGGCCGACGTCGTCGCCGACGTGCCGCGAGCGGCGGGCGACGCCTGATCGCGGTGGTCGACTTCGCCCACCCGTCAGAGCGCGAGGTCGCTGCGCTGTTCGACAGCTACGGCATCGCGTGGGAATACGAGCCCACGACATTCGTGCTCGCCCACGACGACGACGGCAACCCGACCTCGGCGTTCACTCCCGACTTCTACCTGCCCGACTTCGACACCTATATCGAGCTGACCATGCTCCGCCAGCCGTTGGTCACCCGCAAGCATCGCAAGATCCGCATGCTCGCGGAGCAGCGCCCCGACGTGCGAGTGAAGATCCTCTATCGCAAGGACCTCGAGCGGCTGGGCGCGAAGTACGGTCTGGCCGACGCCGCGTAGGCGTCGCTTCGCCGATCACTCCGGAGTCCCACGTGTCCGACGACCGCCGCTCGCCACTGCACGACGCCCACGTGGCGCTCGGCGCCAAGATGGTCCCCTTCGGAGGCTGGGAGATGCCGCTCTCCTACGCCGACGGCACCCTGGCCGAGCACGCCGCCTGTCGGACCGACGCCGTGGTGTTCGACGTGTCGCATCTGGGCACCGTCAGGGTCACCGGCGAGGGTGCCCTGGCCGCACTCCAGTGGGCCTTCACCAACGACCTCGGCCGCATTTCCCCTGGTCGGGCGCAATACACCCACCTGCTCGACCCGTCCGACGCCTCGGTGCTCGACGACATCATCGTCTGGTGGATCGACGATCATCGCTTCGACGTGATGCCGAACGCGTCGAACACGAGCCGGGTCGAGAAGGCGCTGGCCGATGGACCGACCACGCCGACCATCACCGACGTGACCGCCACCCGGGCCGTGTTGGCGGTACAGGGCCCGAACGCCCGGGAGCGCCTGGCCACCGTGGCTCCCGAAGCCGCTGCCGTCGGCCGGTTCCGCGTGGCGGAGGTCGAGCTCGCCGGGACGACGGTCGTCGTGGCCGGCACGGGATACACCGGCGAGGACGGTGTGGAGATCGCCGTGCCGGTCGATGCCGCTGAGTCCGTCTTCGATCTCGTGCGTTCGGCGGGGATCGTGCCGGCGGGGCTCGGGGCGAGAGACACCCTGCGGCTCGAAGCGGGTCTCCCGTTGCACGGCCACGAACTCGGTCCGGGTATCACCTCGCTGCAGGCCGGGCTCGGGTGGGTCGTGCGCTTCGACAAGGACGATTTCCGGGGTCGGGCCCCACTTCTCGCCGAACAGGAGCGCGGTGTGGAACGGTTGCTCACCGGCCTCGTGGTCGACGGTCGCCGCCCGCCCCGTGAGGGGCAGACCGTGCGCTCGGGCGACGAGGAGATCGGCGTGATCACCAGCGGCAACTTCTCGCCGGTGCTGGAGCAGGGCATCGCGCTGGCGTTTCTTCCCCCCGACATCGAGCCCGGCACCGAGGTGACGATCGACGTGCGGGGGACCGACGTACCCGCAGTGGTCACGTCGCCACCGTTCGTGTGAGCCTGTGACTGCTGTCTCCGGCCGCTTCGGAACACGGGGCCGGGCCGACCGGTTGTAGGGGGCATGAACGTAACCCCCTCCACTCTGACCCGCGTCTCCGAGGTCGACGGCCGCACGCTGCTCGACGTGAGCCTCCTGCGCTCCAAGGCGGCCGATCTTCGGCAGACCGCCGCCGACGTGTCGCCGGCCCTCTCGACCGCGTACCGCCGCCGCGCCGCCGAGCTCGAGCTCGAAGCCGCCGCGTTGGCCGCCCGATTCGGGCTCACCGAGGACCTCACGCTGGCCGCCTGACGCACGGCGTCGAGCCCGGACTGCCCGCATGCTCACGCATCGGGGTGCCACACTCGTCGGTGTGACACGAAGTGGATTGGTGGTCCTGGCTGCAGCGATCGTGTTGGTCGGGTGCGCCGACGGCGACGCCCAAGGGGGGCTCGTGGTCGACGTCGCGGCTGCCGAGGAGCGTGCGGAACCGGTGACGGCCCCGTCGACGACCTCTCCGGCCCCCTCTGCCGTACCGGTCTCCACCACCGTGCCGACCACGACCGTGCCCGCCACAACCGTGCCGGCCACAACCACGGTGCCGGCGTTCGGCGCGGTCGTACAGGAGGTCTCCGAGGTGGAGCTGGGTACGTCGTGGCGGCCGGCGTGTCCGGTGGCGGTCGAGGACCTCCGCCGGCTCGACCTCGTCCACTGGGACGGCGAGGGCAACGCAGTGAACGGCGTACTCGTGGTCCACGCCGATCATGCCGACGACGTCGTGACGGCGTTCGCCGCGCTGTTCGAGGCCGGGTTCCCGATCCACTCGATGCGACCGATCACCGACTTCGATGCCGACGACGACGCATCGATGCGGGCCAACAACACCTCGGCCTTCAACTGCCGGGAGATCGCCGGTCGACCGGGGGTGTGGAGCCAACACGCCTACGGCGGCGCCGTCGACATCAACCCGCTGGTCAATCCGTGGGTCCGCGGCTCCCGCGTCGACCCGCCCGAGGGGGCGGCCTACGTCGAGCGGGACCCGGCCGTCGACGGGTTGATCGTGGCCGGCGACGCGGTCACCCGGGCATTCGCCGACGTCGGCTGGGGGTGGGGCGGCGACTGGACGTCAACGAAGGACTACCAGCACTTCTCCCACAACGGACGCTAGGTGTGGTCGTCAGCGAGGTGTGATGGTCAGCTAGGTCAGGGCGCCGATGACGGTCTCGCCGAATTCGGCGAGCGTGTCGGGGGCGGCGAAGTCGCTGGTCCACACGTAGGTGCGCTCGATGCCGGCGGCCTCGCGAGCGGCGTAGTGCTCGACGAGCTCCGCCGCGTTGCCCACCGCATGGCCGGTGTCGGAGAAGCGCCGCATCGCCGTTTCGACGATCGTGTCGCGGTCGCCGCCTTCCGGCACGAACGTCACCCGCTCCTGGAGGGAAGGCCGGGCATCGCCGGTCTTCTCCCGCAGTTGCTCGAACTGATCGAGCTTGTTGATCGGGAGGTTCCACCAATCGGCGAACCGGGCGACGAGACCGAGGGTGCGGGGACCGGCGCCGCCGATGACGATCGGGATGCGGTGTTCGGGGGCCGGCACCTGTTGGGCATCGATCAGCGAATGGTGGTCGCCGTCGTACGAGACCTGCTCGCCCGACCACAGGGCCTGGAGCACCTCGAGCGTCTCGGTGAGGCGGCCGACCCGAGCCCGCGGCTCGGTGCTGCCGACGCCGAACGTCGGGAACTCGGTCGGCACGCTGCCCCAACCGATGCCGAGCTCGAATCGTCCGCCCGTGGCGTGATCGAGGCTCACGGCCTGGCGGGCGAGGACCGCCGGATGGCGAAAGGCATCGCAGAGCACGAGATGACCGACGGTGCCGGTCGTCTTGGCCCCCAGCCAGGTCGCGGCCACCGCCGCGTCCCACATCGGTTGGGTCTCGGCCATCGGCGGCGCGAGATGATCCATCAGGGCGACACCGTCGAAGCCGGCGTCCACGGCGACCTGGACCCGCTCGACCATGGTCGGCAGTGTCATCCGCATCTGGGGAAGGAACAGTTGGAACTCCATGAGGCGCCGAGTGTGGCGCAGCTCAGGGGCGCACGTCGAGTTGTGGCAGCACGTCGACGGCGCGTTGGCGGAGCCAGTGATCGGCCAGCGACAGCAACACCATCGCCTCGACCATGGGAACGGCGCGCGGCAGCACACACGGATCATGGCGTCCCTTGGCGGCCAAGGTGGTCGCCTCGCCCTCACGGGTGACCGTCTGCTGTTCGCTCGCGATGGTGCCCGTGGGCTTGAACGCCACCCGGCAGACGATGTCCTCGCCGTTGGAGATGCCGCCCTGGATCCCGCCCGAATGATTGGTGGTCGTGCGGGGTCCGTCGGCACCGGGCTCGAACGGGTCGTTGTGGGCCAGGCCGGTCATTCGCGTGCCGGCGAACCCGCTGCCGATCTCCACGCCCTTGGCCGCCGGGAGTGACATGAGCCCGCCGGCCAGGTCGGCATCGAGCTTGTCGAACACGGGCTCGCCCAGACCGGCCGGCACCCGCCGGGCCACGCACGCCACGACGCCACCGAGCGAGTCGCCGTCGCGGCGGGCCTGCTCGATCGCGGTGGTCATGCGCGCGGCTGCGTCGGGATCGGGGCACCGGGTGGGGTCGGCCTCGACCGCCTCGAGCGTGAGCGCGCCGGAGTCGACGTCGGCTTCGATGTCGGCCACCGACTGCACCCACGCCAGGACCTCGATGCCGGCGACCTCGGCCAGCAGCTTGCGGGCGACGGCGGCGGCCGCGACCCGCCCGATGGTCTCCCGGGCGCTGGCCCGGCCCCCACCGGCCCAGTTGCGGAAGCCGTACTTGGCGTCGTAGGTGAAGTCGGCGTGGGAGGGTCGGTAGACGCCCTTGAGGTGGTCGTAGGCGCCGCTGTTGTGGTCCTTGTTGCGCACGAGGACGGCCATCGGCGTGCCGGTGGTGTAGCCCTCGAACACCCCGGAGAGGATCTCGGCCCGGTCGGCCTCGTCGCGTTGTGTCACGAGGCGGCTCTGGCCCGGTCGGCGGCGATCGAGGTCGGCCTGGAGTTCGCCGACGGTGATGGCCAGGCGTGGGGGCACGCCGTCGATCACCACGCCGACGCCGCCGCCGTGGGACTCGCCGAACGTGCTGACGCGGAAGATCGTGCCGAAGGAGCTGGTCATCGCCCGAAAGTGTACGGCTCCGCGGCGGGGTGACCGGTGCTATTGCGTGGGGTGGCTCGTGGGGGGCTCGACGTCGACGAGGCCACGGGCGTCGACGGCGCGCCGGCGCACGGCATCGGCAGAAGCGTCGTCGGGGGCGTCGTTGGCCTCCCGCTCGGCGAGGACCCGACGCTTCCACGCGGCGATCTCCATGGCCTTGTGGTCGTCGTCCCAGCCCAGCTCCGCGGCCATGAGATCGGCGGCGGCGTCGGCCACCATCGTGCCGCGGGCCTCGCTCTCGATGGAGATCCGCAGCCGGCGGGCGAGCACGTCCTCGAGATGCAGCGCACCCTCGTGCCGGGCGGCGTGGACCACCTCGGCCGCCAGGTAGAGATCGCCGAGCACCGCCGAAAGCGACGGGTCGTCGGCGGCGATGTCGAGCACGTCGTCGATCCGGCTGCCATGGCGCCACAGCAGGCGCGTGACCAGGGCTTCGGGAAGGTGATGAAGGGCAGCCAGTTCGCCGGCCCGGCCCACCCATTGGTCCCATCCCTCGCTGCCCACGACGGTCACGTCTTCCGTGCACGACGGGGGCACGGGCCGACCGAGGCCCTCGGCGACCATGTCGATGGTGTCGGCGGCCATCACGCGGTAGGTGGTGTACTTCCCGCCGGCGATCGAGATCAGGCCCTTCACCGGCTGCGCGACGGCATGCTCGCGGCTGAGCTTGGCGGTGTCGTCGGCCTCGCCGCTGACCAGCGGCCGCAGCCCCGCGTAGACACCGACGATGTCGTCCTCGGTGAGCGGTCGTTCGAGGGCGGCGTTGGCCTGCTCGAGGATGTAGTCGATGTCGGCCTGCGACGCGGCCGGGTGGGCCCGGTCGTAGTCCCAGTCGGTGTCGGTGGTGCCGATCAGCCAGTGGGCGCCCCACGGGATGATGAAGAGCACGCTCCGGGGCGTGCGCAGGACGATGCCGCTGTCGCTGTCGATGGCTTCGCGCGGGACCACGATGTGGACGCCCTTGGCCGCCCTGACCGAGAGGCCGGCCGGTCCGGCCATCTCCTGGATGTCGTCGATCCACACCCCGGTGGCGTTGACCACCTTCTGCGCCCGGCACGTGAACTCCTCGCCGGCCTCGAGATCGGTGAGGACCGCGCCGACGACGGTGCGCTCGTCGGCCTCGGGGTCGAACACGAGATCGCTCACCTGCGTGCTGGTCGCGACGGCGGCACCGTGGCGAGCCGCGGTGCGGGCGACGGCCAGCGTGTGGCGGGCATCGTCGATCTGGGCGTCGGAGTAGAGGATTCCGCCGATCAGCGACGAGCGCTTGAGGCCCGGCACCAGCTCGAGCGCGGCCTTCCGGGAGAGGTGGCGGTGCCGGGGGAGTGGGTTCTTGCCCGTCCACGCCAGGAGGTCGTAGAGCAACACGCCGGCTCCGTAGTAGAGCCGCTGCCAGATCCGGTGGGTGAGGGGGATGAGGAACGTGACCGGCCGGACCAGATGGGGGCAGACGCGCTTCGTCAGGAGGCCGCGCTCGTGAAGGGCCTCGCGAACGAGCGCGAAGTCGCGCTGCTCCAGGTAGCGGAGGCCGCCGTGGAGCAGTTTCGAGGAGCGGCTGGACGTGCCGCTGGCGATGTCGCGCTGCTCGACCAGGGCGACGCTCAGGCCCCGGGTCGCGGCGTCGAGGGCACACCCGACGCCGGTGATGCCGCCACCGATGACGAGCACGTCGAACTCCTCGTCGCGCATGCGCTGGAGGTCTCGCGCTCGCTGCTCGGGCCCCAGCGAGCCCGGCACCGGTGAGGCAGACGTGGGCGAGGTCATGCTCGCAGCCTACGCTGCCATGCCATGGCCGGGACCGTGAGCGAGAGCTCCTTCGACGCAGTGAATTTCGCGACCATCTGGGAAGGGATCGCGGATGCACTCCCCGACAAGCCCGCGACGGCGCACGGCACCGCGATGCGCGACTGGGCCACGTTCGAGAACCGCTCGGCTCGCCTCGCCGGTGCCCTCGCCGATGCCGGTATCGGCGCCGACGACAAGGTCGCCCTTTTCCTGTTCAACGGCTTCGAGTACGAGGAGGCCCAGTTCGCGGCGTTCAAACAGCGCGCGGTCCCGTGCAACGTCAACTATCGCTATCTCGCCGACGAGCTCGCCTATCTGCTCGACAACGCCGACGCGAAGGTGCTGTTCTTCGACCGGACGCTGGCCGAGCGCGTCGAGGAGATCCGCGACCGGTGCCCCCAGGTCGCGCTGCTCGTCCAGGTCGGTGGGGGCACGCCGATCGACGGCGCCGTTGCCTACGAGGCGCTCATCGAACGCAACGAGCCGGCCGCTCGGATCCCTCGATCGGGCGACGACCTCTGGTTCCTCTACACCGGCGGCACCACCGGCAACCCGAAGGCCGTCATGTGGCCCCACGACCAGATGATCGCCAACATGGGGCCCCACTACGGAGTGCTCGACCGCGGTATCCCGACCACGGCGACCGAGGCGGTCGACGGCGCGATCGAACTCCACCGCCGCAAGCGCACCACCCGACTCCTGGCCGCGGCACCCCTGATGCACGGCACGTCGGGGATCAACGCCCTGCACACGCTGACCCAGGGAGGCATGGTGGCCACCCTCGAGGGTCGGAGCTTCGATGCCGACGAACTGTGGGCCACGGTGGCCCATCATCGGTTGACGATGCTGACGATCGTGGGCGAAGCCTTCGCCCGGCCCAGGCTGGAGGCCCTCGACCGAGCCGAGGCCGCCGGACGGCCCCAC
>JAUIML010000166.1 GCA_030432715.1 Acidimicrobiia bacterium | reverse complement strand
GGGCCCGGAGTCGCTGGGCGAGGGCGGTGCGGGCGGCGCGGTCGGTGGCGATCGACGGGTCGGTGGTGACGGCGACCACCGTGCCCGGAGTGGTCGGCACGGCGGGGTGGATCCTGGGGCTGCCCTGCTCGAGCAGGGCGAGGAACTCGAGAACGTGGTCGAGTTGGGCGTTGCCGTGGACCATCGGCGTCGAGCGGCCGTCGGTCGTCTCGATGCGGGTGGCGTCACCGGCCGCGAGCACGGACGCGGCGACGGACGCGGCGATCGATGTGGTGATGTCGAGCGCAGCGGCTTCGTCGCCGGGCGGTCGGGTGTCGATGACGACGGTGAGGCGGCCGTGCCGCGGTGGGCGGAACTGGCGGACCTGCATCTCGCCCTGGCGGGCCGACGACGGCCAGTGGATCCGCCGGAGGTCGTCGCCGGGGGCGTAGGGGCGCAACCCGTCGAACTCCTCGTCACTGAGACCGAGCGACTGGCGGAGCTCTTCGCCGAGGAGCGGATCGTCACCCGAGGGAACGCGGCGGATCGGGATGGCCTCGACGAGCGGGTGGACGATCAGCCGCACGGTGGAGTCGAGCCGGTGTGTTCGCCGGGCGAGCCCGAGCGGGTCGACGTCGTCGATGAGCGTCGGGCCGAGCGCGACCACCCCACGGCGGGTGGTGGGGAGCCGATAGGCGCCTCGTGACGAACCCTGGCCGGGTATCGAGGCAATCGAGAGATGGACGCCGCGTGTGCCCGTCACCGCATCGGGGAGCCGAAGCAGGGGCGAGCGCACGGTGGAACGGTTGAAGATCTCGAGATCGACCCGGGCGGGCTCACCGGCGGGGACACGAGGCGGGGCGAGGTGTTTCGTGATCGCGATGCGTGACGGACGCAGTCGGCGCACGGCGACGGCACCGACGACCGCGACGATCGCTGCGGTACCGGGGACGATGAACTCGAGGCCGCCGGCGACGCGGCCCGCGAGCAGGAGGAGGACGCCGCCGACGAGTACGCCCCAGCCGGCCCGCGTGGGCACGTCAGCTCGATTCGGGCCGGGGGACCGGCACGCCGTCGAGGATCTCCGCGACGACATCGGCGGGCTTCACCCCTCGCATGCGGACCTCGGGGGTGACGAGCAGGCGATGGGGCATCACCACGTGGCCCAAGGCCTTGACGTCGTCAGGCGTGGCGTAGGTCCGTCCCTGTGCGGCCGCCTGGGCTCGGGCGACCCGCTGCAGCGCGAGCACGCCGCGAGGGGAGAGCCCGAGCGACAGCGAACCGTGGCGTCGGGTCGCGTCGGCGAGGTCGAGAAGGTAGGAGCGCAATGCCGGCGCCACGTAGACGTTCTCGACCGAGTCGGACATCTCCCGGACCTCGGCGGCGGTGACGACCGGACGCAGGGAATCGACCAGCTGGTCGGTGCCGCCCTGGGACTCGAGGATCGTCTGTTCTGCATCGCGCGCGGGGTACCCGATGCTGAGACGCATGAGGAAGCGATCGAGTTGGGCCTCGGGCAGGGGGTAGGTGCCCTCGTGCTCGATCGGGTTCTGCGTGGCGATCACCATGAACGGTGAGCCGAGCCGATGGGTGATTCCGTCGGAGGTGACCTGGCGCTCGGCCATCGCCTCGAGCAGGGCCGACTGGGTCTTCGGTGAGGCCCGGTTGATCTCGTCGGCCAGGAGGACGTTGGAGAAGATGGGTCCGGCGCGGAATTCGAAGGTGTCGTCGGCCCGGTTCCACACCGACATCCCGGTCACGTCGGTCGGCAGGAGGTCGGGGGTGAACTGGACCCGTCCGAATCGGCCGTCGACGCTGCGGGCCAGCGCCTTGCCGAGGCTCGTCTTCCCGACACCCGGCACGTCCTCGATGAGCACATGGCCGTCGCAGACGAGGGCGAGGACCAGTTGGTGGATCACGTCGGTCTTGCCGCGGACGACCTGTTCGACATTGTGGCGGATGGAGGTGAAGCGTTCGGCGAACCCCGGACATGCGCCATGGGTGGTGGTGCCGTTGCCCCGCGATGCATCGGGGTGTTCGTCGGTCGTTGTCACAGAGCCTCCGGCCGCGTTGTCTGGCCGCAAAGAGTAGGGCGGATCGCGTCGCTGCGGGCGGCGGGTCGTGGCTTCGCGCCGAGACGTCGTATCTTGTCGGCGTGGCCGACGTACCCGACACCAGCGCCCTCGCGATCGACATCGGAGGCACGAAGTTCGAGGTCGGCGTGGTCGGTCCCGATGGCGTCGTCAGCCAGCGAGCCCGGGTTGCGTCCACCGGAGCGGCCGACGCCGACGAGTTGTTCGGCCGGCTCGAAGCGTTGGTCCGCGGTATCGACCTCACGGGCGTGGGGGTCTGCGGCGTGGGTTCCGGTGGGCCGATGCGAGCCGGCGGCGTCGCCGTCTCGCCGCTCAACATCGGGGTGTGGAGGGAGTTTCCCCTCCACGGTCGGGTGGCGGCGTTGACCGGTCTGCCGACGTTCGTCGACAACGACGCCAAGGCGCTCGCCCTCGGCGAGGGCTGGAGGGGCGCGGCGCGGGGGGTGCCGAACTTCATCGGCATGGTCGTGTCGACCGGGGTCGGCGGCGGCATCGTGCTCGACGGGCGACTCCTCGACGGCGACGAGGGCAATGCCGGTCACATCGGTCATGTCGTGGTCGAACCGGAGGGCACCGAGTTGCCGGGACACGTCAGGGGAGTGCTCGAGGCCGAGGCCAGTGGCACGGCGATCGCCTTCCGAACCGGCGCGCCGGCCGAGCAGGCCGGTCACGACGAACGCGTTCGGGCCGGCACGATGGTGGGGCGGGCCGTCGGGTCGGTCGCGAACCTGCTCGACCTCCAGCTGGCCGTGGTGGCCGGTTCGGTCGCACTCGGGTTCGGCGACGTGTTCTTCGCGGCGGCCCAGCAGGAGATCGACCGGGTGGCGACCCTGCAGCACTCGGCCGGCACGAGGATCCGACCCGCCGAGTTGGGCGGCGACGGCCCCCTCGTCGGCGCGGCGGCGGTCGGTTTCGGCGGGCTGGGCCACGACCTCCTGGGGCATCGGGCCGGCCGTGGCGGCCACGCGACGGAAGCTCGCTGATGCGCAACGTGCTGCGCGCCGTCGCCGCTCTGGCCGGGCGGCCCGAGCTCTGGGCGACGGGCATCGTCGAGTATCGACGGCTCGTGCCCGATGGCTGGTGGCGCCGACGACCCTTCCTGCCGGTGCCCGACGCCGAGATGCTGGCCTTCCGGGCCACCACCCAGTACGGCGACCCGGAGCATCCGCCGGAGGCGGACGACCTGATCGCCTGGCTGCGCTGGTGCAAAGCCGAGAACCGGCGGCACCGGGTTCGGTAGGTTCTCGCGAATGGCCGGGGTCCTCGTTCTCAACGCGACGTTCGAGCCGCTGTCGGTCGTTCCGACCCGACGGGCCATCTGTCTGGTCCTGGCCGAGAAGGTCGAGATGCTCCACTCGTCGGGTCGAACGGTCCGGTCCGAGAGGCTGGCGCTGGAGGAACCGTCGGTGGTGCGGCTGAGTCGCTACGTTCACGTGCCCCATTCCACCCACCGCACCCCGAACCGGCGTGGGGTCCTGGCCCGCGACGGCCACACCTGCCAGTACTGCGGCTCCTCCGCGGAGACGGTGGACCATGTGGTTCCTCGCAGCCGGGGTGGTCGCCACACGTGGGAGAACGTCGTGGCGGCGTGTCGACGGTGCAACAGCGGCAAGCGGGATCGGCTGCTCGCCGAGACGACCATGCGACTCAGCCGGGTGCCGGGGCCACCTCCCGCGAGCACGTGGATCGAGGTGGCGGCGGGGACCGTCCCCCGCGTGTGGACGCGCTATCTCGCACCGGATCGTCGAAGCGCGTGAGTCATGGCCGTTCCTGGGTCTGGGAAACGCATCGCGGTGACGCGGGCGAACTCCATGCTGCGGGTGCGCCGGACGCCCCGCGGCGAACCGTACGCGAGCTGGTCGTGACGGCGCCCGCCATCGTGCTCGGCAGCAGTCAGTCCGAGCGCGATCTCGACTCGGCCCGAGTCAGGGCGGCCGGGGTCGACGTCGTTCGGCGGCGCAGCGGCGGCGGCGCGGTGCTCCTGACTCCCGGTGCCCACGTGTGGCTGGACGTCTGGCTGCCGCGGGCCGACCCGTCGTGGGTCGACGACGTGGGCCGGGCCGGCGACTGGCTCGCCGACGTCTGGGTCGCGGCCGCGGCGGCGATCGGGGTGGAGGACCCCCGGCCCCATCGGGGTCGGCTCGAGACCAGCCCCTGGTCGGCGCTGGTCTGCTTCACCGGGCTCGGCCCGGGAGAGGTGACGAGCGGGAGCCGCAAGTTGGTGGGGGTGAGCCAGCGCCGCACTCGGGACTGGGCCCGATTCCAGTGCCTCGTGCATCGCCGCTGGGACGCCGCGGGAACCTTTGCGTTGCTGGCCACACCCGGGGCGACGGCCGCGGGCGACCAGTGGCGGGACCGGGTGGCCGATGTCGGCGACGCCGGGATCGGTGCGGCGTTCCGTGCCGCGCTCGACCGTGTGACCTGAGCGATCCGACACCGGCGCGACGCCCTGATCCGGGGGAGTGGCGTGCTGCTCGCCGGTCGTACGACACGGGGTGGCGGAGGTGACGCAAACGCGCGCGCACCGCGCGATTCTCACCGAACGTGTGTTCGTTCGCGCTCCTCGTGGAGGAAATGCTTGCGAATGTGGGGGGATAGGGAGTACTGTGGAGCGACATGGAGGCCCAGGGAGTACTGAGGGGAAGGGGGGACCACAATGGCGACGACCGGCAGCGCGGCACGATTCGTTGGCAACTTCGAGCACACGCTCGACGACAAGGGTCGCCTCATCCTTCCGGCGTCCTTCCGTCCGAAGCTGGCCGAGGGGGCGTTCGTCACGCCGCTCGACCACTGTCTGGCGATTCTCCCGGCGGCCGAGTTCGACCGGATGGCCGATGCGCTCGAGGAGCGGGTTGCCGCCGGCGAGGTGCACGTCAACGCGCTGCGGGCGTTCGCGAGTCAGGCCGACGAGGTCGTGCCCGACTCGCAGGGGCGCGTTCGCCTGCTTCCCCATCTCCGCGAGATCGCCGGACTCGACCGAGCCGTCGTCGTGACGGGCGCACTGCGTCGAATCGAGATCTGGGACCCGGCCCGCTGGGCCGACGTCTCGCCCGAGGGCACCGAGAGTCTGGCCGACGCCATCGAGCGTGGTCACGGATTGGCCGGCCGCTCGTGACACCGACCACGTCCACGACCGAGGGGAGGGTGCCGGACCAACCGGTCTGACCTCGACGACTCGATCATCTGCAGTCTTCCGACCAGCAAATGGAAGACCCGTACTCCGCCCGCTTGCCATTAGTTCGACCGGGGAGAAATCCCGGCGGACGCCGCTGGTCGGGGGACTGCAGATGACCGATGTCGACCGTTCGAGTCGGCCTCGCTTGTCTTCGGCGATTTTCGTCATGGATCATCCGGCCTCCAGCGATTCGACCGGTGCGGACTTCGCCCACGAGCCCGTGATGCTCGCCGAGGTCACCGAGGTGCTCAGCGACGTTCCCGACGGGTACGTCGTCGACGCGACCCTGGGCGGCGCCGGCCACGCGGCGGCGATCCTCGCCGCCAACCAGGGTCTCTCACTGGTCGGTCTCGACCAGGACCAGATGGCGCTCGACGCCGCCGGTACCCGGCTCGCTCCCCATGGCGACCGGGTCACCCTTCGCCACCGTCGCTTCGACGGCATCGCCGAGGTCGCTCGAGAGCTCGGGCTCGGCAGTCTGTCCGGCTGCCTCTTCGACCTCGGTGTCTCCTCCCCCCAGCTCGACCTCGCCTCCCGCGGGTTCAGCTTCCGCAACGACGGGCCCCTCGACATGCGCATGGACCAGCGGGCGACGACCACGGCTCACGATCTCGTCAACGGGCTCGACGAGGGGGCGCTCGCCTCGCTCCTGCGTCGACACGGCGACGAGCCCCACGCCCGTCGCATCGCCCGCGCCATCGTGGCCGCCCGCCCGATCGTGACCACGGCCGAGCTGGCCGAGATCGTGCGCGATGCGGTGCCGGCGGCGGCGCGTCGCAAGGGAGGTCATCCGGCCCGGCGGACGTTCCAGGCGATCCGCATCGAGGTGAACCAGGAGCTCGAGATCCTCGACGACGCACTCACCCAGGCCCTCGATCTCCTCGCCCCGGAGGGTCGATGCGCAGTGCTCGCGTACCACTCGGGCGAAGACCGGATCGTCAAGCGTCGGTTCCGTGACGCGGCGGGGGAGCGGCCGCCACCGCGCCCCGATCTCCCGCCTCCTCCGGGCTACGAAGCCGAGGTGCGGCTCCTGTGGCGCGGCGCGCGCAAGCCGTCGGCGGCCGAGGTCGCCCGCAACCCGCGTGCCGAGGCGGCACGATTCCGCGCCGTCGAGAAGTTGGCGGCCGCGTGATGGCGACGTCCACTGCGTCGCGGCGCCCAGCCGCCCGCCCGGCACGGAAGACCGCGCCGAAGCCCACCCCGAAGAAGGCCGACCTGCGGGTCGTGCGAGCCGAGGAGCGCGTCCGCACCGTCGGCGCGATCAGCTCGATCGTGGCCTCGTTCTTCTTCATCGTGTTGTTCGCCCTGGCCGGGTTGCACGCCGTGGTCGTGCAGACGCAGGCCGAGCTCGACGAGGTCAACGCCGACATCACCCGGCTCGAGGAGCTGAGGGTGGACCGCATCGCCGACCTCGCGTGGGCCGGTTCCTCGGTCGGCCTCGAGACGACAGCCCTCGCCGCCGGGCTCGTACCCGCGGCCGAGCCGGTCATCCTCACCCCGGTACCGCCGGGTGCGTTGGCCGAGCCCGAATACGCCGACCCGTTCGCCCCGGCCGGCACGAGCGTGCCCTTCGTCGGTTCCTCGACGCTCGTCGGGAAGGCCGAGTGACCGGCCGTCGCCGCGCGTCGGCGGGTCGGAACGGGTTCCCCGGGCTCGGTTCCCCCAGGCGCCGGTCGACGGGACGCAAGGTCGTGGTCGCATCCCGCCCGGCGGTCAGCAAGCCACGGGTGTTCACCATCCTGGTCGTGCTCACCGTGGTCGGTGGGGCGTTCAGCTGGCGGCTCGTCGACCTCCAGCTCACCCCCGATGCCGCGCTCGCCGCAGAAGTCGGCAGTCAGGTCAGTGAGGACGCGATCCCCGCGCCGCGCGGCCAGATCCTCGACCGGCACGGGCGCCCGATCTCGTTCTCACTGCCCCGGCCCACCGTGGTCGCGAATCCCCGGATCCTGCAGTCGGCCGACGCCGCCGACCCGACCTCCGATCTCATGGCCGAGGCCGTCGAGTCGCTCTCGCAGGTGCTCGACACCCCGCGCGACGTCCTCGGCGAGCGACTGATCCGCGACAAGGCCTACGTCAACCTGGAGCGCCAGGTCGATCCGGAAGTCGGCGAGGCCGTGATGGCCCTCGCGATCCCCGGCGTGTACCTCATCCAGGAACAGCGGCGGGAACACCCGCACGGCGACTGCTCCGGTCTGTCGCTGGTGGGGCGCGTCGACGTCGACCAGAACGGCATCTCCGGACTCGAGCGGGAGTTCGACGACCGGCTCACCGGTGCTCCGGGCCTGGCAGTGCGCCAGACCCAGGCCGGGGGCGACGTGCGGATCCCGGGTGGGTACCAGATCGTCGAGGCGATGACGCCGGGTGATGACGTCGTGCTCACGCTCGACCGCAGTATCCAGCTCAAGGCCGAAGAGTTGTTGCAGGACGCGTTGGACGACGCGGGCGGCGATCACGCCATCGCGATCGTCTCCGATCCGAACACCGGCGCGATCCTGGCGATCGCCAACGTGGTCCGTGACGAGGAGACCGGGGCGGCCCGTTGCACGACGACGAACCTCGCGGCGACGTGGGCCTACGAGCCGGGTTCGATCATGAAGGCCCTGACGTTCGCCTCGGTGTTCGAGAACGACGCGTGGCCCGAGTTCTACCCGCTCGCAGTGCCCCGGGTGCTCCCGATCGACCTCGGCGCCGAGGGCACCTTCGAGTTCACGGACCGCAACATCCGCGAAGCGGTCGAGGACCACACGCCGACCTGGGCCCTGCGCAAGTCGTCCAACAACGCCACGATCATGCTGGCCCAGGAGGTGGGCGCCGACGCCCTGTACGAGACGCTCGTCGATCTCGGACTCGGCGAGGTCACGTCGCTCGGGCTCGACGGAGAGGCCAGCGGAATCCTCGACAGCCTCGACAGTCACGCACTCGAGTTGAGCAACGCCGCGATCGGCCAGGGTGTCGCCGTGACCCCGCTGCAGATGCTGATCGCCTACAACGCACTGGCCGCCGGCGGTATCCAGACCGAACCGGTCGTCGTCCTCGACGAGGTCGGGACCACGCCGACCACCCGCGTTCTCTCCGAGGAGACCGCGGCCACGCTGATGCGCATGATGAACCTCGTCGTGATCGACGGCACGGGCCACCGGGCCGACATCCCCGGCTACTCGGTCGCCGGCAAGACGGGCACCGCCTGGCAACCGTGCGACCACGGCTACGACTGCGACGACGGGACGCGGCACCTGACGGCGAGCTTCGCGGGGATCGTGTCCAACGACAACGGCGCGGCCCTGAGCGCGATCGTCGTGGTCGACAATCTGGCCGATCAGTACGCCGGCGGCGGTTCCGTCGCCGCGCCCGTGTTCGCCGAACTGGCCTCCTACGCCCTGCAGCAGCTGCGGGTGCCTCCGACCAGCGACGGGTCGGCGGGAGTCGACCGGGTGCGGGCCGCCGCAGCCGCACCCATCGCGTCGCCCTCGCACGAGAGCTCGGACCAGGGAGCCACGTGAGCGCCCGGCTCGATGCAGTGGCAGAACGCATCGGTGTCCGGGTCGGGGCCCGCGATGCCATCGTGGTCGTCGACGACGTCGAGCACGACTCCCGTCGGGTCGGCCCCGGCGCGCTGTTCTGCTGCGTGCCCGGCGCCAACGCGGACGGGCACGACCACGCGCCCGCCGCGGTGGCTGCCGGCGCGTCGGC
>JAUIML010000165.1 GCA_030432715.1 Acidimicrobiia bacterium | reverse complement strand
GTGATCGTGTGGCTCGCGAAGGCTCGGCCGGAATGGAATGTCTCCACGACGAGTTCGGTGTCGGCATCGACCCGCGCGGCGCGGGCGAACGTCGTGTGGATGGTCTTCACCGTCTTGCCGGGGCTGTGGGCGCCGGCCGCGGTGATCATCTGCGCCAGCAGCTGGCCGCCGAAGACGACCGGGTTGACCGCGGCATCGCCGCGGTTCGTCACGGCGTAGCGGCCTTCACCGGTGGGGTCGAGGTGGAGGATCGATGGGATCTCGGTCATGGGGCAGTGCTCCTGAGGGTGAGTGAGACTTCGGGACTGGCGGTGAAGCCGATGCGCTCGGCTCGGGCGTGGACGAGGGTCTCGGTGTCGACGGCAAACCGCAGCGCCCCGGTGTAGAGACGCCAGTGGGGGTCGTCGTCGAGCCGGTACTCGATCACCGCGCCCTGGACGCCGCTGTGGATCTGCAGCAGACACGGTCCGTGGACCTCGACCTCCCCGGTGACGGGGTCGGAACCGGCGTCGGTGGTGGTCACCGGGATGAAGTGGGGCGCGGGTACCGCGGGGACACCGTCGGGGTACCAGCGGGCCACCATGTCGGCCTCGGCGATCTCCCCCATGTCGCCCACGTCGGCGATCCAGCGGTCGCATTCGGCGCGGAGTCGCTCGAGCGTCGCCTGGTGCTCGGGCTGCCCCGCGAGGTTGTCCACCTCGTGAGGGTCGGCTTCGCAGTCGTAGAGCTCCTCGACCGGTCGGGAGTGGGCCAGGAATCCGTTGGCCGGCGCGTCGAGTTCGCCGAGCACGTGGAGGCGCATGAGCTCCTGCATGATCGGGTGGGAGTTGCGGAAGGGAATCCAGCTCACGTAGGGCTGTTGCGGGTAGTAGTTGCGCAGGTACTTGTAGCGGCGATCCCGCACGGCGCGGACTCGGTCGTAGGCGCTGTCGTGGCGATCGCGGGCCGCGTGGACGTAGTCGCGGGGCTCGGCGGCCCGGTCGCCCAGGAAGGCCCGAGCCTGCATGTGGGTCGGGATCGGCAGACCACAGGCCGAGAGCATGCTGGGGCCGAGATCCATCGAGCTCACCAGTCGGTCACTCACGACGCCGGCATCCACGTGGCCGGGCCATCGTACGATCATGGGGATGTGGATGCCCGAGTCGTAGGGCCAGCGCTTGCCGCGGGGGAGGGGGCCGTGATCGGACCAGTGCACGACGATCGTGTTGTCGGCCAGTCCGTCCTCTTCGAGTTGTTCGAGCAGTCCGCCGAAGTAGCGGTCGACGATCTCGAGCTGGGTGTACATCTGGGCCAGCGCCTCGCGGACCTTCGGCGTGTCGGGGAAGGTCGGGGGCACGGTCACGTCGGCGGGGTCGAACGTGATCTCCTCGACCATGCCGGGCCACATGCCGCTCTCGTGGGAGTCGTGTGGGTTGAACACGGCGAAGAACGGCTGGTCCGGGTCGGGTCGGTTCCGCCAGTGGGCGTCGGTCGAGCAGTCGTCCCAGGCGAACTTCGGCTCACCGATCTGGTAGTCGGTCTTCCAGTTGTTGGAGCAGTAGTAGCCGGCGGCCCGGAAGTGTTCGGTGAACGGTCGGACATGGGGCGGGAGCAACGCCGTGTAGGGCGTGGGCAGCTCCGGCACGGCCGGGTTCGTGTGGGTGGTGCGCATGTGGTGGGTGCCGATCGAGATCGGGTACATGCCGGTGATCACGGCCGAGCGAGCGGGCGCGCACACGCCCGCCGTCGAGAAGGCCAGCGGGTAGCGAGTGCCCTCGGCCGCGAGCCGGTCGACCGTCGGCGTGCGGGCCACGGGGTCGCCGTAGCAGCCGTAGAACGGGTTCGAGTCCTCGAAGGAACACCACAGGACGTTGGGCCGCGACGGGTCGGTACTCACGCGTCCGTTCCTCCGACGTCATCGGGGAAGCGGTCGACGAGGACGTCGGCCCACTGTGAACGGCCGGTCTCGCGGAGGCGCTCGAGGTAGGCGGGGAGATGGCCGCGGACGTGCAGGGGACCGCCCTCCGCGAGCACGACGTCCATGGGGTCATCGGTGATGCCGCCGATGCCGCGCGCCGTCTGTTCCTCGGTCCACTCCGCCAGCGCGCCGGCGGCTTCGGCGACGAGGGCCGGCTCGTCGGCGGCCAGATCCGCGGTTTCGTGCGGGTCGTGGGCGATGTCGTAGAGCATCTCTTCGTTCCAATGCGGGTGGTAACCGTCGTGCCAGGTCCGCAGGTAGAGATGATCGCCCCAGCGCACCCCACGCTGGCACGACCACGCACCCTGGGAGAGGAAGAGCGCATCGCGCCCCTCGTCGGTTCCGGCGTCGAGCGCGGGCTTGGTGCTCTCGCCGCTCCAGTAGTGGGTGGGGACCTCGATGCCGGCGAGATCGACCACCGTCGCGCCGATGTCGAGGTGGTACTGCAGGCCGGTGTGGACCCGTGGCGCGACGCCGGGCCACTTGAGGATCGACGGGATGTGGCATGTGGCTTCGTCGGCTCCCTGGTGATCGGCATAGACGCCGAGTTCGCCGAACGCCTCGCCGTGATCGGACGACACGAGCACAGCGGTGTCGTCGAGAATGCCGAGGTCGGCCAGCTTGTTCATCACCGTGCCGACGGCGTCGTCGGCGTAGCGGATGCCCACGTCGTAGCCGTCGAAGATCCCCTTCACCGAATCCATGTCGGTTGCGTTCCACGGCTGGCGGGGCGGCGGCTCGCCCCACTCGTCGGGTGAGAATCCCCACGGCTCCTGGGCGGAGTGGGGGCCGGCCAGGCTCCAGTTGTGGGCCCGGACCTCCTCCGTGTGCCAGGCGGGCACCGGGTCACTCTCGAACGGGTTCCCGTACTCGTCCGGGGTGTTGTAGGGGGTGTGCGGGTCCCAGAGGTGGAGGTGCAGGAACCAATTGTCGGCCGCGCCCCGCCGGTCGAGCCAGTCGAGGGCGCCGGGGAGGACCTGATCGGCCCGCTCGCCGCCCATGCCCCGCATGAGGTTCATCGCCTCCATCACGCCGTTGTTCCACCACGAGGCGGAGTGGCGGAAGGGGAAGCTCGAGATGGATGCGGTGTGCCAGCCGGCCCAATAGAACTTCGAGGCCCACGAGTTGTTGGCGACGGCGCTGAAGAAATGCCGGCCCGGGCCCTCGTGGCGGAGATCCGCCGCGACGCCCCCGTGGTTGATCACGCCGTTGCGGATGCCGAACACGCCGGTCGAGAGCGCAGTGCGCGACGGCAGGCACGGCACGTCGGAGGCATAGACGTTCTCGTAGCGCACGCTCTCGGCCGCCAACGCGTCGATGTTGGGCGAGGTGTTGCGGTGATAGCCGTAGCAGCCGAGATGGTCGGCTCGGAGGGTGTCGATGTCGATGTAGAGGAAGCGCATCGTGGTCCTTCAGCCGATGGTTGCGGTCGTGGCGATGATGTGACGGCGTTCGTAGTCGGTGCGCTCGCCCTCGAGCGTGATCTGCTGTTCTCGCGTCTCGGGGTCGGCCGATGAGCGGCCGACCCGGACGGTGAACGTGCCGGGCTCGGTGGCGTGGCGCATGTCGAGCCCGTGGAACGCCAGCCGGCTCGGATCGATGGTGAAGGTGACGCGCCGGCTGGCCCCCGCCGCGATCGGCACCCGGGCGAACCCGACCAGCTCTCGGATCGGTCGCGCGACCGAGGCGACGTCGTCGGTGACGTAGAGCTGCACGACTTCGTCCCCGTCCCTGTCGCCGGAGTTGGTCACCTCGAGCGAAACCGTGGTCGGCGTCGTGGTCGACCCGGCGGTGATGTCGAGGTCGCCGTAGTCGAACGACGTGAAGGTGAGCCCGTGACCGAAGGGGTAGAGGCCGGTCACGTCGCGGTCGACATAGGTGCCGTAGAACTCCGACCGGTCGCCCCGCTGTCGCTGATCGTGGTGCAGCGGCACCTGTCCGACGTGGGTCGGCAGTGTGACCGGCAGTCGTCCGGCGGGATTGACCGCTCCGGTCAACACGTCGGCGATGCCGTTGCCGCCCTCCTCGCCGGGGGCGATCGACCACAGCAGCGCCGCGGCGGCGGCGTTCTCGTCGACCAGGGTGTGCACCCGGCCGCTGACGACGACGACCACGGTCGGTGTGCCGGTGGCTGCGACCGCAGCCACGAGCTCCTTCTGGACCCCGGGGAGGTCCAGGTCGGTCGCGTCGCGAGCCTCGCCCACCGTGGCCGCCGGGACGAGCCCCGAGCGGGCGCCGACACAGACCACGGCGACCTCGGCGGCTTCGGCGGCGGCGACCGCGGCGGCGATGCCGGACCGGTCGTCGCCCTGATCGGCGCAGCCGACTTCGTGCTTGATCGTCGTGGTGGGCAGCGCGGCGGTGAGTCCGGCCAACGGCGTGACGTGCGGGGTGTAGTAGGGGCCGGGCTGGAACGCGCCGCCGGCCTCCGGAAGCTGGTCGGTGCCCGTGCCGGTCGCCTCGGGGGTTCGGGTGCCGTCGCCGCCCATGAACTCGTCGAGAGCCGCCGCGGCCTGTCCGCCCGAGTAGATGATCTCCAGATGGGCCGGATAGTGGTAGTCGCCCTGGAGGAGGCGGGGCTCGTCCGCGTGGGGGCCGATCACCGCGAGCGAGGCGATCGACGGGTCGAGCGGGAGCACGCCGTCGTTCTTCAGGAGGACGACGCCCTCGGCCGCCGCCCGGCGCGCCAGTCGCCGTTGCGCAGGGGTGTCGAACACCGCGAGCGCGGCGTCGGGATCGACATAGGGGTGCTCGAAGAGGCCGAGCCGGATCTTCTGGGCCAGCACCCGGGCACACGACTCGTCGATGGCGGCCTCCTCGAAGCGGCCTTCCCGTACCGCAGTGGGCAGGTGCTGGTAACAGTCCAGGGCCGGCAGTTCGATGTCGAGGCCGGCGCTGAGTGCCTGGCGGGCCGACTCCTCGGCGTCGGCTGCGGTCTTGTGGTTCAGGTGGAGCTGCATCACGGCGAAGTAGTCCGCGACCACCGTGCCCGTGAATCCGAGCTCGCCCCGCAACAGATCGGTCAGCATCGCCCGGCTGGCGGCCACCGGCTCGCCGTCGATCGACGAGTAGCTGTTCATCATCGAGGCCAGACCTGCGTCGCGGATGGCCGCGGCGAACGGCTCGGCGTAGACCTCGCGGAGTTCACGGGGGCCGAGCTGTACCGGTGCCTGGTTGCGTCCGCCCTGCGACAGGGCATAGCCGAGGAAGTGCTTGCCGGTGCACACCACACCGTTGCTGAGGTCGTCGGTCTGCAACCCCTTCACGTAGGCGACGCCCATACGGCCACTGAGCTCGGGTGACTCGCCGTAGGTCTCCTCGACCCGCCCCCAGCGCGGGTCGCGGGCGACGTCGAGCACCGGTGAGAGGTTGTGGCGGGCTCCCACGGCGAGCATCTGGACGCGGATCACATCGGCCACTTCGGCCATGAGCTCGGTGCTCCACGTGGCGGCGAGGCCCAGGCCCTGCGGGAAGGTCGTGGCCCCGCGCGACAGGAAACCGCCCACGGCTTCTTCGTGGATCACGGTCGGGATGCCGAGACGGGTCCGTTCGACGAGCACTCGTTGGATGTCGTTGCCCAGCGCCGCCGACTCGTTGGCGAGGAGTCCGGTGCTGGCGCCGATCCGGGTGACCTGGCCGATGCCGTGGGCCAGCCGCTCGGCGGCTCGGTCGGCATCGAAGACCTCGTCCTTGACCAGCGACGTCAACCACACTGCACCGAGCTGAGCGACCTTCTCTTCCAGGGTCATCCGGCCGAGGAGGTCGGAGACCCGCTCGCCGACACCAGCGCGCGGGTTTCGGTACAGATCAGGCATTGCGGCGACACTATCTCGGCGGACGACGGGGTCCCGGCTCGACCGCCGAGTGCCCGTGACCCTCTGACCCGCAGCACTCCGACCTACAGCACCGCCACCGCGTTGATCGGCGACCCGGTGCCGCCGTCGACGTGGAGCGGCGCGACGGTGAACTGGAACTCCCACCGTTCGGCGGCCGCGCACGCAGCGCTCAGCCGGTCGAGGCGCAGATTGTCGAGCAGGTGCACGCCCATCGCGACGAGGGCGCACTGGTGCACGGGCATGAACCACCCCTCAAGCCCGAGCCCGGGCAGGCCGTCGCTCACGCCGTCGGCGCCCAGCACCGCGATGTCGCGCTCGTGCAGCCACGGAATGCACTCGGGATGCAGGCCGGCCAGACCCTGCCACGGCACCCAGGCCCCCTCGGCGGCCCGTTTCGCGTCGCGGCCCGTCGCCACGAGCAGGATGTCGCCCTCGCCGATGGTGACGCCCTGCTCGGCCACGCACCGGTCGAGTTCGTCGACGGTGATGAGGTGGGTCTTCTCGAGCGACTCGATCCCGAGTGATCGCGGGACGTCGAGCAGCACCCCGCGCGAGACGATGCCGTCGCTCGCGTTCATGATGCTCCCGCGACGGGCGCCGGTGCTGCGCACCTCGGTGCCCGCGAAGCCGTTGTACATCCGGCCGTCGACGAACACGTGGCACAGCGCATCGATGTGGCTGGTCGCCATGCCGTGGAAGGCCACGCCGACGAAGTCGCTCGTCATCTCGAAGCCGGTGCCGGGGAGCAGGCAGTCGTCGCCGCCCCGGACCATCATGTGCAACGCCGGGTGGGGATTGTCGGGGGCCGGCTGCACGGCCAGGGGGAGCGAACAGCTGACCACCTCGCCGGTCGCAACCGTGGCCGCGGCCTCCAGCCTCTTCGCCGGCGTGATGAGGTTGAGCGCACCCGCCTCGTCATCGGGGCCCCACCGCCCCCAGTTCTTCACGCTCTCGAAAACGGAGCGCATGCGGTCGGGTGTCCACGCATCGGTCGTCATGGCCAGACGGTATCGTCCGGCGCTGCCCCGGTTCGACGCACCGGCCGGAGCCGAGTCGACCGACGACCGCCGCTACGTCTCCTGCCGACCGCTCCGCACCAACAACATGACGATGCCGTGTCTCGCGGCCTCGGCGATCGTCATCGCCTCGACGAGCTCGAACGTCCGGTCGGGAAGCTGCTGCGTCATCACCAGGTAGGTGTTGGGCGACGCAGGTCGGCTCACGACTCGAAGCGGCGTCGGATCGCCTCGTTGGTGACGAAGATCGGCAGGTCGTGCTCGTCGATGCCGGCCCGACTCGGACCTCCGTCGACGTCGATGGTCTGACCGCTCACATAGCTCGCCAGGTCCGACAGGAGGAACAGCGTGACATCGGCGATGTCGTCGGGTTTCCCGCGGCGCTGGAGGGCGATGTTGACGGCCAGGGGATCGACCTCGTCGGGATCGCGGCCCGACCGGGGCGTGTTGATCGTGCCCGGCGCGAGGGTGTTGGCCCGGATGCCGTGGCGGCCCCATTCCATCGCCATCGATCGGGTGAGCGAGTCGAGCCCGGCCTTGGCTGCGCCATAGGCCGACAGGAGCGGTTGGCCGCGGCTGGCGATCGAGGAGATGTTGACGATCGCGCCGGGGCGACCGTCGGTGATCAACCGGTCGGCGACGTGCTGGCACGCGATGAACGCATAACGCAGGTTCGTGGTCATCAGATGGTCGAACGACTCGATCGGGAAGTCCCTGAGCCGGTGCCAATGATCGGGTGTGGCGCCCCCCACCACGTTGACCACGAGGTCAGGCCAGCCGAGGTCGGCCGCGCCGGCGTCGATGGCGGCGCGGAGGGCGTCGAAGTCGGCGACGTCGGCGACCTGGCCCGACGCACGACGTCCGGTCGACTCGACGTCGGCGACCGTGGCGCCGACATGGTCGGCGACCGCGCTCACGGCGAGCACGTCGGCGCCGGCGGTGGCGAGCCGGCGACACACCGCCGTGCCGATGCCGCCGCCTCCGCCTCCGACCACGAGGGCCACGCGTCCGGACAGGTCGATGGGAACGCTCACGGCCGACACTGTAGGTCCGCGTGGGTCGCGCGTGGTTTCCGCGCCCGAAAACCTCGGCGGCGACTGGCCGTAGGGTCCGAGTCGGGTGTACCGTCACGTACGGCGGGAATCCCGAGCGCGCAGCGTGAGGGGTTCGAAACTCGAAGGCGGCCGTTGGCCGCACTGTTGCGGGCGAAGACATGGCGAACCAGATGCGATCGAAACCGATCGAGCTCCCCCCTGTGGTCGCGGGCCTTGCGTCCGCACCGACACCCCCGGCCGTGGTGCCGGCTCGCCGGCGGCGTCGTCTGTCGGTCCGGGCGCGGGTCGCGGCGCGCGTGCCCTTTCAGTACATGATCGAAGGCGGATCGCGGCTGCGTCGTCGTATCCAGCCCGTCCGCGACGGCTTCCACGACGACGAGATCGTGGTCAGGCCGATGCGTCGGGAGCGGATGAGCGCCATCCGGAGACTCGAACTGCGGCTCTGGCTGGGCGGCAAGCTGCACTGGCGTGAGGATTGGGTCGAGTTCGACTGGCACGTCGTGGCGGAGGTCGACCATCGGCGACTGGCCCACGTCGGAGTCGCCGACCGCGTGGCCACCTTCGACGGCGTACCCACCGCGATCGGGCTGATCGGCGGGGTCTTCACCGACCGTCTCTTCCGTCGCCGCGGTATCGCTTCGCGCCTGATGCGCGCCGCCGAAGCCGATCTCGCAGCCCGGGGAAAGACCCACGGGCTCCTCATGTGCGGCGAACACCTCCAGGGTTTCTACGAACAGCTGGGATGGGAGCGGGTCAGCGGCCCGTTGCAGTTCGACTGGGGCTGGGGTCCGCAACTCGACGTCGGTTGCACCATGGTTCGGCGCCTGACCGACGACGCCGTGTTGCCCGAAGGTCTCATCGACCTCCACGGTCAGCCGGCCTGAGCGCCGAACCTCCACGACTTGCAGGCGAACGTGTGTTCGCTACGATGGGGCGATGCTCCAGTTCGACCACGACCACGAGATCGAGCACCTGCGACGCTCGTTGGCGATGCTCCCGGCCGGGTCCGACGCGCTGAAGCGCGAGGAAGCCATGGCCCTGCTGGGTCGGCTGCGCGACCTCACCGCTCGGCTGCGGCGAGTCGAGGC
>JAUIML010000164.1 GCA_030432715.1 Acidimicrobiia bacterium | reverse complement strand
ACGTGGAGGACCCCTACCTCGACGACGTGATCGAGCGGGCGCCGCTCGCCGACGAGGTCGAAGTGGTTGTCGTGGGTGGCGGATTCGGCGGTCTCCTGGCGGGCGCGCGGCTCGCCGAGGCCGGCATCGACGACGTGCGGGTGATCGAGAAGGGCGGCGACTTCGGTGGCACCTGGTACTGGAATCGCTACCCGGGCGCCATGTGCGACATCGAGTCCTACATCTACCTGCCGCTGCTCGAGGAGACCGGTTTCATGCCGGCCGAGAAGTACACCAAGGCCAAGGAGATCCTCGCCCACAGCCGCACCATCGGCGAGCACTACGGGCTCTACGACAACGCCCTGTTCCAGACCGAGGTGACCTCCGCCGAATGGGACGAGCCGGCCCGGCGTTGGACGGTTCGGACCAATCGTGGCGACGCCATCAGGGCCCGGTTCGTGATCATGTCGAGCGGGCCGCTGCACCGACCGAAGCTCCCGGGCATCGAGGGGATCGACCGGTACGCCGGTCATTCGTTCCACACGAGCCGGTGGGACTACGGCTACACCGGTGGTGACCCCGACGGGAATCTCACCGGCCTCACCGGCAAGCGGGTCGGGATCATCGGCACCGGCGCCACTGCGGTGCAGTGTGTGCCTCACGTCGGCGCCGCGGCCGAGTCGCTGCACGTGTTCCAGCGGACCCCGTCGTCGATCGACGTGCGGGAGAACGTGCCGACCGATCCGGAGTGGGCGGCTTCGCTGACCCCGGGTTGGCACCGAGAACGGATGGAGAACTTCAACACGCTCGTGTCGGGCGGCTTCACCGACCGGGACCTGGTGATGGACGGGTGGACCAGCATCATCGGGAAGTTCATCGAGATCGCGAAGCAGACCCAGAGCGACTTCTCGGCCGCGAGCCTCGGGCGCACCATGGAGCTCGCCGACTTCGCCAAGATGAACGAGATCCGCGAGCGGGTCGACCGGGTGGTACGCGATGCCGACACGGCCGAGGCGCTCAAGCCGTGGTATCGCCAGTTCTGCAAGCGGCCGTGTTTCCACGACGAGTACCTCGACACCTTCAACCGCCCCACCGTGCATCTTGTCGACACCGACGGCAAGGGCGTCGACGAGATCACCGAGCGTGGGGTGGTCGTCGCCGGGGTCGAGTACGAACTCGACTGCCTGATCTTCGCCACCGGCTTCGAGGTCGGGACCAGCTACACCCGCCGGTCGGGGTGCGAGCTGACCGGCGTCGACGGCATCACGCTCTCGGCCAAGTGGGAGGACGGGGTCCGTACCCTCCACGGGATCTTCAGCCACGGGTTTCCCAACTGCTTCATCGTGAGCCAGACACAGGGCGGGTTCACCGCGAACTATCCCCACATGCTCGACGAGGTCAGCACCCACATCGCCCACGTGCTCTCGGAGATGCGTGCGTCGGGGTGGACGCGGGTCGAGGCGACGGTGGAGGCCGAGGACGCGTGGGTCGAGGAGATCATCGCCAGCGCCCGCGACACCGCGGCGTTCCAGGAGAGCTGCACCCCGGGCTACTACAACAACGAGGGTCAGCCCACGGCGCGAGCGGCGCAGAACGGCAGCTACGGCAAGGGCAACATGAAGTTCTTCGCCCTTCTCGACGAGTGGCGGGCCGACGGCGGACTCGCCGGTCTGCACCTCGGCTGAACCGTCGGCTTCGCCACGTCGGGCCGACCTGGCTAGGGTGACGCCGTTCTATCCCGCGCCCGCCATTCGGAGGCTGACCAGTGACTGCAATCGGGGCCATTCCCGCCCGGACCACCCTCATCGACACGATCCCTCGATCGGTCGCCCGCGACATCGTGGCCGTGGTTGGGTTCGCCCTCCTCACCGCCGGCGCCGCGCAGGTGTCGTTCACGCTCGGGTTCACGCCCGTCCCGCTCACGGGCCAGACGTTCGCCGTCCTGCTGGCCGGGGGCACGCTCGGCTCGCAGCTCGGGGCCTCCTCGCAGCTGCTCTATGTCGCCATGGGGGCGATCGGGCTGCCCTTCTACTCCGACGGTGAGGGCGGCTGGGAGGCCGCCACCGGCTCCACCGCCGGGTATCTCGTCGGGTTCATCGTGGCCGCCTACGCGGTCGGTTGGCTGGCCGAGCGGGGGCAGGACCGTCAGCTCTCCACCTCGATCACCTCGTTCCTCGCCGGCAGCGTCATCATCTACACCCTCGGTGCCGGCTGGCTCGCCTACGACCTCGGTATCCCGCTGACCGCCGACGTGGGTGAGGCCAGCGCGATCGCCTACGGCGTCGCCCCGTTTGTCGTAGGCGACATCCTCAAGGCCCTGCTGGCCGGTGCGCTGTTGCCCGCGGCCTGGCGTCTGCTCAAGCGCTGACGACCAGTCGGCGGGTCAGCATCTCGATCAGGGCCGCCTCGGTGTCGTCGGTCGACACCGGCAGGGCGAATCGGCCGGCGCTGCCCAGCGCGGCATAGCCGTAGACCGACGACAGGAACAGCCGGGTCCAGTGGACGCGGTCGTTGCTGCCCATCCCCATCCCGGTGAGCACCTGCTCGAGCGGGGCGGACACGGCCGCCACCGCGGCTCGGAGTTCGGGGTCTTCCCCGGGGGGTCGGATGGCGGCCTCGTAGAGCCCGGGGCGCCGCGACGCGAAGTCGAGGTGGGCCCGCACGATCGCCGCAACGGCCTCGGAGCCGCTGACGCCGATGCCGGCTTCGGTGACGGCGGTGGCGAGGGCGTCGAGCCCGGCGATTGCGACGGCGCGACCCAACCCCTCGGTCCCGTCGACGTGGGCATAGAGCGACTGGGGCCGGATCCCGAGTCGCCGGGCCAGAGCTCCGAGACGCAAGTCGACGGGGCGGGTGCCCTCGTCGATCATCAGGATCGCCTCGGCGATCACGTCGTCTCGTCGGATACCGGCCCGAGCGGCCATCGACGCTCCTTCACTTGCCTTTGCTGTCGAACGGTATCAGACTGGTGTCTGATGGCAACAGACAGCGCGCCCTTCCTCGACCTGGATCACGACGACCCCGTCCGCCTCCTCGAGCTCTACGCGTCGCGCGGGTGGGGCGACGGCCTGCCGATGATCCCTCCGACCGAGGACCGAGTGACCGAGATGCTCGGCGCCGGGGAGCACGATCCCGACGAGGTCATCGCCGTGTTGCCGCCGCGATCCGGACTCGCCACCCGCCGGATGATCGCGGTCAACGCCGTGCTCGCGGGCTGCACCCCCGCCCATCAGCCCGTGTTGGTGGCTGCCGTGCGGGCCCTGGCCCGCCCCGAGGTGAACCTCCGGGGCGTCAATGCCACGACCCATCCCGTCGCTCCGCTGCTCGTCGTCCACGGTCGCGTGGCCGACGACGGCGGCTACAACGGCGGGATCGGCGCGTTCGGCCCCGGCAACCGCGCCAACGCGGCGACCGGACGCGCCCTCCGCCTGATTCTCATGCACATCGCCGGCGCCGTGCCGGGCCCGGGCGACGTGGCGACCCAGGGCGGGCCGGCGAAGTACACCTATTGCGTGGCCGAGAACCTCGCCGAGTCGCCTTGGGGCAGCTATGCGGCCGACGCCGGTGTCGACGCACCGTCGGCGGTCACCGTGCACTGTGGCGAGGCGCCGCACAATGCCCACGACATGGAGTCCTCGGCGCCGGAGGCGATCCTCGAGAAGGTCGCGTCGGCGATGCGTTCGACCGGACAGAACAACGCACCGATCAGTCAGGGCGAGTACTTCGTGATGCTCTGCCCGGAACATGCCGCGGCATGCGCGGCGGCGGGGTGGACGCGGCGTCATGTTGCGTCCTTCCTGCATCAACGGGCCCGGCTGCCGGCCGGAGAGCTCCGTCGCGCCTTCGATCTTCGGGCCTGGGAGCCCTGGCAGCAGACGCTGGCCGATGATGAGTTGATGCCGATGACCGCCCACCCCGACCACATCAAGGTGCTGGTCGTCGGTGGCCCGGGCAAGCACAGCAGCGTGATCCCCAGTTGGGGCATGACGAAGAGCGTGACCGTCGCCGTCGAGGCGACCTGAGACCGCAACGACAGGAGCACACCCATGAGGATCTACACACCGGCGGGTGAGATCGGGCCCGAGCCGGTCCACCTGGCCCCGAGCCCCTCCGTCCTGGCCGGACGACGAATCGGCATCCTCGACAACACCAAGCCCAATGCCGGGGTACTGCTCGGCCGGATGGCGGAGCAGCTGGCCGAGCGGACCGGGGCGATCGTGTCGACGGTCGTGACCAAGAACGCCGCCCTCGCGGCGCCCGACGACGTGATGTCGCGACTACGCGAGGAGGTCGAGCTGGTCCTGACCGGCTCGGCCGATTGAGGCAGCTGCACGTCGTGGAGTGTCCACGACTCCGTACAACTCGAGGCCGCCGGAATCCCCACGGTGGTCGTGACCACCACCAAGTTCAGGACCCTGACCGACCAGGTCGCGGCCTCGCTGGGGCAGCCCGACGCCCGCATCGTGCAGGTCGAGCACCCCTTGGGCGGCACCGACACCTCGGTCGTCGAGGCGTGGGCCGACGCCGCGGTCGAGCCGGCCCTTCGGCTCCTCACGGGCGGGCGGTGAGATGAGTATCACCATCGACCACGGCGGTCGCGTGGCCCTGGTGACCGGCGCCGGTGCCGGCATCGGACGCGAAGTCGCCCGCTGGCTCGCCCGAGCGGGTGCCGCAGTGGCGGTCAACGACGTCCGCGCCGCGAACGCGGCCGAGGTCGTGGCCGAGATCGAGGCCGAAGGCGGTCGAGCGATCGCCGTGGTCGCCGATTGTCGTGACGACGCGGCAGTCGATCGGATGGTGTCGACGACGGTCCGTCAGCTCGGCGGACTCGACATCGCCGTCAACAACATCGGCATGATCCCCCGCGGTCGGTCGCCCCAGCCGTTCGTCAGCTATCGCGGCGACGACTGGCGCGACATCGTCGACCAGAACCTCGTCCTCGCGGCCCTCTGCGGGCGGGCCGAGGCCGAGGTCATGGCCGATGCCGGCGGCGGCGTCATCCTCTTCGTCACGTCGGGCGAGACCACCCGGCCGTCGCCCTACAACTCCATCTACGCGGCCGCGAAGGCCGCGGTGAACCATCTCGTCACGTCGATGGCCGTCGAGCTCGGCCCGAATGGCATCCGCGTCAACGCCATGGCCCCGGGCACGACGCTGACGGAGACCGTCGCTGCTGCCTTCACTCCCGAACGGGTCGAGCAGATCGTGCAGTCGACACCGCTGCGCCGCGGTGTCGAGCACGACGAACTCGCCCGACTCGCGACCTTCCTCACCAGCGACCTGGCTCGTTGCATCACCGGGCAGTTCATCCTGGCCGACGCCGGCGCGTTCCTCTCGAGGAGCCGGCCCGCGAACGACGAGGGGCTCACCACGGACCTGAAGGGAGCGAACGCCCGGTGATCTCCATGGCCGAAGCCGAAGCCGCGCTCGCGGCCGTGCGCGAACTGGTCGCGGCCGACGGCGGCGACATCGCCGTCAGCGCCACCGGCGACGACCACGTCGCCCTGCGCTTGGTGCTCGACACCGCCGAGTGTGCCGAGTGTGTCATGCCCCGTGCCTTCCTGGAGACGGTGGCCCTCGACATGATGAAGGCCGATCTTCCCGGCCTCGCTCGGGTCGAGATCGACGACCCCCGCGAGTAGCGTCGCTGCATGGCCGCACCATCGACGCCCACCGAAGACACGACCCTCACCGAGGACGACGTCCGCGCCCGAACCCAGGCCGTGCTCGACTCGGTCGGAGTCGACGCCGACGAGGTCACCTTCCGTGGTGCTCTCTGGGACGCCGGTCTGGCGATGGTGCAGTTCCCCGTCGGCAAGGGCGGCCTCGCCGCGTCCCCCAAGCTCCAGGGTGCGGTCGAGGAGACGATCCGGGCCGCGGGACGGTTCTTCCATCCGCTGGCCACCAACACGATCGGTATCGGCATGGGTCTGCCGACGGTGCTCACCTACGGCTCCGAGGAACACCACGAGAAGTACCTGAGACGGATCTTCACCGGCGAGGACTGGTGGTGCCAGATGTTCTCGGAGCCGAGCCACGGGTCCGACGTCGCCGGGTTGTCGAGCCGCGCCGTCCGCGACGGCGACGAGTGGGTCGTCAACGGGCAGAAGGTGTGGACCAGCGTTGCCCACATCTCGCGCTACGGCATGCTCCTCGTGCGCACCGACCCCGATCAGCCCAAACACAAGGGCCTCTCCTACTTCATCCTCGACATGCACGCGCCTGGCGTCGAGATCCGGCCGCTGTACCAGATCACCGGGGAGGCGGAGTTCAACGAGGTCTTCTTCACTGATGTGCGCATCCCCCACTCCGATCTGCTCGGCGACGTGGGCGACGGGTGGCGTGTCGCGACCACCACGCTGATGAACGAGCGGGTGGCGCTCGGGGGCAGCACCGCACCGCGCGGTTCGGGCAACATCGGCACGCTGGTGGATCTCTGGAACAAGCGGGGCCCCGAACTCCCGGTCGCCGAGCGGGCGATCATGCGTGATCGAGTGTCTCAGCTCTGGATCGAGGCCGAGGTGGGTCGGCTGACGACGCTGCGGGCCCGCAGCAACGCGACGGTGGGCAACCCCGGTCCCGAGGGCTCCGTGGGCAAGCTGGCCAGCGCCGAGTTGAACCAGCGGATCTGGATCGCGTGCATGGACCTGCTCGGCGCCGACGGGATGATGCACGAGCCGGGGTATCCGCTCACCCGTGAGGAAGGGCTCGGGCGGGGCGCCCAGTCGCTCTCGAAATCGTTCCTGCGCAGCCAGGCCAACACGATCGAAGGTGGCACGTCCGACATCATGCGCAACATCCTGGGTGAGCGCGTGCTGGGCCTTCCCGGCGAGCCGCGGGTCGACAAGGACGTGCCCTGGAAGGACATCCCGACCTGAGGGTCTAGGGGCGCTCCAACACCGCCCAGAGGGCGGTCTTCATCGCCCCGAGGGCGGCCGCCTCGTGACCGCTGATCGATTCGCCCAGCGCTTGGGCGCGGGGCCGCAGCTCGTCGCCGGCCACCACCTCGCTCACGATCCCCAGCTGGTGGGCCCGCCGAGCGTCGAGTCGTTCGTGCCGGCCCATGAGCGCCATCCGGGTCACCGACTCCATCGGGGCCTTCTTGAGCAACCCGATGGTCTCGAAGGCCGACACCTGACCGACGCTCACGTGGGGATCGAGAAAGGTTGCGTCGTCGGATGCGATGACGATGTCGGCGTCGGCCACGAAATGCAGGCCGCCGCCCGCGCAGGTGCCGTTGACCGCGGCGATCACGGGCTTCGTGACCCCACAGTGCCAGCCGGTAATCCGCAGCTCGAAGTCGCGGGTCTGTCGCGAGCTCTCCCGCAGGGCCGCCTTGTCGCGGGCGAGCTGGATCACGTCGAGGCCGGTCTGGAAGGCCCGGCCGTTGCCGGTGTTGACGATCACCCGCACATCCGGATCGGCTTCGAGTTCCCGCCACGCCTGCTCCAGATCCCGGAACATCTGCGCGTTGATTGCGTTGCCGGCCTCGGGGCGGTCGAAGACGAGCCAACCGACGCCGTCGACGGTCGAGACGTCGAGGGTCACCTCAGTCGAGGAAGTCGGGTTCTTCCCGGAGGAGTTCTTCCCACCAGGGCTGGAACTGGAACCAGCCTCCGAGGTCGCTCCCCTGCTGGTCGTAGCCGGCTTGGGCGAGCTCGTCGGGGATGTCGATCGGTTCGCCGGCGGCTTCGGCCACCAGCTGGGTCTGGCAGCAGCGTTCGAGCGCGACGAACCACCAGATCGCGGCGTCGACCGAGCCACCGACCGTGATGAGCCCGTGGTTCTGGTGGATCAGGGCCTTCTTGTCGCCCAGCGATCGGGCCATCCGGGCCCCGTCGGCCGGATCGAGCACCACCGCTCCCCCGCCGTCGGCATGCATCGCCACGTCGTTGTAGAACATCGTGTGGTCCTGGGTGAGCATGCGGAGCGGCTTGCCCATCGCCGAGAACGTACGGCCGTACATGGAGTGACAGTGGGCAGCGGCGATCACGTCGTCGCGGGCGCCGTGCAGACCGGAGTGGATCGCGAAGGCCGCGGTGTTGACGGGTCGGTCGCCGATGACCACTTCGCCCTGGTGGTTGACACAGATGAGATCGCTCACCGTCATGTACTTGAAGTTCTTCCCGAACGGATTGACCCAGAAATGGTCGAGGTGTTCCGGATCACGGACGGTGACATGGCCGGCGACTCCTTCGGCGAGTCGGAGACGGCCGAGGATCCGCAGCCCGCCGGCGAGGCGTTGCTTGCGATGGAGCCGTTCCTCCTCGATGGTCTCCCGGGGCTCGGGGAAGGGGAAACTCACGTCGTTGTACTCGGGCTCGAAACCACCGAGGTCGGCACGGCTCTGGAGATCGGTCATGCCGTCACGGTACCGCTCCGTCGGGGGCGGCGGAAGCGTCAGTCGAAGCGGAGGGCACCGTCGCCGAGGTCGACGGCCGGCAGCAGATCCTTGTCGACCCAGTAGTCCTGCGTGTGGATCCAGGGCTGGTGGTCACCCTGCTTCGGCATGAGATGCATGTTGCGGGTGAGATACCCGGGGTTGAAGTTGTCGGGCTCCACCCAGGGGCGCAATTCCATGTCGCGTTCGTCGGGACGGAGCTCGGGCACGACCCGGGTCGCGCCGCGTTCGTCCATCTCGTCGAGGAGACGGCAGACGAAGTCGGCCAGCAGATCGGCCCGCAGTGTCCAGCTCGCGCGGAAGTAGCCGAATACATGGAGCATGTTCGGCACGCCCGTGAACATCATCCCGCGGTAGGTCACCGTCTTCGAGAAGTCGACGCGCTTGCCGTCGACCGTGAAGTCGATGTCGCCGAGCACGGAGAGGTTGAAGCCCGTCGCCGTGACGATGATGTCGGCGTCGAGCTCCTGCCCGGACTTCAGCAGGATGCCCTTCTTCGTGAACCGCTCGATCCGATCGGTGACCACCGACGCCTTGCCCGACGCGATGCCCTGGAAGACGTCGCCGTCGGGGACGAAGGCGATGCGCTGCTGCCACGGGCGGTAGCGCGGCGTGAAGTGCTTCTCGACGTCGAAGTCCTCGCCGAGGTA
>JAUIML010000163.1 GCA_030432715.1 Acidimicrobiia bacterium | reverse complement strand
AGAATGCGAAGCCGCCGAGGATCGAGACGTTCGCGATCTCATCGGTCACGCGGTGCTCTCCCATGGCGATCATTTCCGCGAACGGGCCTTCGTCGGTGAACAGCGACACGTTCGGCGGCACGATCGGAAGTCGGACCGACACGATGTGGGGCCGCATGCCACCCCACACTTCGTGGAGCAGTTCCGCCGCTTCCTCCCCTCGTTCGAACTGGTCGACGTGGGGATCGGTTCGATAGGCGACGAGGACGTCGATCGAGTCGAGCATCAGGTCCGAGACGTTGCCGTGCGGATCGAGCGTCGCGACGATAGGCACCTCAGCGCCGACCGATCCGCGCACAGCTGCGAAGAACACGCCGTCGCCGTCCTCTTCCTCGGTAGTGACCATGGCGCCGTGGTTGCAGATGTAGACGGCGTCCAAGGCACCAACGTCGCCGAGCGCCCGCGCAACCTGGTCGACGGTGCGCTCGAAGAACTCGTGCTCGACGGCTCCTCCGCCGCTCATCGTCACCAGGATCGGGACGGCTTCCCACGGCCCGAGCCGGTCCATCGCGGTGTAGAACCCGGTGACCTCCGCCATCACCTGCGGGTGTTCCGACCGGGCGTCGCCGGAGACGGCGTCGCCTTCGAGGTACACGAAGTCGCGGAAGCCCCGTTCCGGGACGGGCCGGGCGAAGGCGTTGCTCTCCAGGAACATCCCGACGACAGCGACTCGACGGCTCGACATGGTCACCCTCATCCTCGACGGATGGCTCGGAGGTTCGCCTGCGCGGTTGTCAGCAGTTCGTGAAGGTTGTCTTCGGCCACCTGGCGCTTCTGGGCATCGGTGGCCGTGTCGTCCCACGATTCAACTCGAGCGCGAGCTTGCTTCAGCCAGTCGGTCGTCTGCTCGAGTCTCCCGAGTGCATCTGCGATCAACAGGTCAGAGAGGTGCGCTCGCTGGAAGTAGACGGACGAGTCTGGCTTGTGGCCGAGCGCAGCGAGCATCTCAATCAGGTTCTCGTAGTCCGACTCGACAGAGGCCTGTATGGCATCCAACTGGGTCTCGAGCGCTTGGCGCGAACCGTGGCCCGCGAGGAAGACCTTGAGCAGCGCCTCGTTCTCGCTTCGAGAGGACGTACCTGGCTCTTCGAGCCAGCTCGCCAGCACTTCGCGGCCGGTCTCGGTGATGGAGTACATGCGCCGCTCCCGATCTCCCGTCGCCTCGGTCCGAGCGGTGGCGAGGCCATGGGTGACCAGGTTCTTCGGCTCGTCGTAGATGCGGGTTCTCGTGCTCGGCCAGGCGTATCGAACGCCCGATGTCCGCATTGATCCGTGGAGGTCGTAGGCCGAGTAGTCCCGCATCGCAAGGCATCCGAGAATCGCATAGGAAACCGTGGTCAGACGACGGGGCATCGTGCCATCTTGACAACCTGGCGTCGTGCTCGCAACATAGTCCAGCACGGACTATAATATAGTCCAATACGGACTATCGGTTGGCGAACAGCCACTTGGAGACAGCCCATGCAACGAATCCGTCCTTTGCTTCTCGCCTTACTCCTCGCAGGCCTCGTTGCTGCCGGGTGCTCGAGCGACGGAGGCGACGCCGACGTCGCCGAACCGGAAGTCACCGTCCCCAGCCCCGACCCTGACGACGGCGAAGACTCTGCCGGCGATGACGATCCCGCAGTCGAGGATGATCCGGCCGTCGACGACGACCCGGTCGAGTTGACGGCTAGCGCTCGAGGGGTGACCGAGGACGTCATCAAGGTCGGCATCGTGACGATCGATTTCGAGCGGCTCGCCGCGATTGGCGTTGACCAGAATCGGGGCGACACCGCTGCGACGTACGCCGCCCCGATCCAGGCCATCAACGACCGGGGCGGGATCCTCGGGCGACAGCTCGAGATCATCGAGGAGAGCTATCTCCCGACCGACGGCGCCGAGATCGACGCGATGTGTACGCGGCTGACCGAGGACTCCGAGGTGTTCATCGTGGTCGGCGTCATCCGACTCGACGATGTGCTCTGCTACACGGAGCTGCACGAAACCGCTGTCATCTCGATCAACCAGATGACGCAGGAACGGCTCGAGCGAGCGCTCGCGCCGTATGTGACCGTCCAGGGCCGTACCGACCAGCGATCCGCCGAGTCGGTTGCGGCGATGGTGGACGCAGGAGCATTCGAGGGCGAGACCGTCGGCGTGATCGGGTTCGTCGACGCTGACGAAGAGCTCTACCTCGACACGGTGGCGGCGCTTCGCGACGCCGGAATCGAGCCCGTCGAGGGTCTCGTCGCATCAACCGGCGGCGACGTCCAGGCCAACCGAAGCGCGGCCGGCGTCGTGTTCGAGAAGTTTCGTACCGAGGGCGTGACGGTAACGGTGCATGCCAGCCCTACTGCAGGCGGCCTGGAGATCGCGGGCGGCCTCGGGTACGAGTCGGATTGGATCCAGGCTCCGTTCATCGCCCCCGGGGTCCTCGCCGCCGCCGGGGTCGACCCGGCGTATGTCGACGGCATGCTGTCGATCGCTTCGACGAGTGTCGGCACGCTCGACCAGCCGGCCCTGGCCGATGACCCCGCGGTCGCCGAGTGCGTCGCCACGATCGAGGAGCGCAGTGATGAGGTCATCGACTTCGCGATCGAACCTGAGGTCGACAATGCGGTCACCGCGCTCAACGCGTGCGGAATCGCGACGATCTTGGAGCTCGCGTTGACCGCGGCCGGCCCCGATCTCACCAACGAGTCCCTGGCGACCGCGCTCGCCGGTATCGGCGACTTCACGATCGCCGGGTATCCGTCCGCGTCACTAGGCCCCGACGACTTCGCTGCTGCCGGAGCGGGACAGCTCGTCAGCTTCTCGGCGGCGGACGGAGCATGGGTGGTCGTCGGGTGACGTCCAGCTTCGTCTGAAATCCAGGGCCGACCGGGTATGTCTGACCAGGGGATACCGCTAGTTGTCCACAGAGCAGCGGAGGGAGGGGGATTCGAACCCCCGGGGCCGTGAAGCCCGCTGGTTTTCAAGACCAGTGCATTCGTCCGCTCTGCCATCCCTCCAGGCGATCCACGCTATTGGGTCGATCAGTGAAGCGGTAGGGAGATCGTCGTCAACCTGGGTTGACGACGATCGGGGTCGGCCGCCCGGCTGTCATACCTCCCGGCCAGGCTTGGCGCGTGGGAAGTGACGATCATCAACTGTGGGACCCGGCTCGGGCCGATGAACCGGGCGACTGGCTGGAGGCGGCGACCGATGCGGTTCGCTCGCTCGATCCGGAGCGACGGGTCCTCGCCGTCGCCGTCGTGAAGGACCGCCTTCCGGATGTCGAGCGCCATGCGGTGGCGATCGCGATCCGGCGCGGCGCCTATCTGGCCCGGATCGGCGAGGCGCTCGGCATGAGCAGGCAAGCGGTCCACAAGAAGTACGGGCCCGGTGCGCCGTCGCCGTCGCGACCGCGCACCCGGGGGCTGATCGAGCGTCGTCTGGCTCGGCGGCGAGCGCGGGAGGATCCTGCGCAGGGTGTCCTCGAGCTCCTCGCGCGACTGCGGGCCGAAGCCCGGTGAGCGCTACTCGGCGGTGGCGACCTCGATGCGGTCCTGATGCCATTCGTGGGCCGACTCGAGCGCGGCGTCGGCCCGCTCGATCAGGGCGCCGACATCGAAGGCGTGCGCCGGATAGCAGGCCACGCCGGCCCACATCGTGAGGTTCGGGTCGTCCTCGGCGAGACGACGACGCACCCGCTCCATGGTCCAGATCGCGCCGTTCTCCGGAGTGTCCTCGAGCACCACGCCGAAGCGGCCGTCGGACAGGCGGGTGGCGGTGTCGGACTCGCGCAGGGTCTCGCGCAGCGCGTCGGCGATGGTGCGGGCGTCGGCCGGCGGGCGTTCGTCGCCCTCGCGGCCCTCGACGATGTCGAGGAGCGCAACGGCCACCGGACGCAGATGACGGCGGGCCGCCGCGATCCGGCTGTCGAGCGCCACCAGGAAGTACTCGTGGTTGAACAGGCCGGTGTCGGGATCGGTGAGCCCCTCGCTGCTGCCGTCGGTGTTGAGCACGAGCGGCACACGGGAGGTGTCACCGGCCCGACGCTCGGCATCGGTCAGCTGCGCGCTGAGACTCTTCACCGCTTCCTCGGCCGCCATGCGGCTCTGGACCTGGGCGGCGACGGCGTTCTCGAGCTGGCGGATCTGCTCGTTCATCGACGACACACGGCGTTCGAGATCCGCCGTCTCGGCGGCCTCGCGCCGGGCCAGCACCGCGGCCAGGGCCGCTGCGCCGGCGCTGGCGAGCGCGAACTTCTTGCGGCCGGTCATGACGCCCAGGATCCCGGCGCCGAGGCCGAGGACACCGATGCCTGTGGCGAGGTCGATTCGCTGCTCATTCATCCGAACTCCATCGGTCACTCGACCCTTCGAATCAAGCCTCTGGGATCGTAGGTGCTCCACGGGAGAACAGGGCGGAAGGCGGGGTCGCGAGCAGCGTCGGCAGCGCCGCGAGATAGTCGGGTCGGGCCCACTCCTGGACCCCCAAGGACGCGAGATGGTCGGTACGCCACTGCACGTCGATGAGCCGCTCGGCACCGTCGCTCAGCCCCTCGACGAGGCCCACCAGCGCCACCTTCGAGGCATCGGTCTCGTGATGGAACATCGATTCCCCGGCGAAGAGCCCGCCGATGGCCACGCCGTAGAGCCCACCGACCAGGCGGCCGGCCCGCCACGCCTCCACGCTGTGGACCCAACCGCGGTGGTGCAGGTCGAGATAGGCGTCGCGGATCCGTTGGTCGATCCAGCCGTGGGGGCGCCTCGGGTCGGCGCACGCGTCGAGCACCGCGGGGAAGGCGGTGTTCACCCGGATCTCGAACTCCCGGCAAGAGCGCCGGAGTGACCGGCTCACCTTGAGCGAGTCCAGCGGGAGTACACCCCGCGGATCCGGCGACCACCATCCCATCGGTCCGCCGGCCTCGAGGGGCATCGGGAACAATCCGCGTCGATAGGCGGCGAGGATCGTGCCCGGCTGGGTGTCGGCCCCCACGCCGACCAGACCCGTCTCGTCGGCCGGCATCGCGTTGATCTCCTCGGCGGTCGGGAACTGCCACGGAGTCGCTGGAGGTTCGACGGGCACCAACGCAGGGTAGGTCGGCGGGTAGGTTGCCGGGATGGCGAGCTCGCCCCTCGTGGCCTGGATGAACCCCCTCCCGATCGAACTGGCACCGGCCCTGGCCAGCCGCCGTCGGTCGGTCGCCGCCCGCACCCGCGGCCGCGTGCTCGACCTCGGAGGCTGGGCCGACCATCTCTGTGCCTACCGACTCGGGGCCGAGGTCGAATCGGTCACCATGCTCGACCGGGTGGGCGACGTGCGCGCCGGCACCGGCCGGGGCGACCCGGACGGGGTGACCCGCGTCGACGCCTCCTTCGATGCGCTCGCCGAGCAGGGGATGGGTCCGTTCGACTCGATCGTGTCGTTGACCCGCCTGCCCCTGGTCGAGAACCTCGATCGCTTCTTCGACACCGTCGAGGCCCTGCTCGCCGATGGCGGCAGCCTCCACCTCCTCGAGCCGACGCGCCGGTCGGGTCGGGTCGGCCGTCTGCTCGCGGTCGGCGGATTCGTCGGCCGGATGGCCGGCGGCCTGCATCTCGATCGCGACCTTCCGGCCGAGATCCGTCGGCGGGGAATGGTCGTGACCGACCTCACCCGCTTCGAGGTACCGACCGTGAGCGCGCCGCTCCGCCCCTTCATCGAGGCGGTGGCCCGCGGGCCGGCTACGCCTCCAGGATCGTCACCGAGTTGACCGTCACCTCGCGGGAGGGCGCACCGCCGAGACCGCTGGTCGGGTCGTCCTCGTGCAGCCCGATGATGGACTGCAGCACGTCGATGCCGGCGTCGTCGGTGGTGCCGAACACGATGTAGGTGCCCTGGGAGTCGAGCAGCGAGGCGAGCGGGCCGGTGACGAAGAAGAACTGCGCCCCCGAACTGTCGGGTCCTGACGAGCGGGCCATCACGAGCTGGCCGGCCTCGTAGGTGTACGGCCCCCGCAGCTGACCGGTCGACGTGTCGAACGTGGGCTCGTCGACGATGGTGTAGCCGGGGCCGCGATCGCTGGCCGACTCGGTGTGGGGCGCCCCGCCCTGGATGATGTCGATCGACGGGTCGGTCCGGAAGATGGTCGTGCCGTCGTAGTACCCGTAGCGGGCGAGGGTGACGAAGTTGTTGACCGTGTTCGGCGTGGTGGCCGCATCGAGCTCGACGCGAATCTCACCCTCGCTGGTGTCGAACACGGCGGTGTAGCTCGCGGTGACGTCGATGCAGGTGGGCTGGGGTCCGTCGAAGTCGATGGTGCGTTCGGCGCTGCCGTCGGCGGGCGGGCAGTCGTCGCTGATCTCGGGGTCGAACTCGGGGTAGACCCAGTCGACCAGCGCGGGATCGAACGGGGCGACGGTGACGGTCTGCTCCGGCGGTGTGCTCGTGCCGGTCGAGTCGGCCGCGTCGCCCTCGTCATCGTCGGACGCGAGGATCGCGATGGCGACGATCGCGAGCACCACCACGGCCCCGAGGGTCCCGTAGGTCACGAGACGGCTACGGGCTCGGGCCCGCGCCGCGGCGGCTTCGGCGGCCGCAACCCGGCTGGCGCGGTTGGCCTTCTGACGTGCTCGCTTGTCGGTGGTCACGGCGTCCGACGATAGCGAACCGTGGGGACCACGAGGAGGCGGGTCAGGTCGCCGGCGTGACCGTCACCGTGTCGACCACCAGGGTCGTGTCGGACTCGGGTGAGTCGTAGACGGCCTGGTGCTCGCTGAGGTCGTCGATCATCCCCACGGGGACGTAGCGCGGGTCGCCCTGCAGGAGCAGTCGGCCCGGTTCGTCGAGCACGACCATGAGCGCCCCGTTGACGCCGCCGTCGATGGCGGGAATCGCCACGACGCTGCCGATCGGATAGAGCTCGTCGACCGGCCCGGTCGGGAGGGCCGTGTCGATCGTGAATCCCGCGTCGCCCGGACTGCCCACCCAGAGCAGTCCACCCGTGGCGGAGATCACCGGGGTCTGCTCGTAGGCCTTGTACCAGGCCAGCACGGCGGCGAGGTTGGCCACGTCCTCGTTGACCGTGCTGTCGATCGGCACCGTGAAGGAGCCGACCTCGGTGTCGAACGTCAGCTCGTAGGCGGCCCCCGGCTCGATGCACAACGGTGGCGCCTCGGCGAACTCGGTCGTGCGGGTCTCGCTCCCGTCGGTGGCCGGACACGGGGTGGGGCCGGTGATCGTCGCACCCGCCTGCTCGCCGGCCGCCCACGGGAGGTCGAGGGGCGCGGTCGTGGTGGTCGCGGTCTGCGGATCCGGGTCGTCGTTGGCGATCAGGCCCGCGGTCAGCGGCGCGATGAGGGCCAGCGCCAGGAACCCGACCACGCCCCCGACCAGGAGGCGGCGCCGGCGCTCGGCCTTGGCGATCGCCGCCTGCTGCCGCGCGGCCTGTTCGGCCGCGGCGACCCGTCGCTTCGTCGTCTGTTGCTTCTTGGCCACCCCGGGAAGCTAACCCGGTTTCGCCCGGTGCCGATGGGCAGGGGAGCGCATGTCTCCCCGACCCCCTACCGACGGCCGCGACGGCCCGAACCCGGACGACCTGCGAGCCGTCGTCGATCGGCACGCAGCCGCGGTGTACCGCGTCGCGCGCTCGATCGTCCACGACCCGGCGCTGGCCGACGACGTCGTCCAGGAGACGATGCTCAAGGCGTGGCGCAGCTCACCGGTCGAGCCCGGTGAGGAGATCCCCCGAGCCTGGCTGTTGAAGGTCGCCCGCAACACGGCGATCTCGCTCCTGCGCACCCGGCGCGAAGACCTGCACGGGCCCGACACCCTGCCCGAGGGCCCGGGCGGCGTGTCGACCACCCGCACCGTCGAAGGCCGGGCCCAGCTCGACGAACTGCTCGACATGCTCCAGCACCTCGACGAGGACGCCCGCGCCCTCATCGTGCTCAAGGAGGTCGACGGCCTTTCCTACGACGAGATCGCCTCGACCCTCGACCTTCCCCTCCCCACCGTGAAGACCCGACTCTTCCGGGCCCGCAAGGCCCTGAAGGACCAGATGAAGGAGTGGCAATGACCGCCCGTCACCCGAAACGCCAGCGACTGCAGCGCTGGCTCGACACGGGCGGTCCCCGCCGAGTGTCCAACCACATCGAGCAGTGTGTGCACTGCCAGGAAGTGCTCGACGAACTGTCGGCGCTCGACGAAGGGCTGGTGGCCGATCTGCAGGCGGCGACCACCCCTCCGGCGGACCTGCGCGAACGCACCCACGGCGGCGTCGACGTGCGCCTCCGCAACGAGGCGGCCTTCGGCTCGTTCCTCGATCTGTTCACGATCGGCTGGGACTTCACCCGGGCGATCCTCGACCCCGAACTCACCGACGGTGACGAGCCTCATGACGATGACGCCACGGCCGACCACATCGATGGAGGAGCACGATGACCGATCCCTGGATCTACGCCGCCGGCGCAATCATCGTCGGACTGCTGTCCGGCGTCGTCGGTGCCGCGCTCGTGCGCAGCATCATCCTCAAGGGCCGCGAGGACCGGGCCGAGATGCACGACGCGGCGCGGGCCACGGCGACCTTCCTCTTCCTCTTCTTCACCGCGCTCGGCGTCATCGTGGCCATCGGCTTCGTCAACCCGGAGACGCTCGAGCCGATCCCGGCCGACATCCTTCGCAAGTCGCCCCGGATCCTCGCCGCGGGCCTGATCCTGATCGCCGGACGCGCCATCGCCTATGCGCTGGGCGGGGCGGTCACCACGGCCTTCGCGGGGTCGACGTCTCGGGTGCGGGGCCAGATCGCCACTGCCGGCCGGTTCCTCGTCTACGCCGTCGCGATGGTGCTGGCCCTGGGCCAGCTCGGGGTCGACACGACCATCCTGAGCATCCTGGCCGGGGCGATCACGTTCGGCCTGTCGGGAGCCTTCGCGCTGCTCGTTGGCCTCGGCGGCCGCGAGATGGGCGGTGAGTTGGCGGCGGGCCGTCATCTTTCGCGGCTGGTGGGCGTCGGCGACACGATCGAGGTCGACGGCGTCGTGGGGCGCATCGTGGCGCTGCACCCGGCATCGGTCGAGATC
>JAUIML010000162.1 GCA_030432715.1 Acidimicrobiia bacterium | reverse complement strand
ACCAGTTCCTGCTCCTTGCCGCCGCCCTGTTCTGCATCGGCGTCTATGGCGTCCTGGCCCGTAAGAACGGCATGCTCGTGTTGATGTCGATCGAGTTGATCCTCAATGCGGTCAACATCAACCTGGTGGCCTTCGGGTCGCTCACCGACGACGTCGCCGGCGAGGTCTTCGCCCTCTTCACGATCGCCGTCGCCGCGGCCGAGGTCGGCATCGGCCTCGCCATCGTCTTGCTCATGTACCGCAACCGCCGAAGCATCGACCTCTCCGAGGCCGATCTCATGAAGGGCTGAGGGGAAGCTGATGAACGCACTTCTCGCCGCCGCCCTGCCGTTGGCCGTCGAGGGCCCGTCCGAGGTCTCGAGCGTCACCAACGACGCCGGCTGGTTCCTCGAGAACGCCTGGATCATCCCGCTGCTGCCGGCGATCTCGTTCGTGCTCATCTTGTTCTTCGGCAAGCGCATGCCGAAGAAGGGGGCCGAGTTCGGCATCGCCGCCGTGGGTATCGCCCTGCTGCTCGCCGTGCTCACCGGCTTCAGCTGGCTCGACCATCGCGACAACTTCGACGGACCGCTGGCGGAGTCGCCGTCGACCCACGCCGACGACGAGCACGACGACGGTCACTCGGACGACGACCACGCCGACCATTCCGACGAGGCCGACCATTCCGACGCCGACCACTCGGACGAGGAGGCCCTCGGGGTCGCCGTCGTCGGACCCGACGGGACGTCGTCGAGCGACGCCGTCGTCCTGACCGTCGAGGAGGAGGGCGAGGAGGGCGGCGAGCATCCCTACGTCGCCGTGCAGCAGTCGACCCAGTGGCTGCAGTCCGGCGGTATCGAGTTCAACGCCGGCATCCTGGTCGACGGCCTCTCGGTGATGATGCTCTTCGTCGTCACGACCATCTCGTTGCTGGTCCACATCTACTCGACCGACTACGTGAGCGGCGACCGCCGCTACACCCACTACTTCGCCTTCCTGTCGCTGTTCACCGCCTCGATGCTCTTCTTCGTGCTGAGCGACAACATCCTGCAGATGATCGTCGGCTGGGAGCTCGTGGGCGTCTGTTCGTTCGCCCTGATCGGCCACTGGTGGGAGGAGAAGCCCAACAGCGACGCCGCGCTCAAGGCCTTCCTCACCAACCGCGTGGGCGACGTCGGCCTGCTGGTCGGCATGATCACCCTCTTCTTCGCCGCCGGCGGCGGGCAGACCTTCGACACGCTGGCGATCAACAACGCCGTCGTCCAGGGCGAGGTCGGGCACACCGCCCTGATCGTGGCTGCCGCCGCACTGATGGCCGCGGTCATGTCGAAGTCGGGCCAGTTCGTGCTCCACACCTGGCTGCCCGATGCCATGGCCGGTCCCACGCCGGTCTCGGCGCTCATCCACGCGGCGACCATGGTCGTCGCCGGCATCTACATGGTCGCCCGTCTCTACCCGGTGTTCTTCGAGGGCATGCAGATCGGCGGATCGAGCATCAACCTGCTGTCCACGGTCGGCGCCGTCACCCTGGTGTTCGCCGGCCTGCTCGCCTTCGTGCAGACCGACATCAAGAAGGTGCTGGCCTACTCGACCGTGTCGCAGCTCGGCTACATGGCGATGGCGCTCGGCGTCGGGGCCTGGACCGCGGCGGTCTTCCACCTCTTCACCCACGCCTTCTTCAAGGCCAACCTGTTCCTCGGCTCGGGGTCGGTGGCCCACGCGGTCCACAGCTTCGACATGAAGAAATCGATGGGTGGCATGAAGAAGTTCATGCCGCGCACCTACCTCACGTTCATCATCGGCTCGGTCGCGCTGGCCGGTCTCCCGCCGCTCGCCGGCTTCTGGTCGAAGGACGAGATCCTGGTCGGCACCGGCGGCTGGGGCCTCTTCGGGGGCACCGGCGGCAACGGCGCCTACACATTCCATCTGCTGATGGGCATGGTCGGTGCGGCGCTCACGGCGGCCTACATGACCCGCTGCATCTACCTCACCTTCCACGGTGAGTACCGCGGCAACGACGCGCACGACGACCACGCCCACGCCCACGCCGACGATCACGCGGACGACCATGACCCGCATGCGGTCGCGGATCCGGCGCATGCCGGCGACCACCACGAGCCTCATGAGTCCGGCCCCCGCATCCTGTGGCCGCTCTACATCCTGTCGGGCTTCTCGGTCCTCGTCGGCTTCCTCAACCTGCCGAAGGGCTTCCAGCTGGTGCCCAAGTCGTGGCAGCTGCGCTTCGAGCACTTCATCGAGCCGGCCGGCGCGTCGTACTTCCCGGCCATCGCCCACGGTGCGCCGAGTTGGTCGCTCGCCATCGTGTCGACGGCGATCGCCCTCGCCGGCATCGGCGGGGCCTACTGGTACTACTTCGTGAAGGTCGACGGACTCGCCAAGGAGACCGGCCAGCACCTGACCGAACTGCCCAACGGGCTGGTCACCACCAACAAGCTGGCCCGGGCCGGCCACCGGGTGCTCGTAGAGAAGTACTACCTCGATCACCTCTACACCGGTGTCATCGCCGGCTTCACCAAGGGCCCGCTGGCCCGCGCCACCTATTGGGTCAACCAGAACATCATCGACGGCGCCGTCGATGCCGCCGGTCGCACCGCCGTCAAGGTGGGCAAGGGCGTCTACGACACCGTCGATCAGGGTGTGATCGAGGGTGTCGTCAACGGCTCCGGCAAGGTCTCCGACGCGACCGGTGAGGGCCTACGCCACATCAACACCGGCAAGGTCCAGAACTACGCCGCCATTCTCTTCGCCGGTGCGGCTCTGCTCGCCGGCGCCTTCATCGTCATCCTCGCCCTCTAGGAATCCGGAAACATGGACACACTGGACACCAACAACTGGCTCCTCACCGCCCTGGTCTTCGCGCCGCTCGCCGGCGCCCTGGTCATGGCCCTCATCCCCGAGAAGGAAGAGGACGCCCAGAAGCAGTGGGCGGTCTTCACATCGCTCGTCACCCTCGGTCTCGGCATCTTCCTCCTGGTCGACTTCGACTACGACCAGGCCGGCGTCTTCCAGTACTTCGTCGACACGGAGTGGATCGAGGTCATCGGGGCCGGCTACACGATGGGTGTCGACGGCATGTCGCTCCCGCTCATCGCCCTCACCGTGCTGGTGATGCCGCTCGTCTTCATCTACTCGTGGAACCACATCCCGAGCCCGGGGAACCCCAAGGCGTTCCTCATGCTCATGCTGATCCTCGAGACCGGCATGATCGGCACCTTCGTCGCCCAGGACCTCATCCTGTTCTTCGTCTTCTTCGAGGTCGTGCTGCTCCCGATGTTCTTCATGATCGCGGTGTGGGGTGGCGAGGACCGTCGCTACGCCTCGCTGAAGTTCTTCCTCTACACGCTCTTCGGTTCGGCGCTCATGCTGCTGTCGTTCCTGGCCCTCTTCTTCCTGACCGGGGCCGAGACGGGCGACTACACGTTCAACATGCTGGCCCTGTCGGAGAACGCCGGCGACGGCATCGTCCGCTCGACCCAGCTGATCGTCTTCGGCGGCATGTTCATCGGCTTCGCCGTCAAGGTGCCGATGTTCCCGTTCCACACCTGGCTGCCCGACGCCCACACCCAGGCCCCAACCCAGGGTTCGGTGATCCTGGCCGCCGTGCTGCTCAAGCTCGGTACCTACGGCTTCATCCGCATCGCCATTCCGATGCTGCCCGAGGCCGCCGAGGCATGGGCCCCCTTCATCGGTCTCCTCGCCGTCATCGGCATCATCTACGGCGCCCTCGGATGTCTGGCCCAGTCCGACATGAAGCGGCTCATCGCCTTCTCGTCGGTGGCCCACATGGGCTTCGTGATGCTCGGCATCTCGACCCTCACCGACTTCGGCATCAACGCCGCGATCTTCGGCATGGTCGCCCACGGCCTCATCACCGGCATGCTCTTCTTCGTCGCCGGTTCGGTGAAGGACCGCTATCACACCCTCGACATCGCTCGGCTCGGCGGCATGCTGGTGCAGGCCCCGAAGCTCGGCTGGATCCTCGGATTCACCGCCATGGCGTCGCTCGGTCTGCCCGGCCTCGCCGGCTTCTGGGGCGAGTTCCCGGCCATCCTCTCGGCCTACAACCCGGCCGCCGGCCTTCCCGAGGAGACCTTCCGGGGCTACATGGTCGTCGCCGCGGTCGGCACCGTCCTCGCCGCCGGCTACCTCCTGTGGCTCCTCCAGCGCACCGCCATGGGCGAGCCCTCCGAGGAGTTCGTCGACGATCCCGAGATCACCGACGTCTCCACCATCGAGTGGATCGCATGGACGCCCTTCCTGGTGCTCATCGTCGTCTTCGGTGTCGCTCCGGGCCTGATCTTCGAGGTCACCGACCCCGCGGTCGTCGAGTCGCTCCGGGGTTGTCTCGAGACCGGCTGTGAAGCCGCCCGCACCGCGGCCGAGGCGGTCGGAGGCTGAGCATGTCTGCCCTACTCGCCCAGGCCGAGTTCGTTCGGCCCCCGATCGACTGGCACGCCGCTGCGCCCGAGCTGACCCTGCTCGCGTTCGGTGCCCTGTTGACGATGATGGACATCGGGTGGCTCGAACGCGGTCGGCGAGCGGCCGCACCGATGGCGTCGATCGCACTCCTCGCGACGATGATCCCGATCCTCACGCTGGCCGCCGACGGTGCCGACCGCTCGATGTTCAACGGCGCCTTCGTGGTCGACAACTACTCGCTGATCATGAAGGCGATGTTCGTGCTCGCCGGCTATGTGGTCGTGCTGCTGTCCACCAACTACATCGCCGAGGGCGACTACTGGGAGAACGAGTACTACGGCCTCCTGCTGAGCTCGATCCTCGGCATGGTGCTGATGGCGTCGGCACGCGACCTCATCACGATCTTCGTGGCCCTCGAGCTGCTGTCGATCCCGGCCTACATGCTCGCCACCTGGCGCAAGCGCGACCTGAAGAGCAACGAGGCCGGTCTCAAGTACTACCTGATGGGTGTCTTCGCCTCGGCCGTCATGCTCTACGGCATGTCGTTGCTCTACGGCAGCACCGGGTCGACCCTGCTGACCGACATCGGTGCCGTCCTCGACACCGGGGCCGATCCGACGGCCGTCGTCGTGCTCGGCATCATCTTCGTCGTCGTCGGTTTCGCCTTCAAGGTCTCCGCCGTGCCGTTCCACACCTGGGCGCCCGACACCTACGAGGGCGCGCCCACGCCGGTCACGGCCTTCCTGTCGGTGGCCTCCAAGGCGGCCGGCTTCGTGGCGCTGATGAACATCCTGTTCGTCGGCCTGCTCGGTCGTGACGACGTCGTCGAACCGCTCATGTGGGTCCTCGCGGCCGCGTCGATGACGGTCGGCAACCTCGTCGCCCTGCGCCAGACCAACATCGTCCGCATGCTCGCGTACTCGGGCGTGGCGCAGGCCGGCTACATGCTCGCGCCGCTCGCCGTGATCGGCGACGTGCCCGACACCGCGCTCGGTGCGGTCGTCACCTATCTGGTCATCTACGCAGCCATGAACCTCGGTGCTTTCGCCGTGGTCATCGCCGCCGCCCGTAAGACCCGCTCGGCCGAGATCGGCGATTTCCGGGGCCTGTTCCACTATGCGCCTGGACTCACCGTGGCGATGACGATCTTCCTCTTCTCGCTGGCCGGGATCCCCCCGCTCGGCGGCTGGTTCGCCAAGTTCCGAGTGATCGAAGCCCTGATCGATGCCAACAATGCGTCCGGGGTGGCGCTCGGTGTCGTCGTCGCCGTCAACTCGGTGATCGCCCTCTACTACTACGCCCGGATCGGTCTGGGCATGTGGGCCGAGGAGGCTCCCGACGGCGACCTCAGCCGGGTCGACGTGCCCCCGTCGCTGGTCGCGGCCATCGGTCTCACCGCGATCGTGACGATCATCTTCGGTCTCGGTCTCGTCGTGGGTGACTTCACCGACGTGAGTCTCCTGCCCACCGGCATCTGAGTCGGTCGGCGCGGGCCAGGCTGCCGTGGCCGAGCCGATCGTCGATCGTCTCGTCGCCCTGATCGACGAGCACGGACCGATTCCCGTCTCGCAGTACCTCGAGCACGCCCTCTACGGCCCCGACGGCTTCTATATGGCCGGTGGCCGGGCGGGCCGGGGTGGAGACTTCCTCACTGCGCCCGAGGTCGGCCCCCTCTTCGGTGCCGTCGTCGCCGGTGCGGTCGACACGTGGTGGCGCGAGCTGGGCTCGCCCTCCGAGTTCACCGTGGTCGAAGGCGGGGCCGGGCCCGGCACCCTCGCTCGGGCAGTGGTGGCCGCCGATCCCGAGGTGCTGTCCAGCGGTGCCCTGCGATGGTTCATGGTCGAGCGGGCCGACGCCCAGCGGGCCGCGCATCCGACCCATGCTCAGCTGGTGTCGGTCGGCCCGGCCGACGCCCCGTCATCGGTCGCCGCGGGAGTCGTGTTCGCCAACGAGCTCCTCGACAACCTCGCCTTCGACATCGTCGAGCGGGCCCGCGCCGGCTGGCGCGAAGTCCGCATCGGAGTCGAGAGCGGCCGCCTCGTCGAACGAGTCGGGCCGGAGGTGGCGCTCCCCGAATGGCCGGAGGGATCGCCCACGGCGTCGGCCACCCCGGTCGGCACGCGCCTGCCGGTCCAGCGACAGGCTCGGGCGTGGGTCGCGGATGCCCGGGCCCGGCTCACCCGCGGGCGTGTGGTCGTGTTCGACTACGGCGGGACGACCTCGGAGCTCGTGTCCCGCGACGGCGGTTGGCTCCGGACCCACCGCAGCCACGATGGCGGCAACGGATGGTTGGCCGAGCCCGGCAGCTGCGACATCACCACCGATGTCGATGTCGACCAGCTCCAGCTCGATCGCCGGGCCGATCGCCACGATCGTCAGTCGGGTTGGCTCCGCCGCCACGGGATCGAGGATCTCGTGGAGGAGGGCCGCGCGACGTGGAACCGGTCGGCCGGAATCGGCGATCTCGCCGCACTCCGCGCCCGGAGCCGGATCCGCGAGGCGGACGCCCTGCTCGACCCCGACGGGATGGGAGGCTTCCACGTGCTCGAATGGGTCGTCGATCCCGACCACGGCTGAAATGGGCCGAGTGACTCTGGCCGGGCGGGTCGCGCCGCGATTCCCTTGGGGACCGTGGCCCTCACCGAGACCCAGGATCCCGCCGGCGGCCGACATGCCCTCCATGTCGATCGTTTCGGCCTGAGCATCGGACCGTTGTCCGTCGGTCTGCCCATGGCCTGCACCGCCGACCAGGTGTATCGGCGCTACCTCGACCTGATGCGGCTGCTGCAGCAGGGTCCGGTCGCGGTGATCGTCGCCCCTCGCGCCGACCTCGAGGCTCTGGCCGCGGCGACGGCGAACAACGTCGACTTCATCGCTCGCCGCCTCGCGGCCCTCCAAGCCGGCGATCGCTGAGCCCGCTGCCGGACACCCGTGAGGGGGCCTGGCCGACCGCCACCTAGACTGCCCGACCGTGGCCTTCACCGACCGGCTCCCGCTCACCCGCCAACGGGTGGCCGATGCCGCGCTCTCCTTCATCGACACGCACGGTCTCGAGGGGCTGAGCATGCGCAAGCTCGGCGCCGAACTGGGGGTCGAGGCGATGTCGCTCTACAACCACGTGGACAACAAGGCCGACCTGCTCGGCGCGGTGGCCGAGACGCTCTACCGAGATGTCCTCGCGGCCTACGGCGAACCGTCGGGTGACTGGAAGGTCCACGCCCGGGCCCTCTGTCACGCCTATGTCGCCGTCGCCGCGGCCCACCCTCGGGCCGTGAGCCTCCTCATCACCCCGGCCAGCGGATCGGCTTCGGCCCAGGCGTTCGATCAGCGCATCGTCGGCGCGGCGCGGCTGATGTCCGACGACGATCGGGTCGGCGCCCTCGCGTTCTCCACCCTGTCGAACTGGGTGATCGGCACGATCGTGCAGCAGCACGGGCTGATGCAGGCGGCCATCGAGCGCGACGCCGACGCCAGCGCCGACGAGCGGGTCGTCAGCTTCCAGCACGCGGCCGAACGGCTGTCCGACGACGAGCGGTTCCGGGAGGGGCTCGAGACGGTGCTGGCCGGTCTCGAGGTCCGCTACGACGAGGCCATCGGGTCCCGCGAGAGCTAGTCGATCAGACCAGGTCGGCCCAGCCGGCCGCGATGTGCTCGAGCCACCACTGGGGCGCGTTGTCGAGCAGGTTCGACATGTTGGAGTAGTCGTGCCAGCGGGCGATCTTTCCGTCGTCGGTCAGTTCCATGATCGAGGTGAACGGATGCATGACCCGCTCGCCGGTGTGGAACACCCACTCCTCCTTGTGTTCGGTCACGACACGGTCACCCTCCGCGATCAGGACGGGATCGTGGTGGAGGTGCTCGGGCACCGGTTCGAGGCCGAGCCGGAGTCGGGCCACGATCTGGGCGGGGCCGTAGGCGCCGCCGCCCGACTCGCCGATCCCGACATCGACATAGTTGGCGTCGTCGGTGAAGAACGACGCGATGCCGTCCCAGTCATGGGCGTAGAGGGCATCCCAGTAGCGAGACACGATCTCCTTGTTGCGGGCGACCTTCTCCGACTCGGCGATGGGCATGGGCGGAGCGTAGTCAGCCTGCGCCGTCCGGAGCATCCCCAGGACCCTGTGCCTGGGCCTGAGCCTGTGCCTGTGCCTGTGACGCGACATAGGCCTCGACATAGGCGGCCTGCTCGTCGGCCCGGCGGCGCTGGGCCCGCACGACCCGGCGCCCGACATACAGCGCGGGGGCGATGATCGTGATGAAGGGGAGGAGGACTCCCACCACGATCATGAGCACGCTGACGACGGCGATCATCGCGTCCCAGCCGTTGGAGAACGAGTCGCCGAAGCCGGGAAGCGGGTCGTCGCCCTCGGCGGTCAGGAACACGGAGTCGTCGGCCGTGAGTTCGAGTGATTCGGAGGTCGACGGGGTGGCCGATGCGTTGACCACGATGGTGAGCCCGTCGCCGGCATCGACCCTGTTGATCGCGCCTCCCTCGGCATCGAGCTCCGCCGTGAGGAGCAGTTCTTCCCCGGGCGGGATCTCGTCGAGCGACGCCCCGCCGTCGGCGACCTCGAAGTCGTCGGCCCGGAGCCGCAGGCTGGGTGCCTCGAGGTCGACCGCGGTCAACGTGTCCTCGCCGGTGTTGTTGATGCTCACGCACAACACGGCAGTGTCCTCGGCGCCCATCGACAGGTTCGACTTCCCGGGGCAG
>JAUIML010000161.1 GCA_030432715.1 Acidimicrobiia bacterium | reverse complement strand
ACTCCAAGGGCACCATCCCGCTCAACGTCCAGGGCATCGCCAACGTCAAGATCTCGAGCAAGGAGGGCGTGCTCGAGAATGCCGCCGAGCGCTTCCTCGACATCCCGAACGCCCAGATCGGTCAAATTGCCAAGGAGACCCTCGAGGCCAACCTTCGCGGTGTCCTCGCCACGCTGTCGCCCGAGGAGGTCAACGAGGACCGGCTCAAGTTCTCCCAGCAGCTGATCGACGAGGCCGACGACGACATCAAGACGCTCGGTCTCGACCTCGACGTCATGAAGATCCAGAACGTCACCGACGACAACCTCTATCTCGAGTCGGTCGGTCGACGTCTCACTGCGGAGGTCGTGAAGGAGGCTCGGGTCGCCGAGGCCAACCGCCAGTCCGAGTCCGAGCGGGCGGAAGCCGACGCCCGACAGCTCGCCCAGATCGCTGCGGTCCAGGCCGACCGCAAGATCGTGGAAGAGCAGAACATGCTCCGTGTGCGCACGGCCGAGCTCGACGCCATCGCCCGCGCCAAGGAAGAGGAAGCCGCAGTGGCGGGCGACATCGCCCGCGCGACCGCCGAGCAGGAGCTGGAGCAGCAACGCATCGAATTGGAGCGCCGTCGGCTGGAAGCCAACGTGGTGACTCCGGCCAAGGCCAACCTCGAGGCGAAGCAACTCGACGCCCAGGCGGAAGCGGCGAAGATCATCGAGGACGGCAAGGCCCAGGTCGAGGTGTTCCGGCGTCTCACCGAGCAGTACCAGGCTGCAGGCGAGGATGGCCAGCGCATCTTCGTGCTCAACATGCTTCCCGAGCTCGTCGACAAGATCGTCTCCACGGTCAATGGCGTGACGATCGATCGCGTGGCGGTCGTCGACGGTGGCAACGGCGGTGGCACCGGCGGGATACCCGCCTTCGTCTCCCAGCTGCCCGGCGCGGTGGTCAGCCTGTCGGAACAGATCGAAGCCGCCACCGGCGTCGACATCCTCAAGAGCATGCGCGACGATTCGAGCGACAGCGATGCGGACGCCGACTCGGGCGCGTCCGAGCTCCCGCCCCCGCCGCCCCCGGCGCCGGGCGACGACTGAGGCCGGTCAGTCCGGCTACTTGGCGAGCTGCGCCAACAGGTCGCGGTCGAGCACTTCGACGCGGCCTCGACCGATGCGGATCGCCCCGGCGACCTCCGCGGCCTTCAGCGGGCGGTTCGCGGTCTGGCGGCGCGTGCCCGCCATCGCCGCGATGTCTTCCTGGCGCACCCTGACGATCACGGGCACCGAGCCCTCGTCGAACGAGTCGGCGAGGCGCAGCAGCACCCGCAGCACCCGGCTCTCGACGGGAGTGAACAGCACTTCCATCAGCTGGGCCATGGTCTCCGACAGGCGTTCGGCCATGATCTCCAACAACCGGCGGTCGACGTCGGGGTCGGCCCGCCGGAGTTCGTCGAGGCGGTCCTGGGTGAGCGAGAGGGTCTCCGTCGGTTCGAGCGCCGTCACCCTGGCCGTGCGTCTTCCGTCGCCGACGATCGCGAGCTCGCCGAGCACTTCACCCGGGCCACGCACGCCCAACGCGGCGACGTCGCCGCGGGCCGTGGAGACCTCGACGAGGACCCGTCCCTTCTGGATCACGTGGAACGTGTCGCCGATCTCGCCCTCGTGGAAGATGGGCTCGTCCTTGCCGTAGCGCCGCCGCGACATCTGCTGTCGCCATGCGGGGGCCGCGGCACCGAGTTCGTCGAGGAAGCCCGCCGTCATGGGGGCAGCGTACCGTCACGGATTTCGCGATCCGGGTCGGGTTCCGCCACAATTCCCGGCCATGTCGACGTCGGCCGAAACCAGGACCCCACCCCGCGGGGCAGACGGCAAGGCAGCTCGCCGGGTCCGTGTGGTCGAGGCCGCGATGCAGCTGGCGGCCGAGGGCGGCTACGAAGCGGTGCAGATGCGAGCGGTGGCCGAACGGGCCAACGTGTCGTTGGGCACGATCTATCGCTACTTCGGTGGCAAGGACGATCTGCTGCTGGCGGGTCTGGCCGGATGGGTCCACGTCCTGCGTCATCGGCTCGAGGACGAGGTGCCCGTGGCCGGCGCCGCGGCCGATCGTCTCGCCGACGTCCTCGGGTACGCAGCCGGTGCGGCCGAGGGAGCGCCGGTGCTGATGAGCGCGCTGGTGACCGCGCTGAGCACCACCGACCCCGGTGCGGCGAAGTACAAGCTGCACATCGATTCCGAGGTCGGCGAAATGATCGTGGCGGCCATCGGCGACGAACCGGGGATCGACGCCGCCGGCGTGTCCCGCGTCGTGGGCCACGTCTGGTTGTCGGCCATCACCCGGTGGGTGGGTGGTCTCGCCGCGGCCGGAAGCGTCGAGGCGGAGCTCCGCCACGCAGTGCGGATGCTGATCCCGTCCCGCGCCGCGACCTGACGGGCCGGTCCCGTTCAGTTGGCGTCGAGCGCGTGGTCGAACGCTGCGGCTTCGCGGGGTTCCGAGAACAGGAAGCCGAGCGCTTGGTCGCAGTCGAGCTCTCGCAGCACGGCGAGTTGGTCCTCGGACTCGACCCCTTCCGCGATCACGATCAGACCGAGCGCATGGGCGAGATCGATGATGGCGGCGACGATCGTGGCTGCGGCGTGGTCGGACGCCAGCCCCGACACGAAGGAACGGTCGATCTTGAGCACGTCGAGGGGGAGCCGCTGGAGGTAGGCGAACTGTGACCACCCCGTGCCGAAGTCGTCGATACCGAGACTGATACCGATGCGTCGGAGTTCGTCGAGCTGCTCGGTGGCGGCCTGCGCGTCGTCCATGAGCGCGGACTCGGTGATCTCCAGGCAGATCTCGTCGGTCGAGATGCCGGCCGCTTCCACGCTGCGTTCGACGAAGGGCACCAGGTCCGGGTCTCCCAGTTGCCGAGCCGAGAGGTTGACCCAGATGCGGACGGGTTCCTGCTCGGGGGTGCGGTAGACCCGCCACAGCGACGCCTGGCGGCACGCCTCGGAGATGACCCAACGGCCCAGTTCGACGATGATGCCCGTTTCCTCGGCGAGCGGGATGAACTCGGCGGGAGGTACGAGCCGACCATCGGGGCGTTGCCAGCGCACCAGCGCCTCGAAGCCGACGATGCGGCCCGAGTCGAGATCGAGCTCCGGCTGGTAGTGGAGCCTGAGCTCCCCGTTGCGCACGGCTCGGCGCAGCGCCTCTTCGGTGTCGATTCGTTCGAGCGCGAGCGACTGGTCGGTCTCGTTGTGGATCGCGAACCGGCCCCGGCCCTCGTGTTTCGCTTCGTACATCGCGGTGTCGGCGTTCTCGATGATCTGGTTCGGGTCCTCGGACCCGATCGAGGTCGCGATGCCGATCGACGCGCTGATCTCGATCTCGCGGCCTTCCAGGACGAAGGGCTGCGCGAACGCGTCGAGGATGCGTCGCGCCACCGCCGTGGCCCCGCGGGCGCCGTCGGTGCCGGCGCACAGCATGACGAACTCGTCACCCCCGATGCGGGCGAGTGTGTCGCCGGGGCGCACGATGGCGATCAGGCGTTCGGAGACCTTGGTCAGGGCCGTGTCGCCGACGGGATGCCCGAGCGTGTCGTTGATTGTGCGGAAGCCGTCGAGATCGATGAAGAGGACCCCGATCGGTTGGTTCGATCGTTCGCTCGCGGCCAGCGCATGCGACATGCGGTCGATGAGGAGTGCGCGGTTGGGCAGACCGGTGAGTTCGTCGTGGAAGGCCTGCTTGATGAGGCTCTGCTCGGTCTCGCGCTGCTCGGTGATGTCACGACTCGACGACTGGAGCTGACGGACCGTGCCGTCCGGGGCGAGGATCGGGGTGATGGCGGTCTCGAACCACCGGAACGAGCCGTTGCGGTGGCGGAGGCGGTGACGGAAGCGGGTGGGCTCGGAGCCTCGGCGTCCCGCATCGTGGATCGCCTGGACCAGCGCGTCGCGGGTCGAGGCATGCGCGAGGTCGACCGGATGCGAACCGATCAGCGACGACGGGTCGAGGTCGAGGAGACGGCGACACGACGGGGAGACGTAGGTGAACGCGCCGGTCGAGTCGTGGAGACAGACGAGATCCGAGGTGTGTTCCGCGACGGCGCGGAAGATGTCTTCGGCGGCCGCGAGGGCCTGGGTGGTCGCCGCGATCAGCGCGTCTGTCTCGCGGGTGTCGGCCAGACCCCTGAGCTCGACGAGGAGAAGGCCGACCGAGCGAGTGTCGTCGAGGACCGGAGTGAGCGACACGCGTCCGGGCCGGGGTGCGGGACCGCCGATGTCGATCGTCCGTTGTCCGGCGCGCCCTTCCGCACCCGCGTCGACCAGTGGCGAGAGGGTCGAGGGCGCGTCGTCGTTGGCCCAGAGCGGGGCCGCCCACAGCGCTCGGCCCCGGGCCGCGCCGCGGTCGAGTCCGAGGCTGCCGAGTTGCTCGTTGGTGTCGAGGACGGTGCCGTCGAGGTCGACCAGGAGGGCAGGGCCGCCCAGGCGGTCGAGCGCGTCTCGGGCATCGCGGGCCCTCGTCTCGTCGTCGGTTGCCGGGTCCATCATCCGAGCCAGACGCGCGAGCACGTCGGCGCGGGTGCGGTCGTCGGTCACGGTCGCGGTCTCGCGCTCGTGGGTCACGCCTTGCTCCTGCGTCGGTGGGTACTCCGGCCCGGCGCCACGCTACGCCCGTGGGGGTCGATCCACGCGGATACCCGTGACGCGCGGTGGGTGAATAGGTCACGCGCGGTGACCAGGCGTGACGAGTGTCTGACACCGGGGTGACGGGTGGGGCTGAACTACGGGTCGGTGGGAGTGGGTCGCTAGGGTCGCGGCGTCATCACCCACACGACGAACACAGGAGCTTGCGGCTGTGGCCGGATTCCTCGAAGGCAAGAACATCGCAATCACGGGTGGCGGTGCCGGCATCGGCAAAGCCATCGCCCTGGCCGCCGCGGCCGAAGGCGCCAACATCGTCGTCGCCGACTACGGCGTGTCGATGGACGGCAGCGACCCGTCGAGCGAGGTGGCCGACGCAGCCGTCGCCGAGATCGAAGCGGCGGGTGGCAAGGCGGTCGCCGTGGCCGGCGACATCAGCCAGTTCGACGTCGGTGAGGCGGTCGTCGCCGCCGCCGTCGACAACTGGGGCACGATCGACGGCGTCGTCTGCCCGGCCGGTGTGTTGCGTGAGCGCATGCTCTTCAACATGAGTGAGGACGAGTGGGATCATGTGATCGCCGTCCACCTCAAGGGGCACTTCAACGTCTACCGGGCCGCGTTCGCCCGGATGCGCAAGCAGGAGACCGGTGGATCGCTGGTGGGCTTCACCTCCGGCGCCTTCACCGCGTCGACCGCCCAGCCCAACTACTCGGCGGCCAAGGGTGGCATCGTCAGCCTGACCCGATCGGCCGCCATGACCGCAGCCAGCATCAAGCTGCGCGGCGGCCCGGCGATCAACGCCAACTGCATCGCACCCGTTGCCAAGACCCGGATGAGCGAGAACGTGCCCTTCGAGATCGAGACGGGCGAACCCGGCGACATCGCGCCCATGGCCATCTATCTGATGAGCGATGCCGGCCGCGAAGTCAACGCCCAGGTCTACACCGTCGTCGGTCGTCGGATCTCCGTGTGGAACCAGCCCGAGGAACTCCGGACGATGTGGGCCCCCGGCGACCAGTGGTCGCCGGCGGAGATCGCCGACATGTTGCCGACGACGGTCGGCCAGGAGCCCAACCCCTTCATCGCCGACCTCGAACGGCGCATGGCCGACATGGCGAAGCAGGAAGGTCAGGGCTGACCGTGCCGTCGCTGCCCCAGGAGCCCGACGGCCGCAGTCTGCTCGCCGGGAAACGGGTGGTCGTCACCGCGGCGGCCGGCACCGGCATCGGGTCGGCGGTCGCCAAGCGGGCGCTGCTCGAGGGTGCGACCGTGCTCATCTCCGACATCCACGAGCGTCGCCTCGGCGAAACCGCCGATCGGCTGGCGGAGGAGACCGGCACCCGTCCCCACACCCAGATCTGCAACGTCACCGACGAAGCCGAAGTCCAGGCCCTGGTGGCGGCCGCGGTCGACGCGATGGGTGGCATCGACGTGATGATGAACAACGCCGGACTCGGTGGTTCGGTCCGACTCGTCGACATGACCGATGAGCAATGGAGCGCCGTCCTCGGCGTCACCCTCGACGGCACGATGCGCTGCACCCGGGCGGTGCTCCGCCACATGATCGACGCCGGAATCGAGGGGTCGATCGTCAACAACGCCTCGGTGGTGGGTTGGCGGGCCCAGGACGAGCAGTGTCACTACGCCGCCGCGAAGGCCGGCGTGATGGCCCTCACCCGGTGCTCGGCGATCGAGGCCGCCGAGCACGGCATCCGCATCAACGCCGTGGCGCCGAGCATCGCCATGCACGCCTTTCTGGCGAAGGTGAGCGACGAGTCCTTCCTGGAGCAACTGTCGCAGCGCGAGGCCTTCGGCCGAGCGGCCGAGCCCTGGGAGGTCGCCAACGTGATGGTGTTCCTCGCCAGTGATCTCGCCAGCTACATGACCGGCGAGGTCGTGTCCGTCAGCGCCCAGCACCCCTGACCGGCGGCGCCGGGCCCGGCGTCGCAACGAATTCGAAATCCGCTTGAAGTTCTCGTGGCGAATGCTTGCACAAGACGCATTGGGTGGACCACAGTGCTAGACCTTGTGGCGCGAGTCACACGACCGCCGATGGTCATCCCCTGGAGGAGCTCTCACATGATCACCCGTTCCGCCCGCTCGAGATTGGCGAAACTGCTCGCCCTTCTCCTTGCGTTCGCCCTGTTCGCCGCGGCCTGTGGCGACGACGATTCCACGTCGTCCGACGACGACCAGACCACCGACGACACGACGCCCGACGGCGACGAGCCCGAGGGCACCGTTGCGCCTGAGAGCGAGGATGAAGAAGCAGCGACCGCAGACGAGGAAGACGAGCCGGTTCGTGACGGCAAGTTGACGATCTCGGTCGAAGCGGCATCCGACGGCCTCAACCCGACGGCCAACAACTTCGCCCAGGCGGCGTACACGATGGGCTACGCGATCTTCGACCCGCTGTTCTACGTCGACCCCGAGGGCAACTGGTTCCCGTTCCTGGCCGAGTCGGCCGAGCCGATCGGCGACGGCTCCAGCTGGTTGGTCAAGGTCCGTGAGGGCGTCACCTTCCACGACGGCACGCCGCTCAACGCAGAGGCATTGGCCGCGAACTTCGAAGCGACGCTCAACGATCCCCTGATCTCGCTGGCCGTGGTCCCCAGCTACCCGGAGACGGACCGCTACGAGGTGATCGACGAATACACCATTCAGTACAACCTGATTCGTCCCAGCGCCCACTTCCCGGTCAACCTGAGCAGCCAGCTCGGTCTGATGGCATCGCCCGCCTACCTCGAAGCCGCGGCCGAGAACCCGGAGCTCGACCAGTTCCCGATCGGCACCGGTCCGTTCAAGGTCCAGGACCGTGAGGTCGGCGTGTCGACCACCCTCGTGCGCAACGAGGACTACTGGCAGGGTACCGACGACATCTACCTGGCCGAGATCGAGATCCTGCCGATCACCGACACCGTGATCGCGGCGGAGCGCACCGGTCGCGGTGAGATCGACGTGGCGACCACCAGCAACCCCGAGGCCCAGCTCACGCTGGAGGATCTCGGGGTCCAGACGACCGACAACGTGTTGGCCGGCGAGGACGACATCATGATTAACACCTCGCGGCCTCCGTTCGACGACATCCGGGTTCGCCAGGCGCTCACCTTCGCGGCCGACCGTGACGGCTACGCGGACATCATCGCCCAGGGCACCAAGCCCCAGGCCAACACGCTGTTCCATCCGGACACCCGATGGCACAACCCCGACATCGTCCAGGAGGGCAACATGCCCGACCGCGCCGCGCCGCTGATTGCCGAGTACTGCGGTGAGAACCCGGTCGACGCCGAGGGTGAGCCCCTGTGCACCAACGGCAAGGTCAACATGGAGCTCCAGTTCTCCGGCCCGTCGGTCACCCAGACGCTCATCATGGACATCCTCATCGACGGCTGGGAGGACTACTTCAACGTCACCCGCCAGGAACTGCTCCAGCCCGCACACATCCAGGAGGTCGCCTTCGGCCTGTATGACGTTGTCACCTGGCGTCAGTTCGGCGCCGCCGACCCCGACAACGAGGTCGTGTGGCTCGAGTGCGCCACCGCCGGCGCCGGCATCGCCCTCAACTGGGTGCGGGTCTGCGACGAGGAACGCGACGCCTTGCTGTTCGAGCAGCGGGCGACCGACGATGATGCCCGCAGGATCGAGATCTGGCAGGAGATCGCCCAGAACATCGCGGACACCTACTCCTACATCTTCCTGACCCACGCCAACTGGGTCGTGGGTTTCAACGACAACGTCAAGAACCTCTGTGGTACGACGGGCCCGGACGACCAGGAGATCATGTGCAACAACGCCGGCGCCCTGTTCCTCCACAACGCGTGGGTCGAGTAGGTCCGAGCGAGACGTCGTGAGGAGTGACGAGGATCAGTTGATGAGCGAAGGAAGTGTCGGATAGATGCGCGGCTTCCTGTTGCGGCGCGTGCTCCAACTGATCCTCGTCCTCTTCGCCGTGACGTTCGCGACGTTCTCGTCGCTCAACGTCATCGGTGATCCGCTCGAGAACATCGTCGGGCCGATCATCGCCGGCACCGACTGCGATGCCGTCGACCGGGGGGAGATCGAGGACGCGAGTTCTGTCGGTGGCAGCCGAACCGACTGCGAGATCATTCGGGAGGCCGAGGCCGAGTACAACCTCGACAAGTCGGTCCCGGTTCGCTACGGCATCTGGGTCGGCGAGATGGTGCGGGGCGACTTCGGCCGTTCGCTCATCACGGGGGTGGAGACGCGCGAGCTCGTGTCCAATCGGCTCCCGCAGACGCTCAAGCTCGTGGTGCTCGCCCAGGTCATCGCCCTCGGTATCGCCATTCCCTGGGGCGTCTCCACGGCCCGCCGGGCCAATCGAGGTTTCGATCGGGCCAGCACCATCGGCTCGTTCGGCCTGCTGTCGATTCCGAACTTCGCGCTCGGTGTCATCCTGCTCTGGCTCTTCGCCCTGCGCTGGGAGATCTTCCCCGCCGCCTACAACGGCGACGATGGTGTGTGGACGGAGTTCAAGTCGCTGGTTCTCCCGGCCGCGACCCTCGGTCTCGGCCTCGCGGCCACCTACCAACGCCTCCTGCGGACCGATCTCATCACCACACTCCAGGACG
>JAUIML010000160.1 GCA_030432715.1 Acidimicrobiia bacterium | reverse complement strand
ACCCGGCCGACGCCACCGATCTCGCCCGGACCGAGGAGCTCGGCCAGCGCGTCGACGAGGTCCAGGTCTCGACCCGCGACGCCCTGCTCGAGCGTCAGGCCCGCGCTGACGCTGATCAGCGCGCCCTGCTGGGCCGGTCGGTCGAACTCGGGGCCGAGATCGGCTCGACACAGACGGTGGTCGGCGAGCGCCGGGCCTCGGTGGAGGCGCTCGACGCCGCGGTGCGTGAAGCCGCCGCCGACGTCCGTGCTGCGCGTTGGAGTGCCACGATTCCGGGCACCGATCTCTCGGTTGCCGCGCTCAACGCGTATCTCAACGCCGAAGCGCTGCTGGCCGAGACGATGGCGAGCTGCAACCTCTCGTGGTGGATGATCGCGGGAGTCGCCCGTATCGAGAGCCGCCATGGTCGGTACGGCGGGCGCACCCTCCGTGCCGACGGCCGTGTCGACCGACCGATCATCGGGATCGCGCTCGACGGGGGCCCCGGTGTCCGGGCCATCGGCGACACCGACGATGGGGTCTACGACGGCGACGACGAATGGGACCGGGCCGTCGGCCCGCTCCAGTTCATCCCCGAGACCTGGCTGCGTCGGGGCCGCGACGGTGACGGCGACGGGCGAGCCGACCCGCAGAACATGTACGACGCGGCCTACAGCGCCGGCCGCTACCTGTGTGCGCTCGGAGGAAACCTCACCACCCGCGCCGCGCTGCGAGCGGCGTACTTCGGCTACAACAACTCGACCGTGTACGTGGACGACGTGATCGGCCACGCCGATCGTTATGCCGAGTTCGCGCTCCCGGAGGCCGTACCTGTGGTCGAAACTGTGGAGAACCCCGAGTGACCTGGGGATTGCCGGTGGGTTTCCTGGCGCACCCTGGGGATTTCGCCTCGACCCCTTGACCCCCGCTGCGGGCCGTCGCAGGATGCCTCTTGTCGCCGCAGGAACGAAGGTTCCGGGACGCCGAAACGGAGCGGAGAGGTGCAAGCCTCGAAGAGACGGTTCGGGTTCCTCGGAGCCGGAGCGAGAGCGATGACACGGCAAGATCAGGCCGAGACCCGCAAGGGGATCGGCGGGTCGACCGGAGGCACGGAGGTGCTGGGCCGGAGCGGCTGGGAGGGTTCCCGACGGGGATCGCCCGGAAGCGAAGGACGAGTACCGCCGGCCGGAGGGTCCGCCACCGTCAGGCACACACCGCGGGGTGTGAGGCCGGGAGGGGGAACACACCCGATGGCAGGTACGTGTCGAGTGCACATCGAGATGCGGTCGCTCCGACGGGGGCGGCGGTAGGTCGAAGTGGGCTGGTACCGCCGGGTACCGAGGGTCGATTCAGGCGAACGGGACCGAGACGAACGGGACCGGGCGTCAGGGTGAGCCCCGCAAGGGCCCACCTCCAGAGGCAGGACGTTCCGACGGGGCGGCCGGCCGGGTGAGCGAGCCGCTTCGAGGCCCCGAGGAGTTGACCGGTGAGAGCCGGGAGGCTACTCGGGGCCTTGTTCTTTTGACCCGGGAAGGGTTTCAGTCGTCCTTCAGGGCGACCGCGTTGGGGGTGACGTTCATCTTCGGCTCGTACTCGCGGGCCTCGGCCGCTCCCCCGCCGTCGCCCCCCATCGAGGCGCGTAGTTCGGCACGGCAGCGCTCGCACGGGCCGTAGAAGTCGGTCTCGACCGCCGTGCTGCAGCGGGGGCACGTGATGTCCATACCGCAGTGTCGCGCAAGCGATGGGTCGGTGCGGGAATACGGGTAAGATCCGGCGGCTCCGCGGAGGGGGCGTCGGATGGGCGACACACAGAACAGCACCACGGACGCGAGAACCGTCGTGATCGGCGCGGGTCCGGCCGGGCTCACCGCGGCCTATCAGTTGGGGAAGGCCGGGCGCACCGCCACCGTGCTCGAGGCCGAGGACGTGGTGGGCGGCATCTCCCAGACCGCCGAACGCGACGGGTGGCGTTTCGACATCGGCGGTCACCGCTTTTTCACCAAGGTGAAGCCGGTCTCGGCCCTCTGGCACGAGATCCTCCCCGACGAAGACTTCCTGCTCCGGCCGCGGATGAGCCGCATCTACTACCAGGGCAAGTTCTACGACTACCCCCTCAAGGCGTTCAACGCCCTCGGCAATCTCGGCATCGTCGAGGCGGTCCGCTGTGTGCTGTCCTACGTGTGGGCCCGGGTCAATCCGCCCAAGGACCAGACCAAGTTCGAGGGGTATGTCGCCGCGAAGTTCGGTTGGCGCCTCTACCGCACGTTCTTCAAGACCTACACCGAGAAGGTCTGGGGCGTTCCGGCCGATCAACTCGAAGCCGATTGGGCGGCCCAGCGCATCAAGAACCTCAGCCTGTTCGGGGCGATCTGGAACGCGATCACACCGAGCCGCAACCAGAAGGACATCACGAGCCTCATCGAGGAGTTCGAATACCCGCGCCATGGTCCCGGCATGATGTGGGAGCGCTGCCACGAGCTCGTCGAGGGCCAGGGCAGCGACGTGCTCTTCCGTCAGCCCGTCACCCGGATCCGACATCGCGACGGCGTCGCCGTCGAAGTGATCGCGAGCACCCCCGACGGCGAGGTCGTCCACCCGTGCACCGAGGTCGTGTCCTCGATGCCGATCCCCCGCCTCGTGCAGGCGATGGACCCGCCCGCCCCCGAGGACGTGCTCGTGGCGGCCAAGTCGCTGCAGTTCCGCGACTTCCTGACCGTGGCCCTCGTCGTGCCGGAGGCCGACGGCTTCCCCGACAACTGGATCTACATCCATGCCCCCGAAGTACATGTCGGTCGCATCCAGAACTTCGGTTCCTGGTCGCCGGAGATGATCCCCGACGCCGGGAAGACCTGTCTCGGTCTCGAGTACTTCGTCAACGAGGGCGATCACATCTGGACGAAGGACGACGCCGACCTGGTCGCCCAGGCCGAGGCGGAGATGGTGACGCTGGGTCTCCTCTCCCCCGGTCGGGTCGAGAAGGGCTACGTGGTCCGCATGCCCAAGGCGTACCCGATGTACGACGCCACCTACAAGGAAAACGTCGAGACGCTTCGGGCGTGGCTGACCGAGAACGTGCGCAACGTCTTCCCGGTCGGGCGCAACGGCATGCACCGCTACAACAACCAGGACCACTCGATGTACACGGCCATGCTCACCGTGGAGAACATCGTGAGCGGCACCTCGCACGACGTGTGGGAGGTCAACGTCGACGCCGAGTACCACGAGGAGATCAGCGAGTCCGACGGATGAGTTCGGGGCCTGACGCACGCACGATCGTCGTCATCCCCGCCTTCAACGAGGAGGAATCGCTCCCTGCCGTCCTCCGTCAGCTGCGAGAGGTCGTCCCGGAACTCGACGTCGTCGTGGTCGACGACGGATCAGCCGACGGCACCGCCGAGGTGGCCCGCCGGGCCGGTGTGCCGTGTGTGCCGTTGCCGTTCAACCTCGGCATCGGCGGCGCCCTCCGGGCGGGCTACCGCTTCGCGGCCGACAACGGGTACGAACGGGCCGTGCAGTTCGACGCCGACGGCCAGCACCGCGCCGACCAGATCGCCGTGTTGCTCGCTGCGCTCGACGACGGTGCCCACATGGCCTGCGGCAGTCGGTTCGCCGCGGGAGGTTACGAGGTGGGTCGGGGCCGCGGCCTGGCCATGGCGCTGCTGCGGGTCGGTGTCCGACTCCTCACCGGGCGCCGTTTCAGCGACACGTCGTCGGGCTTTCGAGCCGTCCAGCAGCCACTTCTCGATGTGTTCGCCACCGAGTACCCGGTGGAGTACATGGACTCGGTCGAGACCCTCGTGAACGCCTGTCGGGCCGGCTACGAGGTGGTCGAGGTGCCCACGCGTATGCGGGAGCGGGCCGGTGGGGTCCCGTCGCAGCGCCCGTTCCATCTGGCGTACCACTACGCCCGGTTGCTGGTGGCCCTGCTCGGATCGCCGCGGCGAGCCGTTCCGACGCGACGCTGAGCGCCGCGCCGACCTCAAGACGGGCCCTGCTCGCGCCGACGGGAACTACTACGGCAACCTCGCGCATCCGGCGCGGCTCGACCGTCGCACCAAGGGAGGTGCGTCACCATGGCTCGAAAGCGCAAGACCAGCACCGACGCCCATCCCCTCCGGATCGAGCATCTGGTCGAAACGGAACACAAGGCCGGAGTGGATCTCGCCTGGATCGTCGTGTTCGGCACGATCCTCTGCGTGCTGGCAATCGCGTTCGCCGTGCCCGACGCCGTCCTGGACCGGGTGGCCGACACCAGCGGACTCAACGTCAACGGTGTCCTGGCCCTGATCACCGTCGTTCCGCTCGGTGCGAGTGCCTTCGCGTTCCGCCGGTATCGGGACGCCGTCGGCGCCCAGCGGGAGCTGACCCACCTCTCGCTGCACGATGCGCTCACCGGCCTGCCGAACCGCCGTCATCTCCGGGAGGTGCTCCCCGAGGCGTTCCGCTACGCCAAACGTTTCAACACCAAGGCTGCGCTCCTGTTCGTCGACCTCGACGGCTTCAAGTCCGTGAACGACACCTACGGCCATGAAGTCGGCGACCGACTGATGCAAGCCGTGGGCGAACGCCTCGTCCGTGCCGCGGGCGAGGATCGTTGGGTGGCCCGCTACGCGGGCGACGAGTTCGTGATCATCGATCCGGCGCCGACCACGTTGGAACACGCGGCGCGCTTCGCCCGGGAGATGATCAGCACCATCGAGGTCCCGTTCGAGCTCGGGGCCGACCGCATCGCGATCTCGGCGAGCGTCGGTGTGGCCTACGGCGACACCACCGACGAGCCCGACGACGTGCTGCGCGACGCCGACACCGCGATGTACGACGCAAAGCACAGCGACAGCCGAACCGCGGTCTTCTCCGAGAGCATGCGGCTCCGCCTGACGCCGGCGACGGCGGAGCGCCGCTTGCAGCGGGCGCTCGACGACGGCGAATTCCGCCTGCTGTATCAGCCGATCGTCGCCCTGCGCACCAGCCGCATCGTCGGTTGCGAGGGGTTGCTGCGTTGGGACGACCCCGAACGGGGCATGATCCCGCCGGGCGATTTCCTCTCCTCGCTCGAGGAGACCGGACTCATCCTGCCGGTCGGGCGGTGGGTCCTCGAGGAGGCGTGCCGCCAGGCCGCGGTGTGGGCGGGCCAGACGCCGTCCGGTCAGACCCCACTCCGGGTCACCTTCAACGTGTCGCCCCGCCAGCTGGGCCAGTCCGACTTCATCGACGACCTGAGCGGCGCGATCGATGCCAGCGGCGTCGACCCGACACTGCTGTACCTCGAGCTCACGGAGACCTCGCTGATCGCCGACCCCCGGGCTGCGTGGACGGCGCTGTCCGCCGCCCGGGAGCTGGGTGTGGGCCTGGCCCTCGACGACTTCGGGACCGGCTATTCCTCGCTCAGTCATCTGCGCAACTTCGACTTCGAGCTGCTGAAGCTCGATGGAACCTACGTCAGCGGCCTCGGCGAGCGAGCGACCGACGAGGCGATCGTGCGTCATGTGGCCTCGCTGGCCCGGGCGCTCGGCATCGCCACCGTGGCGGAGGGCGTGCAGGACGGCAAGCAGGTGGAGCGGTTGCTCGAGATCGGCTGCGAGCTCGGGCAGGGCTACTTCTTCTCGGACCCGCAGCCGCCCACGATCATCGGGAGCCTGCTGCATCGCCAGTACGGGGGGTCCGCGGCCCAGTCGCCCACGTCTTCGCCGGCGTCCCCGCCGCTCGGTGACCCGGCACCTGCCCCGGAGGCGGCCGCGCCCGTCGTGTTGCCGAAGCTGCGCCAGACCACACCGGTCGCCCCGGACTGACGCTCAGCCCTCGACGTCGTCGGGTGGTGGGCCGTAGCGCCCTCTCAGATGGTCTCGGATGGCCTTGAGCCGGCCGGCCGGCGACCAGTGCAGGCCCCGCGAGGGCACGTGCACCATCCCGACCGGGATCTGGACCAGGGCGACGAGGATCCGGAACCACTCGTTCCTGCGCCCGTAGTGCTCCTTCAGCATGAGCAGGGTGTTGCGGAGCTGGAGGTAGGCCACGCGCTCGATCGAGGCGCTCATCCCCGGATTGCGGACCATCGCCCCTCGGATCACCCCGCAGGTCCATCCCGCTCGTGCGGCGCGGATGGCCAGCTCCGATTCCTCGCAGTAGGCGAAGTAGCGCTCGTCGAAGAGGCCGACCTCCTCGAGGCAGGCGCGCCGACACATCATGAGGGTGCCGTGGGGGTAGTCCGCGGCGTCGAAGCCCGACTCGACGGTGGGCGCGGCGTCGATCGTGCCGAGGTAGGGCTGGATGATCGGCCGCATGCCGTCGCCGACGTCGGCGCTCATCAGCCCGACCTCGGGCCGGGTGGCCACTTCGGTGAGCATCTTCTCCAGGGTGTCGGGATCGGGCAGCGCATCGTGCGGTGCAATCGCCACCCACTCCCCCACTCCGTCGGCGAGGAACCGCCGCAGGCCGACGTTGCCGCCGGGTCCGAAGCCGAGGTTCTCCCCGGTCAGGATCACCTCGGCGTCGCCCACCAACTCAGGTAGGCGCTCCTGGGTGTCGAGTTCGGAGCCGTTGTCGACGACGAGGATCCGCGTGGCGACCGACTGGTGCCGGAACGAGTCGACGGTCCGGCCCACTGCGTCGGGCCGATTGCGATGGATGACGACGACCGTCACGGGCATGGTGGACATGGCGGGGCGAAGTGTGCATCCGGTGGTGAGCGCTCGGCAACCCGGCCGCTAACATGCGCCGGTGCAGTCGGTCGGTCCGCGTGAGAACGAGAACAGCGAGAATCCTCGCAAGCTCGGCGATCTCGTCGCCGAGTCGGGCCTGCGCCGGGTCCACATCCTCGCGTGGCGCGATCTGGCCGATGTGGAGGCCGGTGGGTCGGAGATCCACGCCTCCACCGTGGCGTCGCGCTGGGCCGATGCCGGCGTCGAGGTCACGATGCGGACGTCGTTCGCGCAGGGCTCACCGCCGGAGACCGTGCGCGACGGCTACAAGGTCGTGCGCCGAGCCGGGCGCTACCTGGTGTTTCCCCGGGCCGTCGCCGCCGAGATCCTCCGCCGCCACGGCCCGCGCGACGCCCTCGTCGAGATCTGGAACGGCGTGCCCTTCTTCTCGCCCATCTGGGCCCGGGGACCCCGCGTTACCTGGCTCCACCATGTGCACGAGGACATGTGGCCGATGGTGCTGCCGCCGGGCCTCGCGCGGGCGGGTCAGCTGTTGGAGCGGCGCATCGCCCCGCCCTTCTACCGGCGGACACCGGTCATCACCCTCAGCGAGTCATCGCGCGACCATCTTCTCGACCGACTGCGCCTCCCGGCCGACAACGTCCACGTCGTCCCGCCGGGAATCGACTCGCGGTTCCGGCCCAGCGACCAGAAGGCCACGGAGCCGACGGTGTTGGCTGTCGGTCGGCTCATGCCGTCGAAGGCCTTCGACGAGTTGATCGATGCCGTGGCGGCGGTCCGCCACGAGGTCCCGGCTCGGCTGCTCGTCGTGGGCGAGGGCTACGAGCGTGATGCGCTCGAGCGGCAGATCGCCGCGCTCGGTGCCGAGGAGTGGTGTGAACTGGTGGGGCGCGTCGACGACGACGAGCTCGTCCGCCACTATCAGCAGGCTTGGGTGGTCGCGAGTGCCTCGCGCAGCGAGGGTTGGGGGATGACCTTGACCGAGGCGGCCGCGTGCGCGACACCGGCGGTCGCGACCCGGATCCCCGGTCACCGCGATGCGGTTCGCGACGGCATCGGTGGACTCCTCGTCGATTCCTTCGACGAGATGGTGGCCGCGCTGATTCGGGTGCTGCGCGACGACGACTTCCGCGCCCGACTCGGCGACGGTGCCAGCCGCACGGCCCAGGAACTCACGTGGGACCGCACCGCCTACGAGACCTTCGCCGTGCTGGCCGCCACGCGGAACCCCGGCTGACGCCGACCCTCGATGATGCGAGCGCTCCTGGCTCGGGTTCGCCGTCACTCGATCCTGATCACCGCGGCCCTGATCGCCTACGTCCCGATCGTGTTGTCGAGTCCGGGGGTGGTCGGAGCCGACACCAAGACCTACCTCTACCTCGATCCGGGTCGCGTCCTGCGCAACGCCACGAGCCTGTGGGACAGCGACGTGGCGTTGGGCACCGTCACCCACCAGAACATCGGCTACCTGTGGCCGATGGGGCCGTACTACTGGGTGTTGGAGACGGTGGGCAGCCCCGACTGGCTCGCCCAGCGGATCTGGTTGGGCTCGCTGCTGTTCGCGGCCGGCGCCGGAGTGCGCTACCTCCTGCGGACCCTCGACTGGGAGGGACGGGGGATGCTCATCGCCGTGCTCGCCTACGAGCTGAGCCCCTACCTGCTCGACTACAGCGCACGGATCTCGGCCGTGCTCCTGCCGTGGGCAGGGTTGCCGTGGATGATCGCGCTCACGATCCGTGCGGCCCGGTCGCAGTCGTGGCGCCATCCGGCGATGTTCGCCCTCGTCATTCTCACGGTCGGCTCGGTCAACGCCACCTCGTTGCTGCTGGTCGGCATCGCTCCCGTGGCCTGGTTGGTCCACGCCCGCTGCACCGAGCGCTCACTGAGCACCCGCCACGCGGTCGCCGCCGCGTTGCGCATCGGGGTGTTGAGCCTCGGCGTGTCGGTGTGGTGGATCGCCGGGCTCGTCCTGCAGGGTGGCTACAGCCTTCCGGTCACCCGCTATACCGAGACCTACCAGACCGTGGCGTCGGCCTCCACCGCACCCGAGGTGTTCCGCGGCCTCGGCTATTGGTTCTTCTACGGCAACGACAAGTTCGGCCAGTGGATCGAACCCAGCATCGAGTACACGCAGGGGGTCTGGTTGCTGTTCGTCAGCTTCGGCCTCGTGGTCCTGTCGCTCTTCGGGGCGGCGCTCGTGCGTTGGCGCCACCGCAGCTATTTCGTCCTGCTGATCGTCCTCGGTGGCCTGATCGCCATCGGTGGCCACCCGTTCGACGCCCCGTCGCCCCTCGGCTCGTTGTTCAAGGACTTCACCGGAACCGACGCGGGCCTCGCCCTCCGCTCGACCCCTCGGGCCCTGCCGATGCTGGTGCTTGCCACCTCGGTGGTCCTCGGTGCCCTGGTCAACGCCCTCGACGGGCGGTGGCCGACGTTCACGCGGGGATTCGCCGTCGTGGTCCTCGTCGCGGTCGTGTTGAACAATCCCGCGATGTGGCGGATCCGGATGATCGAGGAGCATCTGCAACGAGACGAGGAGATACCCGAGTACTGGCTCGAAGCCATCGACCACCTCGT
>JAUIML010000159.1 GCA_030432715.1 Acidimicrobiia bacterium | reverse complement strand
GACCGCGGCGAGCGCGAGCCCGATCTCTCGGCCCTTCGTGAAGCACATCGAGTACAGCGCGAACGTGAGGACGGACCACCGGTCGTCGTGGAAGATCAGCGCGGCCCAGCCCCCGAGTGCGACGGCGACACCGGCGTACCCGGTGGCGGCCGGCCAGTTGCGGAGACGCTCGGTGAGCGCGAACACCATCGCCACGAGCACCACGACCGCGGCGGCAATCCAGGCCAGCGTGCCCCCACCCGAGAGGGGCGAGCTGGTGGTGAGCGCCAGCGCCACCGACCAGGACGCCACGGCGACGCCGGTCCAGACCCAACTGAGCGTCGACAAGGGCGACCGGTACGCAGCCGCCGCAGTGCCTTTGGGTGTCTCGCTCATCGCCACCGACGCTACTGTGCTCGGGCCTGCTGTCTCAGATCCCGACGAGCGCATCGAGCCGACCCGCGTCGACCGGAGACCCAGCGGGCTTTCGAGTCCTCAGCGCGCCACGAGCAACCGACGCAGCGACGACGAGGGAGACGATCGCGAGCACGAAGCTCGTCGAGTTCGTCGTCGTCGCGAAATCGGCGGCGTCCCACGGTGAGTCAGCACCGTCGGCAAGGCCGGTCGGGACCGACGTCCCGAGCCACGGCGAGAGGTGGAACCCGATGGCGCCCACCATCAGCGCCGCGGCTCCCCCCGCTCCGACCAGGCGCGTCGGGCGATACAGGACCGCTGCGCCGGCAAGGATCTCGGCGATGCCGGTGAGGTTGTTGACGAAGGGGTGGAAGATGTCGATGCCGGACTTGAACTCGATGTACTGGAACACGTGACCGGTGGTGAACTTCGCGATCCCGGCCGAAATCAGGGACAGCCCGAGGGCGACGCTGAGGAGACGGTTGAGCATGGACATGGTGGCTTCTCCAGATGAAGGTTGTGGTTGACCTCACCCACTCTGAGGAACCGCCCCGAGAAGCACATCGACCAGCCGGTTGGTTCTGCGATCAACCGATCGGCTCGCCAGAACGCTGGATCAGCTGACGTCGAAGTGGAAGGCGTCGCCGTCGCGGATGACCCGGCCGGCGGTGGGTGCCGCGAAGTGGGTCCCGATCACGAGCACCGGCACGTCGGCGACCGCTTCCATCATGGCGCGGCGCATGTGGGCACCGGCCACCGGGTCGGAGTCGAACGAGGGCGACCAGTGGGGCCGCGCGAACTGACAGGGGTGATGCAACATGTCGCCCGTGATCAGGGCCCGCTCGCCCTTCGACTCGATGCTCACACTCACGTGGCCGGGGGTGTGACCGGGGGTCGGGGTGAGACTGATCTCGTCGCTGATCCGGTGGTTCATCTCCACGTGGGCGGCGAGGCCCGCATCGAAGATCGGCTGGACGGAGTCGCCGAGGATGGCCTGCTGGTCGGCGTCGCCCTCACTGGTCCAGTGGTCGAATTCGCGACGACCGATCAGATAGCGGGCGTTGGGGAACGTCGGCATCCACTCGCCGTCCACGAGCATCGTGTTCCACCCCACATGGTCGACGTGCAGATGGGTGCACACGACCGTGTCGACCGAGTCCGCCGGGCAGCCGGCCTCCTCGAGGCTGCGGAGGAACTCCGTCTGGAGCGCGCCGCCGCCCAGCAGCGCCCGCGGTTTGTCGTTGCCGACACACGTGTCGACGACGAGGTTGAGCCCTGGCGCGTTCACCACCAGCGCGTGGATCGACAGCCTCAGCGCCCCGTCCTCGGTGACGAAGTGGGGCCACAGCCAGGGGATCTCGGCCAGGGCCTGCGGGGACGCATCGGCGAGAAGCGCCGACGCGGGGTCGTAGGGCACCGGGACTTCCAGCTCGACGACACGCGTGACGGTGACGTCACCGATCTGCCATGTCAGCATCCGTCACCCCGCGTCGAGGGGCCGCGGTCCGATGCCGTCATGGTGCGCGCCGATGAGCACCACCACCAGCACACAGGCCTCGTCGAACGGGTTGCGCCACGCGTGCCGGGTGCCGTTCTGCACCACCGTGTCGCCGGGTCCGAGTTCGCGGGTCGCGCCGTCGTCGAGCTCCAGCACGACCCGACCGGAGACCACGAACTCGTAGTCGACCGTCGCGGTGGTGTGCATACCCGGGTGGTCGGGTTCCATGTGCGACATCAACCCGGGAAGCTTCTCCTCGACCTCGCTGAAGGCGGCCTCGAAGTCGAGATCGTCGAGCATCGTCGTCGAGTCGGGCGGCACCGTGAACAGCCCGAACCGATAGCCGCCGATCGGCGGGAAGTACTGCACGGCGGAAGGGGCCGAGCCGTCGTCGGGGAACCGGCTCGGTTCGTCGTTCCCCCAGAGCCGGAAGAACTCCATCCCCGGCACGAGATCGCTGGTGACGGGTTCGACGACCTCGTCACTCGCGAACACCGCCTTGCCCTGTGCGTCGTGACCGGTCACGACCCGTCGAATCCCCATGTCTGCCCCCTCCGAACGGCCCCCACGCTACTCACCACCGGAGGACCCCGCCCGACGCCGACGCGCTTGACGGCAGGGTGGGCGAACACTTGTATGGGTCGAGCCAGGTGCGGGCCGGCGCTTCCCCAATGTCTGTGATCACTCCTTCTCTTTCTGCGACCCCATCGGGCGATCGGGTCGACATCGCCATCGTCGACCAGCCGGTCGCGCGGATCGATCATCGCGATGGGGTGGTGCACGTGTGGATCTCGATACTCCGGGGTGATCGCTGCATCGATGTCAGCACCCAGCCCGGGACCCTGCCGACCATGCTGCGCCGCGAGGCTCGGGTGCGCCGAGAGGATCCGAACCGGTGGTGCGCGGGGGTGGCGGCCGCGGTGCTGGACGCGGCGAGCGGGTGGGGGTTCGACGAGATCCCCCAGTGCGACCACACCCACCTCGAGGCCGTGCTCTCCTCGTTGTCGTTTCCCCTCGCCCTGCTGGCCCGCCGGGGCGGCGCGGGGCCGATGCCGCACGTCCCCCGCTGGGCGGCGCCCACGCTGCAAGCCCGGTCATCGACGGCGGCGGCTCGGGTCGCGCTCGGCCCGAACGCCACTCGCGGCGTCGCCCGCGCCCTTCCCAGAGGGATGATGCCCGGCGACAGCGCCCCGGTCGACGCCGCGCCCGATCTGCGACCCCTCGGTCTGGCGATCTCACTGGCCGACCATCTTGCTCCCGAGCGTCTGGCCACGGTGCTGACCGGTGGCGGCCGGTGGTTTCCACCACAGCACTGGCCCGGCGACGACGACGTGAAGCAGCTGCGGCGGCTCTGGGCGACGACCGACGAGACGACGGCGACCGCCCTCGCCATCGATGCCCTGAACGTGGAACACGGCAGCGCGCGCCTACGACGGTCGCTGAGCGTGCTCGAGCCCCTCGCGATCGTCGCCGAGTTGACCCTCGCCCGCCGAGTCGTCGATCTCGAGCGTCAGGCCGCGCACGCGGTGCCGCTCGAGCGTCCTCCGGCGCCGCCTCCGCGGCCCGCGCGGGTGCGCCGGGCCCGCGCCGACGTCGACGCTCCCGCCGCCCCGGAACCGGCTGCCCTACCCGCCGTTCCGTTGGCGGCGCCGGATGCCGGGCCGGGAGGCAGAGGCGGTTTCGTCTATCCCCCGACCGTCGAGATCGCCCACGGCTACCGGATCGGTGAGCACCGGCTGGTTCTGCCCCGCCATCCGGCGGAGCTGACGCGATGGGGGCGCCGGTTGTCGAACTGCCTCGGCGACTATGCGGGCGTGGTGCGCACCGGTCGCTCGGTCGTGCTCGGCCTCGAAGAACGGGGCACGCTCGTGGCTGCGCTCGAGCTCCGCGACGGCGCGGTCCGCCAGTTCGTCGGGTTGGCCAACGGCCGCCCGACGCGTGCCCGCCGCGACGTCGTCGACCGGATGCTCCGCGACCTCGCGCTCGGCGGTCGTTAGCAGAGCGGCGGCTCGGTCATGGGCCGGTCGCGACGATCGGTGGGGCGTTGCGCCACTCGGCTTCGAGGTCGGCGAGGGCGAGGAGGTCGGCGCCCGTCTCCCCTACCTGCGCGCCAATGGCCGCCGGGAGTTCGCCGAAGGCGACCGATCCGAGCTCGGCTGACCGCACGAGCTCGGCCGGGAGCTCGACCGCGTCGGCGAATTCGTGCAGCCCGAGACAGGCATGCCCCCTCGCCGCCACCGAGACCGCAGCCGCAACGGGGTGCTCGGCGCCGTCGGCTCTGAGCCGCCGGGCCATGCGCTCGATGACCACCGTCGGGTCGATGGCGCTCATGCGGCGAACCAGCCGTGATCACGGAGCTCGGCGAACTCGGCGTCGGCCTCGATCAACGACCACACCTTCTTGCCGTGACGGCGACACAGCTGGCGCACATTGTCGGGCTTCAGCCCGAACCGGGCGCCCACCGTCTGCGCCGGCGACGGGTCGCCCATGCCCTGCTGGATCCGGTACTCCCAGTAGACGGCCTGGTCACGTTCGGACCCGACCGAACGGATCGCCCGGTCGAGCACACCCACCCGCGGGTGGCGGCTGATCAGCACCGCAAGATCGTCGACGGCCAGGTCGAACACCACGTCGCCGTGGGATCCCACATCGCCGTCGCGATCATCGTCGGTGCCGAGCTCGACCACCCGGTGACCGATGGCGCGGGCCACCTCGGCCCGGATGGCCTTGAACGCCCAGTTCCACGGCGCCGCCCCACCGGGCTGCCAGCCCGCCGCACGACGGAAGATGACGTCGCACGCATCGAGGGTGAGCCCGTCGAGCTCGTCGCGGTTGCGCACGATGTCGTGGCGGCCCATGCCCTCGAGGATCGACCGCACCACCCAGCGCACCTTGGGCGAGAACGCCTCGATGAAGGCGAACAGGAACGCAGCGTCGCCTGCGGCCATGCCGGTCATCATCTGATTCAGGGGGTCGTCGGACTCCGACGGTGCGTGCTCGGTCATCTCGTCTCCTCGGTAGGGGAAGTGCGTGACACCGGAATGTGTCACCGGTCACCATGATGCCGAGGGGGTGTGACACCGACGGACAGGACGAGGCCTGCGGCGGTCACTCCCAGACGCCGACCGCTTCGATGCCGAGCTCCCGGGCCCCACACGCCGGACATGGCCGTCGGGAGGGACCCGCAGTCGACTCCAGCAGCCGCGGTCCCTGGTGGCCCTGCGGGCACGGATCGCCCCGCTTCCAGGGCTCCGCCGACGGTGTGGCACCGAGGGCACCGTCACGCCAGGTCGCGACGGCGACGCTGTGCACCGTCGCACACTCGCCGCACCCGATGGGCGCATGCTGCACCCCGGAGGCTCCTCGACCCACGCCCACCGGTTCGCTGTCGAAGCCACATGCCCCACACCGATACGTCAACAACTCGCCCATCCCATCCCGCCTTCTTCGTGTTGACCGGAAGAGTCCCGCACCGCCGTGACAGACACCGATCCGACCGAAGCCTGTCACACCTCAGCCGGACTCATCCGAGGACGGCGAACCCGAGGACTGGATGACCGACGACGACACGACACTCGAATCCCGACCCGATCCCGGGTGGTGGCGGATCAAGGTGAGCTACCTCCCGCGCCGCGAGCGGCGGCTGATCGATCGGCTGGCGGCGCTCCCACCCGGTCGGCGGAATACGTGGCGGTGGTCGACCCCATGGTCGAGCAGATCGTCGACGCCGCACCGGCCGCCGTCCGCTACAACGCCGGGATGGGACGCCGTCGAGATGGTGCCCGAAGACGTGCTGCGGGGCCGGGAGCTGTTCGTGGCCGGACGGTTGCGGGAGGCCGGCGTGCCCTGCGTGTTCGTACCGGCCGGCGGCTACCAGTCCCGGCTGTTTCCCCACGAGCAGCTCGCCGACCTGCGCACCGCCACGGTCGAGGCCTTCCTCGACCACTGAAGTGCGCATGGCATCCCCCGCGGTCGACGTCGGTGCGGGGAAACTCGGCGGATGCCGCACTCGCACGACCACGCCGCCGGCGAACACCGCCACGGGCACGCAAACGATCAGGGCATCAAGGGGGCGTTGCGCTATCTGCGATGGCTGCCCCGCATGTGGACCTCGGAGATCAACGACGCCGTCGTCGACATGATCGCCCCCCGGCCCGGCGAACGGGTGCTCGACATCGGCGCCGGTCTGGGTGCAGGAGCGGTGCGGGCCGCGGCGACAGGCGCCCACGTCATCGCGGTCGAGCCGACCCCCTTCCTCCGAAGGTTGCTCACCGTCAGGCGGGCGCTGGGCCGAGCCGACGTGGACGTCGTGGACGGCACCGCGGAGCGGATCCCGGTCGAGACCGACTCGATCGACGCGCTCTGGGCGGTCAACACCATGCACCACTGGACCGACCCCGAGCGGGGCGCGGCGGAGGTCGTCCGGGTGTTGCGACCCGGTGGCCGCGTCGTGCTCGTCGACGAGCGGTTCACCGATCCCGATCATCCGGACCACGATGAGTTCGGCACCGACCACGGACCCGAGCATCACGGCTTCACCATGGTCGACGCCGACCACATGAAGTCCATGCTCGAGGCCGCCGGTCTGGCCGGTGTCGACGCCTCGAGCTCGTCGATCGCCGATCGACCCGTGATCGCGGTGACCGCCGGAACTCCGACCACGGAATAGGCCGTGGTCAGACGAGCGAGGTCGTCGGCAGCTCCGTGACCGTGCCCGCCGCCAGCTCGGCCACCGCGGGAACCGGGTCGGGGTCGCCGAAGACCCGGACATCATCGGTGTCCATGGGCCGACCGGTGCCATCGATCACCCAGTACGACGCTTCCAGGGCGATCCCGTTGGGGTCGGTGAAGTACACCGACTTCATCTGTTGGTGATCGACGATCTCGGTCACCTCCGAGCCGGCCGCCAGCAGGCGCTCCCGCAATTGGTGGAGTGCGTCCTCGTCGGCCACGTTGAACGAAAGGTGGTCGAGTTGCACCGGATACGGGGCGGGTGACCCGGCACCCTTCCGGAAGGTCTCGGCATCGGGAACCTCGAAGAACGCGACGGTGTTGCCCGGAGCCATCTCGAAGAAGTAGTGACGCATGGGACCGGCCATGAGCGTCATCACCAACGGCATGCCCAGCACCCCGGCATAGAAGCGGGTGGTCGCCTCCATGTCGGGGGTGACGAGGGCCAGATGGTTGATGCCCCGCCACGACGGGGCCGGTGGGAGTGCGTCGGTCATGGACCAACTATCGCATCTCCAGCCGGCAATCGACCGTCACGGACCGGCCCGACCCGCCGATCAGCTTCGGGCGTGGGCGTGTCGGGTGATGTGTTGCAGTTCGACCAGCAGCGGCATCCCGAAGCCGATGTAGCAGTTCGTCAGGGTGAAGTCGTGGGTCGATCCATGCGTTGTCTTCGACTCCTTGGCGATGATCCGCACCCGGTCGTCGACCTCGGCCCGGCGGGTTGCCCGGGCCAGGATCTCGTCGAGTTCCGATTCGGTCTCCACCATCATTCCGAAGTGGTCCATCGGCGGCGCGTGAAGGGCGGGGTCGCCGGGCAGGAGGTAGATGAAGTGGCCGAACACGCCGGTGAGGAGGATGAGCGGGTTGCCCCGCTCCCCGGTGTTGTCGCCCTCGGTCCACCCGAAGACCTCGCCGTAGAAGTCGAGCAGTTCGGCCCGGCCGCCGTCGTCGAGCAGTTCGGGGGCCATCGTGATCGCGACATGGTTGATGACGGGTCCGGTCATACGGTGCGTGTCTCCTGCTTCGCCGACGGGTCGACCAGCACCTTGCCACGGCGGCGGCCGTCGGCGCTTCCGACGATGGCATCGAACACGCCGTCGAGGGCCACGTCGTCGGGATCGAGGAGGTCGCCGATCGGGAGTGCGCCGGACGCGAGGAGTGCGAGCGCATCGCGGAACCCGCCGTCGTCGTAGTTGTAGGAGCCGATTGCGGTGAGTTCGAGCACGATCATCCGGTTGTGGTTGAACCGGGGGGCTTCTGAACCGGTGCCCAGCACCACCAGGATGCCGGCCCGGTCGAGCTGGCCGAGCGCCGCGGTGGCTGCGTCGGCTCTGCCGGAACACTCGAACGCGATGTCGTACGCGTCGGCGACGGGCTCGCCCATCGGCGGCTCGGGGAGCTCGACGGGTTCGAGCGTGCGGGATGCTCCTACCCTCTCGGCCTGGGTCCGGCGCAGCGGGGCGGGTTCGCTGACCGTGATGTGCTCGATGCCTCGGGCCCGCAGTGCAGCGACGACCAGGAGCCCGAGCGGCCCGGCGCCCGTCACGAGCACACGGTCGCCCGGTTGCGGGGCTGCGAGGGTCAGGGCGTGCAGGACGACGGCGAGTGGCTCGGTGAGCGCGGCGGCGCGATCGTCGACCTCGTCGGGCACTGCGATGAGCCGCGTCGCGTCGACCAGGACGTATTCCGCGAACGCGCCGTCGGGCGAGAAGTACTCCGCCGCGCCCCGCTGTCGGCACACGGCGGGTCGGCCCGTCCGGCAGGCCCGACACGCACCGCATCCGTGCCGCGGGCCGGCGACCACCCGATCGCCGACGGCCCAGCCCTCGACGCCGTCGCCCAGCTCGGCGATACGGCCGCACCACTCGTGACCGAGCACGGATCCGGGGCGGGCGTAGTGCTCCAGCACCAGATGGAGATCGGTTCCGCAGATCCCGCAGCGGGCCACCTCGATACGGACCTGGTCGGCGCCGGGCCGAGGGATCGGTCGCCGTTGCACCGCCATCGATCCCCCACCCGTGTAGACCGCCGCGGCCATGTGGGCGTGAGTATCCGTCTCGGGCATGACGCATGTTCGCGCGGATCGGAGGCGTGCGCGGGTGCGTCGTCGTGCCCTTCCACCAGCCCTTCCGCCCGCCGCAGCCAGCCTCGCACCGGGGCCATCAACCCGGTGTCCATCATGAGGTACATGGCGGTCATTGCCGCCGCACGCGCCGCCTCGGCCGGATGGTCGTCGACCAGTTGCGCGTGGAGATCCTCGAACGCGCCCACGGCCGCCTCGAAATCACCGTTCCCGTACGCCGCCTGGGCTCTCAGCTCCAGCCCTTCGGGGCCCGCCGCCTCGGCGCCCATTTCATCGAGCAACCCGAGCACGCCTGACCAGTCGCCGTCGGCCAGCGCCTCCCGCGCCGGCGCCAGCAGGTCGGGAGATGTGCGCACCGTCACATTGTGACACCGATTGTCACGCCCTCTCGATGTCGCCGCCGACCAGCGACGGCACACCCAACGACGAAAGGGCGTCCGATGGACCCGATCGAGCAGCTCTCCTACATCCTTCCGACCCTGAGCAGTGTGGTGGACCGCATCTACCAGCACGAGCTCGCGAACAGCACT
>JAUIML010000158.1 GCA_030432715.1 Acidimicrobiia bacterium | reverse complement strand
CGTCCGAATGGAGTCTGCGCGGCGACGTGCTGTCGGTGGTCGCGGTGGTGCTGTTCGCCGGCTACTTCGCGTTCGGCAAGGCCGCCCGCGAACATGTCCCGGCGCTCGAATTCCAGGCGTGCCTGTGGATCGTCGGCTCGGTGGTGCTGTTTCCGATCGCGCTGGTCGACGGCGGCGGCATCGAGTTCCCGTCGGCGTCGAACTGGGTGTGGTTGTTCGCGCTGCTCGCGGTACCCGGGACCGGGCACATGCTCATGAACTGGGCGCATCCGCGGGTGCGTCTCGCGATCAGTTCGATGCTCACGCTCGCTGTGCCCGTGCTCACGACCATCGGCGGTGTCATCTTCCTCGACCAGTCGGTTCGCGCCGTGCAGGTGCTCGGCATCGCGGTCGTGCTCGGTGCGCTATCGCTGGTGATCCGGCGGGAAGCGCAGCTCACGGGAACCGATGACGATGTCTGATCGTCCGACTGTCATGCACCGCCTTCTCGCCCTTGCTGTCCTGTTCGTTCTCGTTGCCGCGGGCTGCGGCGACGATGGAGAAACCGCCACGTCCGACGATCCCTCCGGCGACTCGGGCACCCGGCCGTCCGTCGCCGGCGACTGGGTCCTCCGGTCGTTGGCGGTCGACGGGACCGCGGTGTCGTTGCCCGACGGCGAGCTCGAGATCACCATCCAGCTCGGCGAGATCGCCGGCAACCTCGGCTGCAACTCGTTCTTCGGTGAGATCGACGCGGCCGACGACGGCACCCTGACCCTCGGCGCCATCGGCCAGACCGAGATGGCGTGCCTCGACGATGGCCGTATGGAGTTCGAGTCTGCCTACGGTCAAGCCCTCGGCTCGGTCACGGCCTGGGCCGTCGACCCGGCCGGGATGACGCTCTCCGGCGACACGGTCGAGATCCGCTACGAACAGGCCCCGCCGCCGGTGCACCAGCCGCTCGAGGGCACGGTGTGGCACTTCGACACCATCTACTCCGGCGAGGGCGTCGACCGGGCCGCCGAGAACCGAGCCGGCATGGAGGGCGTGACGCTCGTCATCGAGCGCGGCGAATCGGTGCTCGCCGGACCCGATTGCGCCGGGACTGTCTCGACGGTCGAATACGCCGACGGACGAGATGGCGCGTTCGAAGTGACGAGCGCGGGCGCCATCGACACGTCACCGGCTTGCGAGATCGTCGCGATCGCCAGCGCCGGAATCACGGAGTCGACGGGCTTCATGATCGACGAGAACCGTCTCACCTTCATCGGTGCGGCCGGCGAGACCGTCGGCTTCTCCGCCCGCCCCTAGGGGACCGGGTTCGGTCGACGGTCAGCCTCGGCCGCGATGGCGCCCACGGGCCACGGCACCGGCGAGCCGCGCCGGCGAGGAGGCGCGGTTGACACGTGCACCCATGGCGAGGTCGACGATGCGGCCGCTCGGTCCGGGCAACTGGGCGCCCGGACCCATGACGGAGCGGGCCGTTGTCGCCTGCGTGGTGCGGGGGGCGACGGTGATGGGGGTGCGGTGGGTTCGCATACGTTCACTGTCGGCCGTCGACGCCCATGATACAACCCCGAAGAATCACTGCTTTTCACGAGTTCCTGTCATGATTCCGTACGGCTTCCTACACTCGTCCTCATGAACCTCGACGTCCCATCGCTGCGAACCTTTCTCACGGTGCTCGATGTGGGGGGCATGACCCGTGCCGCGGAGGTGCTCGGTCTCAGTCAGTCGGCCGTGAGCTGGAAGATCAAGCGGCTCGAAGAGCGCGTCGGTCGCCCCTTGCTGATCCGCGACGGTCACACGCTGCGCCCGTCGCCGGACGGCGAGCTGATGCTCGACCACGCCCGTTCGATCGTGGGGATGCACGACGAGATGGTCGCCCGCCTCACCAGCTCCGAGCTGACCGGCCAGGTACGGGTCGGGGCCAACGAGGAGATCAGTGCGACCCAGCTCGTCGACCTGCTCGGACGGTTCGGTCGGATCCATCCGCTCGCCAGCGTCGAGTACCACGTCGAGCAGAGCAACGTGCTCGCCGCGATGCTGCACAAGGGCCGCCTCGACGTCGCGGTGCTCCAGGTCGCCGAGCCGGAGGTCGAACCGTCGGACCAGGTGCTGTGGTACGACGATCTCGCCTGGGCGGCCTCGGCCCACCAGCAGGCGACCGAGGTACCCGTTCCCCTCGTCTCCTACGGCACCGAGTGCTGCTACCTGCCGCTGGCCGCAGCCGGCCTCGAGGCGGCGGGGCAGCGCTCCCGCCTCGCGTTCTCCGGGCAGAGCCGGGTGAGTGTCGAGGCCGCGATCGCGGCGGGTCTCGGGGTCGGAGTGCTCAGCCGGCGCCAGCTCTCCGACGAGATCGTCGAGTGGGTTCCCGAGTTCGATCTGGCTCCCCTGCCGCGGATGTGTCAGATCGTGCGCCACGGCAAGAAACCGATCCCGCCGATCGCCGACGCGCTCGTCGCCGAACTGCTCCTCGAGCTGTCATCGCCCGTCCCCGGCTGACGGCCCGGGTTGCCATGTCCGGCTGATGGGCTATGGTCGGCCGGGCCTCCTCTGGCCCCCTTCAGGTGCGACGCGTGACGCTGTCCGACCGTTGGGCAGGGCGAGGAGGCACGCGGGAGAGCACCGGATCCGAGGGGCGCATGAGCAACGACAACGACGAGATCATTCGGCTCGAGGGGATCTACAAGATCTTCGGACCCCGGCCCACGGGGCGGGCCTACGAGCTGTCCCAGGAGGGCTACGGCAAGAACGACGTGCAACAGCTCACCGGGCATGTCGTCGGTCTCCGCGACGTCAACTTCTCGGTTCGTCGGGGCGAGATCTTCGTCGTGATGGGACTCTCCGGGTCGGGGAAGTCCACCGCGCTGCGCACCGTCAACAAGCTCTTCCACGCCACTGCCGGACATGTCTGGGTCGACGGTGTCGACGTGCAGCAGCTCGACGGCACCGCCCTGCAGCATTTCCGTCGGGAGAAGATGGGGATGGTCTTCCAGCACTTCGCCCTGTTCCCCCACCGCAACGTGATCGACAACGTCGGCTACGGCCTCAAGGTGCAGGGCGTGGGTCGGGCCGAGCGCAACCGGGCCGCGATCGAGGCGCTCGCCATGACCGGGCTCGACGCCTACGCCGACAGCATGCCGAGCCAACTGTCCGGCGGCATGCAGCAGCGGGTCGGTCTCGCCCGGGCCCTGGCCAGCGACCCCGACATCCTGCTCATGGACGAGGCGTTCAGTGCCCTCGACCCGCTCATCCGTCGCCAGATGCAGGACGAGATGATGGCGATCCAGGAGCGGGTCCAGAAGACGATCCTGTTCATCACCCACGACCTCAACGAGGCCCTCCGCATCGGTGACCGGGTCTGCATCATGAAGGACGGCGAGGTCGTCCAGATCGGCACACCCGAGGAGATCCTCACCCAGCCCGCGACCGGCTATGTCGCCGAGTTCGTGCAGGACGTCGATCAGGGTCGAGTGATCGAGGTGCGCGAAATCATGCAGGAGCCCCAGCCGGTCGATCGGTCCCTCGACCTCGCCCCGGCCCTGCGCAACCTGGCCGACCGGGCGGGTGCGTTCGTGCTCGACGACGGCGGCCGGCCCGTGGCCCTGCTCACCGCAGCCGACGGGATTCGCGCCGGATCGATGGGCAGCACCGAGGTCGAGGCCGCGTTGCGCAGCGACTTCGAGCAGTGCCCGCCCACGGCGACGCTCAACGAGGTCTACGCGGCCGCCGGACGGGGGCTCCCGATCGCGGTCGTCGACGACGACGGCGTGATGGTGGGCAACGTCGACCCCCGCCACATCATGGAGGAAATGGGCCGGGTCGAGCAGTTGATAGACCAGTTCGAGCGAGAGGTGTTCATGTGATGTCGGGTATCGGATTGGCCCAGGACGTCGGACTCCTCGAGAACGACGCGCTCGACGAGTTCACCGTGCCGTTCGGCGCGTGGATCGACCAGTCGGTCGATTGGATCGACAACAACCTCGGGTGGCTGCTCGACGCGATCGAGTGGCCGTTCACCTTCCTGCTCAGCAACCTGGTCGACGACTTCCTGATCAAGATCTCCTGGTTCTGGATCGTGATCGGCTTCGTGCTGATCGGCGCGCTCGTGCGCAACGTGCGGGTCGGTCTGTTCGCCGGGGCGGCCCTCGCCTTCTGTGGCATCCTCGGCGACAACTACTGGATCGAGACCGCTCGCACGATCGGGTTCATCCTGGTGGCGGTGCTCCTGTGTGCGCTCATCGGCATACCGGTGGGTGTGGCGTGTGGCCGAATCGACGGTCTGTGGTCGGTCGTGCGTCCCGTGCTCGACGCCATGCAGGTCGTCCACGCGTTCGTCTACATGCTGCCGTTCATCTTCTTCTTCGGGATCGGCGAGGAGGCGGCGACCATGGTCACCATGGTGTTCGCCCTTCCACCACTCATCCGTCTCACCAATCTCGGCATACGACAGGTACCGGAGGACGTGGTCGAGGCCGCCCGCGCCTATGGCGCGGCGGAGCGCCGAGTCCTGTTCGACGTCCAGCTCCCGCTGGCCAGCCCGGCGATCATGACGGGGCTCAACCAGACGTTGCTCCTGTCGATCTCCATGCTCGGGATCGCCGCCATCATGGGCGCCGGTGGCCTCGGTCGGCTGTTGTTCCGGGCCATCACCAACCTCGACGTCGGACTCGCCGCATCGGCGGGTCTCGCGTTCTTCCTGGTTGCGGTCGTGCTCGACCGCATCTCTCAGCCCGAGGACAGTGATCAGCCGCTCCTCGGCCGTATCGCCGCTGCCTGGCGGCACCGCAACGACCCCTCACCCCTGCTCGCTCCCGGCGACGACCGGTCGGGCACCGACGGCGAAGCCGTGGCCGTCACGGGTCGCGAACGCAGCGGGCTGCTGCTCGCGGCCGCGGGTGCGCTGGTGGCCGCCGTGGCGACCGCACTGCCGTGGGGCAAGGACGCCGGGCTCATCAGCAGCCACGCCCGGGCCGCCGACACGGACCTCGCCGGATCCGACTTCAACGGGATCTCGGCCTCGGGCGGGTCGTGGTTCGGGCTGATCGTCCTCGGTCTCGCGGTGTGGCTCCTGCTCGCGGTCGCCGACACCGTCCGGCGTCGCAGCCGCGGTGGCCGTTTCCTGAGCGCCGACGGTGCCCTCATCGCCGCGCTCGGGATGCTCGGCTCGGTCGTGGCCTATCTCGCCATCTCGCCCGGCGCCGGCGTGGAGTCCTACTCCGACGGCATCGGCGTCTGGGTCGCCATCGTCGGTGCGCTGCTCGCGGTGGCCGGATCCCTCGTCGCGGTGCTCGACGCGCCGTTCACGCCCATCAAGCCCCTCAGTCTCGACATCGCGTGGGGTCGGGTGATCGGCGCGGTGATCGCCGGCCTCGTCGTCCTCGGTGGCACCGTGGCCGGTTGGTCGTTCGACGCCCGGGCCGAAAGCGTGATCACCCCCGAACTCCAGGCGGAGATCGACGAGCTCGAACGCGAGGCCGAGCTCAACCCGGCGGTGGCCTTGGAGAACGCCAACATCATCCAGAACCGGATGAACCAGGCCCGCCGCACCGAACGCGTCATCAACGACGCATGGACCGCCGATGGCGCGGGTCTGGGCTTGCTCATCGTGGTCCTCGCCGGCCTCGCGCTCGTCCTCACCGTGCCGGCCGCCGGGCTGGGCGGCGCCGACGACATGGCCCGATGGCGCGCCAGTGTCGGGGTCCTGGGCCTCGGAGCGGCCCTGATGGCGGTCGCCGCCGGCTGGATCGCCAGCCTGCTCCGGGTGGCCGACCCGGGCTTCGTGAGCGGTGTCGGCGCGTTCCTCGTGTTCGTGGGCGGCTTCTTCTTCCTCGGCTCGGCCCGCGGCATGGTCGCGAACATGGACCGGGCGCGGCGCTATGACGACACCGACGCGCTGCTCGAACGGGAGGCCGTGGAGGTCGACACCGAACTCGTCCCCGTATGAGACGGTCTGGGCAGGATTGCGGATTTCATGACAATAGTTGGTGCACCCATGTCGAAGATGGGAGCTTTAACTAGGGTGCCGGGCATGGATACAACACGTTCTTCCCTGCATCGTTCGCGATGGTTGCTGGCCCTGCTGGCCGCCTTCGCCCTTCTGCTCGCCGCGTGCGGCGACGACACCGACACGGACGCCGGAGGGTCCGACGACGGGTCCTCCGACGACGGTTCGTCCGACGACGGATCGTCCGACGGCGCGCTTCCCGGTGAAGGTGTCTCCGTCACCATGGCCCGTGCCGACTGGCAGAGTGGCTACATCCAGGCCGACATCTACCGCCAGATCGTCTCCGAACTCGGCTACGACGTGAGCGACCCGGCCGAGATCGAGCTCGGCCCGTCCAACGCCTACACCGCGATGGCCGAGGGCGACTTCGACTTCTGGACCAACAGCTGGTACCCGGGTCACCTGAGCTGGCACGAGAACGAGCTGCCCGACGGCTCGCTCGTCGGCGACCACATCGAGATCGTCTCGGGTCTCTTCGAATCGGCCGGTGTGCAGGGCTTCCTGATCACCAAGGCGACCGCCGACGAGTACGGCATCACCTCGATGCAGCAGATCCACGACGATCCCGAGCTGCTCGCCCTCTTCGACTACGACGGCAACGGCTTGGGCAACGTCTACGGCTGCCAGGAATCGTTCACCTGTGACGACATCATCACCAACCAGTTCGCGTTCTACGGTTGGGACAAGTTCGAGCAGGAGATCGCCAGCTACGACGCCCTCTTCGCCGACTTCCTCGACAAGGTCAACGCCGGCGAACCGGCCATGATCTACACGTGGACCCCGAGTTCCTACGTCACCGAGGCCGTGCCCGGCGACAACGTGATGTGGATCACCATGCACCCCACCGACGTCATCGACGACTCCAACCCCACCGGCGTCGACGGTGGAGAGTTCCACGACCAGCGTCCCGGCTTCGATGGCTTCGGCGAGGAATTCTGCACGCAGCCCTGCCAGCTCGGTTGGGTTCCGGCCAACATCCAGGTGACGGCCAACGCCGACTTCCTGGAGGCCAACCCCGTCCTGAAGACGCTCTTCGAGCAGATCAAGCCCTCGGTGATCGACATCTCGGTCGCCCAGGTCGATCTGGCGAACAGCGACGGGACCCAGGAAGACGTGGTGGCTATCGCCACCGCCTGGATCGAGGACAACCGCGACCTCGTCGACGAGTGGATCGCAACGGCCCTGGCCTCGGCCTGAGCCCCAGCGAGAATCCAGTGCGAACGCCGGGCCCTCGGGCCCGGCGTTCGCCGCGTCCGGGGTCGCTCGCCATCGGGCGAAGGGGATGACCATGGACGGCCACCATGTCGAGGCGATCTGTCCCGAGTGCGGGCGGCCGCGCGGTGCGTCGGGCCCCGATGGCCGGGTCAGGCCCACGGGCGCACCCGACAGGGCGCGACGCGGCGGGGTCATCGCCGCCTTCCTGGTGCTGGCCGCGATCTCTGCGCTCCTGCTGGTCCTGCCCGGAGACGACGACGAGCCGCTCGCCGAGGATCCACCCTCACCATCGGAGGCGCCGGAGCCCACCGCCGAGTCGGCGAGGTCGGGCGATCTCGCGCTCACCGCAGGTACTCGGGTGGGCTACTCGTCGGCCGAGGGCCTCGTGATCGTCGAGACGGAGTCGGGAGCCTTCGGGCTGACGGAGGTGGCCCTCACCTCCCCCGAGCTGGCCTATGTCGAACCGTTCGTGCTCGTCGCCGACGATCGGCGGACTCTGGCCGTGCACCCGGCGGCACCCGACGAACCCTTCGTGCTCGCCACCAACTATCGACTCGTCTCGACCGCCGTGCCCGACCAGTACGTGTTCATCCCGTCCGCATCGGGGATCGACGACGCCGGGGAGGTGTTCGTCGGCCAGGCCCGTGATGGGTCGTTCGGACCCGCCATCACCCTGCCGCCCGGCTCGCGACGCCTGACCGCGTCGGGTGTCGGTATGTTGGTCGCCGGACCGGATGGGGGAACCTACGAGGTCGGGTTCGCCGGACTGGAGAAGGTCAGCGATGGCAACGTGATCGCCGCTGCGGGTCCCTATCGCGTCGAGGTGCGGTGCGACGCGTCCTTCGTGTGCCGAACCGATGTGGTCGACGGCGTCGGCGTGTCGGTCGCGCTCGCCGACGAGGTCGCGGCTCGCCTCGGGGGGCCGACCCTGTCCGGTGACGGGCGTTGGGTGGCAGGACGCGACGGAACGACGATCGTGATCGTCGAGGTCGACACGGGCGCCGTGCGCGAGGTGGAGGTGGACGGCGCCGTGATCGCCCTCACGTGGGTACCCGAGATGGACATGCTCGTCGGACTGGTCGGCCCGCGTGACGACGCACAGCTCGTCGTCGTCTCCCTCGTGTCGGGCACCGAGTCGACCGGTGCCGCCCCGACCATTGTCGACCTGGCCTCGATCGGTGCGCCGAGCCCGCTCGGGTCCGGGCTGGTGGCGTTCTGAGATGGGCGGGCAACGGGAGCGCTACGACCATGTCGTCGTCGGCGGGGGATCCGCCGGCTGCGCGATCGCCAACCGGCTCTCGGCCGACCCGTCGGCGTCGGTGCTCGTGCTCGAAGCCGGACGTCGTGACTGGAAGTTCGACGTCTACGTCCACATGCCGGCGGCGCTGAGCTTCGGTATCGGCAACCGGCTCTACGACTGGAAGTACGAGTCGGAGCCCGAACCCCACATGAACGGGCGGCGGATCTACCACGCCCGGGGCAAGGTGCTCGGTGGCTCGTCGAGCATCAACGGGATGATCTTCCAGCGGGGCAACCCGCTCGACTACGAGCGCTGGGGCGCCGATCCGGGCATGGAGACGTGGGACTACGCCCACTGTCTCCCGTACTTCAAGCGCATGGAGAACTGCCTCGCCCCCGACGACGGACCCGAGTACCGGGGCGACGATGGCCCGCTCGTGCTCGAACGGGGGCCGGCCGACAACCCGCTCTTCGCGGCATTCCTCGAGGCGACCGAGCAGGCCGGTCATCCCCGGACGACCGATGTCAACGGCTACCGCCAGGAGGGCTTCAACGCCTTCGACCGCAACGTGCACCGCGGTCGCCGCTTGAGCGCAGCCCGGGCCTACCTGCACCCCGTCCTGGGGCGCGCGAACCTCGATCTCGTCACCGGGGCGATGGTGAGTCGTGTGCGCTTCGACGGGACCCGGGCCACCGGGGTGGAGTTCCGCCACCGCGGCCGTGAGCGGCGGGTCGAGGCCGGCGAAGTGATCCTCTGCGGTGGGGCCATCAACACCCCCCAGCTCCTGCAGCTGTCCGGCGTCGGCCCACGTGAGCTGCTCGAGCGCCACGAGATCCCCGTCGTGGCCGATCTGCCCGGGGTC
>JAUIML010000157.1 GCA_030432715.1 Acidimicrobiia bacterium | reverse complement strand
GTCTCGGCCATCGTGGCCTTGACCCGCTCGACCCCGTCGTCGGACATGTAGGGCGTCGTTCTCGTCGTCCCGATGATCGTGCCACCCTTCGGCAGCAACCCCCGGCAGGCTTCGACGTCGAGCGGTCTCCAGCGGTTCTCGATCACTCCCTGGTAACCGTCGAGGAAGCCGATGACCTCGTCGCCGTAGTCGCGTTCGGCCTTGCGGACCACGCCGCGGATCACTGCGTTGAGTCCAGGGCAATCGCCACCACCGGTCAGTACTCCGACTCTCATTGCGTCTCCTCGGGGTCGGGACGGATCGTAGCGACCCCCGGGTTCCGAGAGCCGGAGTATCGTCGCCCGCCATGGGAATCGTCATCGCCATCGACGCCGGCACCACGGGAGTGCGCTCCTTCGCCATCGACGAGCGGGGGGTTCCGCTCGGCTTCACGTATCGAGAGTTCACCCAGCACTTCCCGCAGCCGGGATGGGTCGAGCACGACGCCGACGAGATCTGGGATGCCGTCGTCGCCACACTGGCCGAGCTGGTCGACACGCTCGACCAACCGATCGCGGCGATCGGGATCACCGATCAGCGCGAGACCGTCGTCATGTGGGACAAGGCCACGGGCCGCCCCCGCCATCGGGCCATCGTCTGGCAGGACCGGCGCACGGCCACCCGCTGCGAGGAGCTCGAAGCCGACGGTGCCCGTGACCTGGTACGGGCCACGACGGGCCTGGTGCTCGACCCCTACTTCTCCGGCACCAAGGTCGAATGGCTGTTGCAGCACGGCGGGGTCGAGGTCGACGACAATCTCTTGTTCGGCACCGTCGACTCCTGGCTCGTGTGGAAACTGACCGGCGGTGTGCACGCCACCGACGGGTCCAATGCCAGCCGCACGATGCTCTACGACATCCGCACCAACGAGTGGTCACCGGCCATGTGCGACCTTCTGCACGTGCCCATGCACATCCTGCCCGAGATCCGGCCGTCGTCGGGACGCTTCGGCGAGACCACCGCCGACATCCCCACCGGTGCGGGTGTCCCCGTGAGCGGGATCGCCGGCGACCAGCAGGCGTCGCTGTTCGGTCAGGCCTGCTTCGCTCCCGGCCAGGCCAAGAACACCTACGGCACCGGCTCGTTCGTGCTCATGAACGTGGGTACCGGGTGCCCGTCACCGGTCGAGGGGCTCCTCACGACGGTCGCGTGGACCCTCGACGGCCCCGCCGGAATCGAGACCACCTACGCCTACGAAGGGGCCATCTTCGCCACCGGTGCCGCGATCCAGTGGCTACGCGACGGTCTCGGCATCATCGACGACGCCGCGGAGACCGAGCCGCTCGCGGCATCGGTCGCCGACAGCGGCGGCGTGGTGTTCGTCCCGGCGCTCGCCGGACTCGGTGCCCCCCACTGGGATCCGCGAGCCCGTGGCACCATCCTCGGCCTCACCCGTGGCACCGGCAGAGCGGAGATCGTGCGGGCCACGGTCGAGGCGATGGCCTACCAGAGCCGCGATGTGGTCGATGCCATGGCCAACGCCGCCGGCACCGGGGTGACCGATCTACGCGTCGACGGCGGCGCGTCGGTGATGGACCTGTTGCTCCAGTTCCAGGCCGACCAGCTCGGCGTTCCCGTGATCAGGGCGTCGGTGCCGGAGACCACCGCACTCGGTGCGGCGTACCTCGCCGGCATCGCGGAGGGGGTGTGGAGCGGCACCGACGACGTGACGGCCAACTGGTCCGCGGACCGTGTCTTCACGCCGGCCGCCGACCGGACGCGAGCCGACGCCGACTACGCCCGCTGGGAGCGGGCCGTGGCCCGCTCACTCGACTGGGAACTCGACTGAGCGTTGCCGCAACGCGGAGCGTTGCCGCGTTGCCGTCAGCCCAGGCGGGTGAGGGCGCGACCGAGGTTGCGCGTGGCCTGGTTGATGCGCTGCTCGTTCTCGATCAGGGCGAACCGCACGTGCCCCTCGCCACCGGGGCCGAAACCGACGCCGGGCGAGAGGGCGACGTTGGCGTCACGCACCAGCATCGACGCGAACTCGACGCTGCCCATCTCGCGGTACTGCTCGGGAATCGGGGCCCACGTGAACATCGTCCCGCGCGGCGGCTCGATGTCCCAGCCGATGCGGGCCAGACCGTCGATGAGCGTGTTGCGGCGGCTCTCGTAGACGGCACGGGCCTCGTCGGGATATTCGGGAGCCTCGTTGAGGGTGACGGTCGCCGCGATCTGCACCGGTTGGAACGTGCCGTAGTCGAGATAGCTCTTGAGCTTCTGGAGCGCGGCGACGATTTCGGCGTTGCCGACCATGTAGGCCACCCGCCAGCCGGCCATCGAATAGCTCTTGGTCATCGAGTAGAGCTCGACCGCGACGTCCTTGGCCCCTTCGACCTCGAGGATCGAGGGCGGCAGGTAGCCGTCGTAGCCGAGATCGGCATACGCGAAGTCGTGGACCAGGATGACTTCCTTCTCCCGAGCGAAGTCGACGACCTTCTGCATGAAGTCGAGATCGACGCACATCGTGGTGGGGTTGTGCGGGAAGGAGAGGACGATGACGCGTGGACGGGGCCACGAGTACTCGAATCGATCCTGGAGCGTCTCGAGGAAGGTGTCCTGGTCATTGGTCACCGGCATCTCGCGCACGTTGGCACCGGCGAACAACGGCGCGAAGAGGTGGATCGGATACGACGGAGCCGGCACCAGCACGGAGTCGCCCGCCTGCAGCAGCACCCACATCAGGTGGCTGAAGCCCTCCTTCGCACCGATGGTGTTGATCACCTCGGTCTCGGGGTCGAGGGTCACACCGAACCGGCGGTCGTAGAGACCGGCGACCGCCTCGCGGAGTTTCGGGATGCCGCGACTCGACGAGTAGCGATGGTTTCGCGAATTGCGAGCAGCCTCGACCAGTTTCTCGACCGCGATCTCGGGTGACGGAAGGTCGGGGTTGCCGAAGCCGAGGTCGATGACGTCCTCGCCTGCTCGACGCGCCTCGATCTTCAGCGAGTCGATGATGGTGAAGACGTAGGGCGGCAGCCCGTTGATTCGACGGAAATCCATCGAGCCAGGCTAGCCAGGCGAACCCGCGGCTAGACGAGAGTTCCGGCCTCGATCGTGTCGGCCCGGTCGGCCCCGGCATCGGCGATCCACGCATCCATGCCCTGGCCCTCGCCGATCACGAGGATCTGGACGTCATCGGGAAACAGGGCGAGCCGGTCGAGGGTGGATGCGTCGGCTTCACCCACGACCACCACGACCGGGATCGGTCCGGCGACGCCGCGCGGCACGCGGTCGGCAAGGGCCGCGGCGGCGTCGGCCCCGGCCCGACCGTCGTTGCGGCGCTCGGCGAGTTGGACGAGGAGCTGGGCACTCTCGCGCTGTACCAGCCGATCGTCGTGTTCTTCCGCGAGGTTGAGCTCGGTGGCCGCGAGCACATGAAGCTTGAGGCGGGCGTCGACGACCTTCGCGAGCGCCTGGCGGGTATGGGCGACGGCCTGCTCGGCCTCACGGACCGCAGCCCGCTCTTCGTCGAGTCGATCGACGCGGGATCCGTCTCCGAGCTCCTCGAGGGCTTCGAGCTCCTCGTTCGCCCGTTCGCGGTCCCGCAGCAGCCGGACCGCGAGGTCGTCGGCTGCCGTGAGAACCTGGATCCACGAGTCGCCGAGCGCCACGATCGCGGCGTCGCTGGTCAACGACTCGTGGCCGGCGGCTCCGGCGGCCTCGAGGGCGTCGCGCAGATGGGCGAGCCCGGCTTCGCGTGACACCCCCACGGTCGATGCGTCGACCGTCAGCGCCTGGAGCGCGGTCATGATCGGATCATCGTCGTCATCAGCGGCGTCGAGGTTGGGATCGCGGCCGAGCAGCTCGATGGCGTGCTCCTGAGCCCGGTCGATCGCGGCGAGCACATCCTGGAGTTCGGTGTCGCGCTCGATCCGCGCCATGACCATCGCGAGTTCGAGTTCGGCGGCTTCGAGCGCGACCTGGGCGCGTTCGTACTCCTCGAGGGCCTCTGGCGGCACGGCAGCCATGCCGTTGCCCATCCGGTAGGCCGCCCACGTCGGGTAGCCGAGCGGATCCAGCGCCTCGTGGAACGCGGCCGATGCCGCTTCGAACGCGGCCTTGCCGGCGCCGCGGCGCACGGCGCGGCCGGCCTTCTGCTCGGCCTGGATCATGGCCTCGTGGAGTTGACCGAGCCGGTCCGACTCCTGCTGTGAGATCTTGCGGGGCACGGCGGCGTCCTCGGCCTTGCGGGCCGCGACACGCGCCGCGTCGAGCCGGGCGGCGACCTCTTCGGTGCCACCACCGCCTGCCTCCACGCGGGATTCGAGACCACGCAGACGCTGATGCAACGACGACCACGCCTGGGCGAGCGCCATCGCCTCGGGGTTCGGGACCGCGCCGGTCACGATCGCGGCGCGGGCGGTCGCCGTGGCGGCGGCCAGGGCAGGACGGTCGCCGGAAGGAAGTCCATCGAGCAGGCGATCGACCTCGGCGATGTGGTTGCGAAGGTCCTCGATGCGCGCCGCCACGTCGCCCATGCCAGTCCATGGGTCGGGCCGATCGGCGAGACGAGCGGCTCGTCCGAGGGCCCCGTCGGCCCGGTCGAGGGCGTCGAATGCCGCGGCGTCGACCTGGGCGAGGGCCGAGGTCAGCTCGGCGTTCATCGCCGACCGCACCGAGCCGCTCGCCTCGAGTTCTTCGGCGAGACCGGCGATGCGTTCGTCGAGGTCGCGGAGACGGGACCGCGCCGACTCGAGACTGCCGATGTCGTGGTGTTCTGCGTCGGGGTCGGCGACGACGACCTCGGGGAGACTCGCCGCGTCGATGATCAGCGCCGCGTCCGCGGTCTCTCCGAAGCGTTCGAGCGCGTCCGCGAGATCGAGTTCCTCGCCCCCCACCTCCACGGTGCCGCCCCACTCGGGCTGCTCGCCCAGGGCGACCTGGTGAGCCATTCCGACCACGGAGACGCGTGCCGCCGGATCGAGGCCCTTGAGCCACGTGATTCTGGGGTGGAGACGAAGCGGTACCCCGTCGGGGGAAGGCCGCAGTTCAACGAAGCGCATCGTTGGACCTATCGGCACGCTCCGTGGCCGATCAAGCCCCCCACGTCAGCTTTCGCGTGAGGCCTCGTCGCCCTCGGGAGGCGTGGTGAAGCCGGTGACGAACGCATCGACGATCGACCGGCCGCCTTCGACGGCCGACGCGAACGCTCCCGGGTCGGCGACGACCCGCTCCGTCGCCTCGATCAACTGCTTCAGCGAGGCAATCACCGCGCCCGCGGCCTCTCTGAGCTCGTCGAACGCCGCGTCGGTTCCGGCGTCGGTCTCGTCGGTCCCGGTCGGGTCCGGCGGCGGCTCGGCGGGGGCCGTCACCCCGCCCGGGACTCCACGTATCGGGTGAAGTCCTCGAGCGCGGTGCGCACGATCCGCGCCTCGGCGCGGCGCTTCACGAAACCCGGCAACGGCACGGAGAGGTCGACCGCGAGGTGGTACACGACCTCACAGGAGCCAGGGTCGGACGCGACGGGTAGGAACTCGTATTCGCCGTCGAGACGACGGGTCACATCGCCTCGTTGGAGGCGCCACGCGAGGCGGCGCGGGTTCGACCCGTAGAAGTAGCGGAGGGTGTAGGTCGTGCTCCTCCCCATCGCCGCCGCCCGGAACTCGACGTCGACGGCCCGGCCGTCGTCGTCGCGGGAGAGGATTCTCGCCATCTTGACGTCGGTCGCCCACTCCGGGTAGCGCTCGAAGTCGACCGCTGCCTCGTAACAGGCGTCTGGGGTGGCCATCACCGTGGTCTGTTCGGTTGTCTGATCGACCATTCGGGACCTCCCTGTCGGTACGCGTTGAGACCCTACCGGGCCGTGTCGTCGCGGGGTGCGAACTCGCCGTGGCGGGCGCACCACAGACCCGCGAGGCCCAGGCCCCACACGGGGACGAGGATGCCGAACGCGACACTGGTGAAGACCCGGATCGACGCCGTCGTGAACGCCACCACGAGCTGCACGGCCAGCGAACCCATCAGGTGCCGGCGCACGGAGCCGGGCGCCGAACCGGCACCGAAGTAGAGACCCCCCATGCCGATCATCACCTCCCGACTTCGCTGCACGGCGATGAGGAACGCCCAGAACATGGCGATGCTGCCGCCGGCGAAGAGCACGAGCGACACCACCACGTTGGGCAGCCCGAGGGATTCGGGGTCGATCGTGGCCATCACGGCGACCGCGGTGAACACCACCGTGCCGGCCCAGGAGGCCTTGATGATCCCGTCACCGACCCCGGTCACGCGCCGACCATCCCGTCGAGTGCGACGCGCAGCCGTTCGGCCAACACGTCGTAGCTGAACTCGGTCTCGGCCCTGAGTCGGCTCGCCTTCGACATCGCTGTGCGTCGGCTTTCGTCGTCGAGCAGATCGGCGATGGCAGAAGCAACGGCCTCCTCGTCGGTCGGGTCGTCGACGACCAACCCGGTCTCGTCGTGCGCGACCGCTTCGTGGGCGCCGCCGCTGCGACCGGCGACCTGGGGCACGCCGGCGGCGGCCGCCTCGACGAACACGATGCCGAAGCCCTCCTGTTCGAGGCCTCCCCAGCGGGTCCGGCACAACATCGCGAACACGTCGCCGCAGGCGTAGAGCGCCGGCATGTCGGCATCGGGCAGGCGGCCCAGGAGGGTGGCCGGCGCGCCCAGCTCGTCGATCATTCGCTGGAGCCGTGCCTGGTCGCGGCCCCCTCCGGCGATCGCCACGTGGACATCGGGGTGGCGATCCCGCACGAGCAACGAGGCCCTGATGAGCACGTCCATCCCCTTGCGGGGGACGAGTCGGCTGGCGGAGGTCACGAGCGGACCTTCGACCGGCAGACCGAAACGGACACGGGCCGAGCGTCTCGCGACGCCATCGAGCGGCACGATCCTGGTGGTGTCGACACCGGGAGGCACGACCGTGGTGGGCAACGATCGACCCAGCGAACGTTCACCCTCGGCCGCGGGATACCCACCGGCGGCGATCACCCCGACGGCGTCGTTCAACACCCGGTTGAGCAATGTATGGGTCACCGGCAACCGACCGGGAATGGTGACCTCGGCACCGTGGAGCACGACGCCGTAGGGACGGTCGAGATGGGGGCCGATCAGTCCGGCCGGAACAGCGGGATCGAGGATCACGAGCTCCGCGCCGTAGTGGTCGGCCATCGCGTTGACCCGGCGGACCAGCACCGGTTGTGGGAGCAGCCACGGCTCACGGCTGCGGATGACGGTGAAGTCCTGGGCGGCGTCGAACTCGTCGGCGCCTTCGTAGGGGGTGGTGTGGACGATCACGTCGTCGGGTGGCAGCCGTCGCCAGAGCTCCCAGAGGTAGCTCTGGATACCGCCGACCTTGGGCGGAAAGTCGTTGGTGACGAGGAGATGACGCACCACAGCGGCGGACCCTACGCCGTCGCCGGGCCCGACGGAACGTCGGCGAGCGGGACGTGGCTGCGGGCGAGTTCGGCCCGCACGTCGGCGGCGCGGTCGTCGCGTACGAGGCCGAGGAGCGGATCGAGCCCGAGTCGGCGGGCGGCCCACACCGCGTGGGCCCGCACCACGGCGCGATCGTCGAGTAGGGCGCTGCGCACGGCGGCCCCGACCCGCGGATCGCCCCGGTCACCGATGTTGGCGAGCACGACGAGCAGGTTTCTGCGCAGGTAGGCGGGGTCGCGGTCGGGGATGTACCACCGTCCGAGTCGCTCCATGAGGGCTTCGTCGCTCAGCCCGAGCACCTCGAGGACCGGTACCCAGGCGCCGTCGTCGCCGGCACCGGAGGGGCGCCGTCGTCGGATCTGGTTCGGGGGGCAGACGTCCTGGCAGTCGTCGCACCCGTAGAGCCGGTCGCCCAGCGCCACCCGGTAGTCGACCGGGAACATGCCGTCGGTCTGCAACAGCCAGGCCAGACAGCGGGCGGCGTCGATCACTCCGGGCTCGATGATCGCCCCGGTCGGGCAACCGTCGAGGCACTGGGTGCAGGTGCGGCAGCCGTCGGCCACGGGCACGGCAGCGGGCATCTCGAGTGGCGCGTCGGTGAGCACCGATCCGAGCACCACCAGGCTGCCGACGCCGGGCACGAGCACATTGCTGCTCTTGCCCCACCAGCCGATGCCGGCCCGGGCGGCGGCGGCCCGGTCGACGAGATGGTTCTGGTCGGCGAGCACGATCGCCCGGTGGCCGGCAGCCCGGATGGGCACCGCCATGGCGTCGAGCGCCTCGCGCAAGACGGCGTAGTGGTCCTCCCAGGAGTAGGCCGCCACCCGCCCGGTCGGTTCGCCGAGCGGCCGTTGCGGGGCCAGTCGTTGGTAGTCGTAAGCCCCGACGATCAGGGCCGTGGCCCCGGGCAGCGACCGCTGCGGGTCGGTCGAGCGAGCCGGGTTGCGATAGGTGAACTGCATGCCGGCGTCGAGGCCGCGGGCCTTGCGGGTGACGAGATCGTCGAGTGTGTCGGGGAACGGCTCGGCCGATGTCACCCCGACCGCGCACAGACCGGCGGAGAGGCCGAGTGATTCGAGGTCGGCGAACGTGACAGACACGACCTCATCGTGGCACGGAGTCGCGACCCGGCGGCTCGCCGGCCGCACCGGCGCCGGTCAGGCCACGCCGGGGCGAGGAGCGAAGCGGCTCGCCGGCACGAGCCCGGCGTCGGCCAGCAACTCGACGGCTCGCTGCTCCTCGGCGTCGAGCACGACCGGGGTGCCCGCCTCGTGACCGACCAGATAGCTCACGACACAGTCATCGCACGCGTCGGTGTCTCGCACCTCGCACACCGCACAGTCGATGGTGAGCGTGGGTTCTTCGACATGGTGATCGGAAAGCGACGAGACCAGGCGGAGGTGGGAGGTGTGTGCCATGCGCCGCACCATACGAAGGGGGTGTGACACCGCTAGATTCCACGCCGTGCCGGTCTCGTCCGACGGGAGTGTTTCCCGCCGCAATGCCCTCAAACTGGGCTCGGGTGGCGCCCTGGCCCTCGCGATCGGCCTCGGCGCCGGCTGGGTCGACCGGCGCGGCGCGGGACAGCCCGCCGAACTCGCCCGGTATCCACTGACGCCGGGGTCGTCGTCCACCACCACGACCACCACGACCACGACAACACCGGCCCCGCCCGTCGACGTCGCCGACATCGGCGAGGTCGATCCCGCGATCATCCTCCTCGGCCGCCGGGTGATCGAGACGACGGGCGAGGACGATCTCGCAGCGCTCGTCGCCTCGCTGCCCGACGCTGATGGAGATCCCCTCGAGCGAGCCGCCACCCGGACCCGAGACGACTTCCGAACCGGCGCCACGATCGTGGTCGACGGCTGGGTCCTCGCCGCGTCGGAAGCTCGCGCTGCCGCCGCGATCGCGCTCCTGTGCGGCGACGCATGCTGACCGACGCCCGGACACTCCCCTCGGGATCGC
>JAUIML010000156.1 GCA_030432715.1 Acidimicrobiia bacterium | reverse complement strand
GGCACGGATGACTCGGACGGCGATCTCACCGCGGTTGGCGATCAAAACCTTGTTGAACACGTGCTAATGGTTAGTCGAATGGACCCCTCCGATGCGACATCCGCGGCCCGCTTTCTGCCCCTGAGCGCGGGGGTGGCCGAAGAACTCGGGCCCGGACCGCTGGGTCACGTCGTGACCACGGGCTCCACCAACGAGGATCTCGCCTCGGCCGCTCGCGCCGGCGACGGGTCGGGTGCGGTGCTGGTGACCGACCATCAGACCGCCGGGAAGGGCCGTCTCGGTCGTCGGTGGGAGGACGTGCCGGGTGACTCCCTGCTCGTCAGCCTGCGGGTGCCGGTGGCGCCGGGTCGGGCGGCGGCCGCGGTGCGGGCGCTGTCCGCGGCGGCCAGAGCTGCGGTCGACGAGCGCTGCGACCCGCCGGTGTTGGCGAAGTGGCCCAACGATCTCGTCGTGCTCGACGGGCCCGACGCGGGCAAGCTCGCGGGCGTGCTCGCCGAGTTCGTCGACGGGCCGACGCCGTGTGTGGTGATCGGCCTCGGCCTCAACCTCCGCACCGCCGATCGCGGACTGGGCGCGACGTCGGTCGTGCAGTGCGGTGGTTCCGACGATCGCGACGGGCTGCTCGCCGACATCCTTCGTGGGTTCGCCCGACGGCTCGAGGACGACGTCGCGGTACTCGACGAGCTCCGCACGTATTCGGCGACCCTCGGGTCGTCCGTCCGCGTGGAACTGCCGGACTCCACCGAGCTGCGCGGCACGGCCACCGAGCTCGCCGACGACGGCTCGCTGGTGGTCACCACCGCCGACGGGGCCCGGCACGTCGTCGGCGTCGGCGACGTGATCCACCTCCGGCGGGACTGACCGCCCTCGAAACCGCCGCCCGCCCCACTAACCTCCGCCCGATGTCCTCGACCGGCACGGTGGTGGTTCGGCGCACCTGGCCCCAGCGCATCGTCATCCTCTGCTCCGTCGCGGTGATCGTCGGGGCGATCGGGGCCGCCTGGTTCCTCAACGATGTCTACGAAGCGTTCTCCGACCTCGGCCGCGTCGAGTTCGCCGCCGACGTGCTCATCACCGACACCGACCCGGGCGATCCGGTCAACTACCTGCTCATCGGCGAAGACAGCGCCGAAGGCCTCGACCCCGACGACCCGGCCGCGTTCGCCCGCGACGTCGACTCCCGGGGCCGGTTCCAGGCCGACAGCATCGTCATCGTGCGGGTGAACCCGACGACGGGTCAGGCGTGGGTGGTCTCGCTGCCCAGAGACCTCCTGGTCGACGATCGCGGCACCGAGCGCAAGATCAACTCGTTGTTGTTGGTCGAGGACGCCGAGCTGCTCGTCAAGACCATCCAGGCGAACTTCGGGATCACGCTCAACCACTTCATCTCGCTCGACTTTCTCGGGTTTCGCGAGATCGTCGACGAGCTCGGCGGGATCCCGGTCTGGTTCGAGAACCCGGCCCGAGACCAGAAGCCCAACGGGGAGAACGCCAGCGGGTTGCTCATCGAGACCGCCGGCTGTCACGTCCTCACCGGTGAGCAGGCGTTGCAGTACGTGCGGTCCCGGAACTATCGAGAGCTGATCGACGGCGAGTGGCAATACGTCGGCAACAGCGACTTCGGGCGGATCCGGCGCCAGCAGGACTTCCTGGTGCTCGCCCTCGAGCGCGCCATCGACCGCGGTGCCCGCGATCCGGCCGGGCTGGCCTCGCTCATCGAAGCGGCCGCATCGAGCCTCGTGCTCGACGACGAACTCACGGTGGCCGAGCTGGTCGATGTCGGCGAGGCGTTCAGCAACTTCAACCCGGAGAACCTCGAGCGCTTCGAACTCCAGGTGACGACGATCTCCGACGGCGACGTCTATCGCGGGGAGCGGGTCATCCCCGAGGTGAACGAACCCGTCTTCTCCGTGTTCCGGGGTTCGGCCGATCTCGTCGGTGCCGAGGACGTCACCTTCGACCTGTACGGACCCGAAGCCGACCAGGTTCCCCGCATCGCCGACGAGCTCGAGGGGGAGGGCTTCGCGGTGGCCGGCCGGTTCGCGCTCCCTGCCGCAACCCGGGAGAACGTCGTGGTCTATCCGACCGGGCAACGGCGCTCCGCCGAGACGATCGCCCGCTACCTCGAGCCGATCCCGCGTCTTGTAGAGGACACGGCCGCCGACACGATCTCGCTCGTGCTGGGAGAGCGTCACGAACAGGTCCTGATCTTCTTCCCCCACGAGGTGCCCAAGATGCGCGCCGCGGTGGCCGCCTTCGCCGAGGGCGACGTCCCCGACCTCGCCGACGCGGTGCGAGTGGGTGCGGCACCGGAGACGACCACGACGACCGTCCCCAGCACGACCACCACGACGCCGCCGTCAACCACCCCGTCGCCGACCAGTTCGCCGACGACGACGGTGGGCACGGGCGATCTCCCGGTTCCGGAGCCCACCACGGGAATCATCGGTCGACCCCCCGAAGGCCAGTCCTGCGGCTAGTCGGGCCGTAGACTCACAAACGGCCGGGGGTCGGCCGATTCGGGTGGGAGAACCCGGAGGAGGCGCAATGACGAGCAAGATCGCGGTGATCGGCACCGGGTATGTGGGTCTGACCACCGGTGCGTGTTTCGCCCATCTGGGCCACGATGTCATCTGCGCCGACATCGTTCCCGAGAAGATCGACCGCCTCCGCAACGGCGATGTGCCGATCCACGAAGCCGGACTCACCGAGCTCGTCCAGGAAGGCCTCGACACCGGTCGGCTGTCCTTCGTGTTGGGCGCCGAGCACGCGGTGGGCGAGGCCGAGTTCATCTACCTGTGTGTGCCCACGCCGCAGTCGGCCGACGGTTCGGCCGACCTCAGCTACCTCCAGTCCGCGGCCGCGGAGATCAGCCCTCACCTCCAGCCCGGCGCCATCGTGGTCAACAAGTCGACCGTGCCGGTCGGGTCCACCCGACTCGTCGAACAGGCGATGCGCCGTTCCGACATCCCGGTGGTCTCCAATCCCGAGTTCCTGCGCGAGGGCACCGCGGTCGACGACTTCCTCAACCCCGATCGGGTGGTCATCGGAGCCGACGACCAGGCGGCGGCCGGACGTGTCGCCGCGCTGTACCTGGGGGTTCGGGCTCCGGTCATGGTGACCGATCCGGCGTCGGCCGAAACCTGCAAGTACGCAGCCAACGCCTTTCTCGCCACCAAGCTGTCGTTCACCAACGCGATCGCCGCTGTGTGCGAAGCCGTCGGTGCCGACGTCAACGACGTACTCCTCGGCATGGGCTACGACCACCGGATCGGCCACGAGTTCCTGCGGCCCGGCCCCGGCTGGGGCGGCTCGTGCTTCCCCAAGGATTCCCGGGCCATCATCTCGATCGCCGAGGACGCCGGCTACGACTTCGCCCTCATGCGCGGCGTGGTGACGGTCAACGACGAGCAGTTCGACCGCATCGTCCGCAAGGTCGGTTCGGTGGTGCCGCTCGAAGGCGCCACGATCGCCCTGCTCGGCCTCGCCTTCAAGGCGGGAACCGACGACACCCGCGAATCACCGGCGCTCGCCGTCGCCCGCCGTCTCGTCGCCGCCGGGGCCACCGTGCGGGGCTACGACCCCGCGGTCACCGAGGTCGACGTCGACGGGCTCGAGGTGGTCGACGATGCCTACGCCGCGTGCGACGGGGCCAACGCGCTGGTGATCGCCACCGAGTGGGACGACTTCAAGTGGCTCGATCTCGACAAGATCGCCGACGCCATGGCCGACAAGCACATCGTCGACGCCCGCAACCTGCTCGACCGGGGGGCCGTGAAGCGCCGCGGGTTCACCTACCAGGGCGTCGGGCGCAGCTGATGGCTCGCGTCGTGGTGACCGGCGGGGCCGGTTTCCTCGGTTCCCATCTGTGCGACCGATTGATCGAGCGCGGCGACGACGTCGTCTGCATCGACAACCTCGTCACCGGCACGCTCGACAACATCGCCCATCTCCGCGACACGCCCGGGTTCGAGTTCGTCCGCCACGACGTCTCCGACTATGTCGACGTCGATGGTGACGTCGACGCCGTGTTGCACTTCGCCAGCCCTGCGTCGCCCATCGACTATCTGGAGATGCCGATCCAGACCCTGAAGGTCGGCTCCCTCGGAACCCACAACACGCTCGGCCTCGCGAAGGCGAAGGACGCGACGTTCTTCATCGCGTCGACGTCGGAGGTCTACGGCGATCCGCACGAACACCCACAGAAGGAGACCTACTGGGGCAACGTGAACCCGGTCGGTCCCCGCGGGGTCTACGACGAGGCGAAGCGGTTCGCCGAGGCGATCACGATGGCGTATCACCGCACTCACGGGCTCGACACCCGGATCGTGCGGATCTTCAACACCTATGGCCCACGCATGCGTCCCAACGACGGGCGCGTCGTCTCCAACTTCATCGTGCAGGCGCTGCGAGGCGACAATCTGACGATCTACGGCGACGGTTCACAGTCCCGCAGCTTCTGCTACGTCGACGACGAGATCCGGGGCCTGATCGCCCTCCTCGACTCCGGTGAGCACGACCCGGTCAACATCGGCAACCCGAACGAGTTCACCGTCGCCGAACTCGCCGAGATCGTGGTCGACGTCGTCAACTCCGCCTCCGAGGTCGAGTATCACCCGCTGCCGGTCGACGATCCCACCCAGCGCCGGCCCGACATCAGCCGGGCGAAGGAACTGCTCGGCTGGGAACCCCGGGTCGAGCTGCGCGAGGGGATCGAACGCACCGCGGAGTACTTCGCCGGCGTGTTGGCCAGGGTCGCCCCCGCCTAGTTGCGTCGGGCCTCGGCGAGCTCGCGATTGGCCCGATACCACTCGATCGTGGCGGCGAGGCCCTCACGGAAGTCGGTCTCGGCGACGAAACCGAACAGTTCGCGGGCCCGGGACGCATCGACGCAGCGCCGGGGCTGGCCGTCGGGCTTCGTCTCGTCCCAGCGGATGCGGCCCTCGAATCCGGTGAGGTCCGCGATGATCTCGACCAGTTCCTTGATGAGCAGCTCGCGGTCGGCTCCGAGGTTGACCGGTTCGGCGCCGTCGTAGTGCTCGGCGGCCAACACGATGCCACGGGCCGCGTCGTCGACGTAGAGGAACTCGCGCGACGCCGCGCCGGTACCCCACACCTCGATCTCCTCGGCCTCCTGCTCCTGGGCGAGCACACACTTGCGGATCAGCGCGGGGATCACGTGGGACACGTCGGGGTGGAACTTGTCGCCCGGCCCGTAGAGGTTCGTGGGCATCAGATAGATCCCGCGTTGGCCGTATTGCTGCCGGTTCGCCTGGAGGTGGGTCAGTTGGGCGAGCTTCGCGATCCCGTAGGGGGCGTTGGTCTCCTCCGGGTAGCCCATCCACAGCGAGGACTCGTGGAAGGGCACCGGGGTGTGCTTCGGGTACGAGCAGATCGTGCCGACCACCACCGTCTTGTCCACACCGGCGGCTCGGGCGGCTTCGATGACGTTGGTGCCGAGGAGGAGATTGGTCAGATAGAGGCCGGCCGGATTCTCCATGTTCGCCCCGATTCCCCCGACCCGGGCGGCGAGGTGGATCACGCAGTCGGGCGAAATCTCGGCGGTGGCGGCGTCGGCCGCCTCGCGGTCGGTGAGGTCGACCTCGGCGCTCGAAGGCGCATGGACATCGTGCACCCCACGAGCGTGCAGGGCCTTGCGCACCGCCTGGCCGAGGAATCCCGTACCGCCGGTGAGGAGGACCCGCTGATCTTCGAACGCTGCCATCCGCGAAGCGTACTTGCGCGCGGCGCGCCGCGAGGCCGCGCGGTCGTGACAGACTCCCGGCCGTGAAGGGTCGCGTGGCCGCGGTGGTCGAACAATGCTGGCATCGGGTGCCCGGCGGAACCGCCACGTCCACCGTGCGCACCCTCGATGCCATCGCCCGGCGCGGGCACTGGGATGTCGTCGGCGTCGCGGCGGCCCACCTCCGGCGGCCCTCGACGCTGGCCGTCCCGACCGTCCCGGTGGTCCACATGCCTCTCGGCCGACGGCTGCTCTACGAGTCCTGGCATCGGTTCCGTCGACCAGCGCTCGGTCGCCGAGTCGGGCCGGTCGACATCGTCCACGCCACCGGCGGGGTGATCCCGCCGGCGGGCGACGCTCGGCTCGTCGTGACCGTGCACGATCTGGCCTTCCTGCATCGTCCCGAGCACTTCACCGCCCACGGCGTGTCGTTCATGACCCGGAGCTTCTCGTTGGCGAGCAGGTGGGCGGACGTCATCGTGGTGCCCTCGGAAGCCACGGCCGGTGACTGTCGCGACCGCGGCATCGCCGCCGACCGACTGGCAGTGGTTCCGTGGGGAGCGACCGTGACGCCCGTGACCGACGTCGACCGGGATCGGGTACGGGCCCGCCACCGACTCCCCGAGCGATTCGTCCTGTGGGTGGGGAGTGCGGAGCCGCGAAAGAACCTGCCGACCCTCGTCGAGGCCGTCGGTCGGCTCGGTGGTGATGCCGCGCTCGTCCTCGCCGGACCACCGGGGTGGGGAGTCGAGATCGACGAGATCACCGCGCCGGCCCACGTCCGCCACATCGGGGAGGTGACGCCCGAGGACCTCCCGGTGCTCTACGACCTCGCCACGGTGTTCGCACTCCCCAGCCTGCTCGAGGGGTTCGGCATGCCCGTCCTCGAAGCGATGGCGCAGGGCACCGCCGTGGTGACCAGTGCAGGGACCTCCACGGCGGAGATCGTCGGCCCCGACGGGCTCGTGGTCGCCCCCACCGACACCGACGGCTGGGCCGAGGCGATCGGTCGGCTGTGGTCCGACGACGGGCATCGGGCCGCGATCGCGGCCGCCGGTGCCCGCCGCGCGGCCTCGATGACGTGGGACGACACCGCGGCGGGCACGGAAGCCGCGTACGAGCGAGCCCGGTCGTGATCCGGGTCGCGGCGAACCTGGCGTGGCTCCGGCCCGGCTCGGTCGGGGGCAGCGAGGAGTACACGGTTCGCCTGCTCGAGTCCGTGCTCGACGCGGCGCCACCCGACATCGACCTCGCCGTGCTCGGGTCGCCCGCGCTGTTCGCGACCCACCCGGGGCTGCAGCGGGCGTCGACGATCCCGCTCCCCGGGCCGCTCGACGTGCGGGCGTGGCGTGTCGCGGTCGAGTCGACGGCGCTGTACCGGGCGACCCGCGATGCCGATGTCGTCCATCACTTCGGAGGTCGGGTGCCGCTGCGTCATCACGGTGGCGCGAACGTGGTCACGATCCATGACCTGCAACCGCTCGAACGGCCCGAGAACTTCTCGCTGGCGAAGCGCCGATATCTCGGGCGGGCCCTGCCCCGGACGGCCCGGACGGCCCGGCTCGTCACCACACCGTCGAACTGGGCCGCCTCGACGATCGTCGACCGTCTCGGCGCCGACCCCGATTCGGTGGTCGCCGTGTCGTCGACCTGGGATGCCGACGAGCGGGTCGACTCGAGTCTCGCCGACTCGCTCACCGGGTCGGTCGTCCTCTACCCGGCGATCAGCCATCCGCACAAGCGGCACGTGTTGCTGCTCGACGCCGTCGATCGCGTGGCCGCCGCGGGCCGGGAGGTCACCGTCGTCTTGACGGGCGGAGCGGGACGGGCCGAGGCTGCCGTCGCGGCCGCCGTCGCCCGGTCGGCGGCAACCGTGCTGCGCCCGGGCCGGGTGACGCCGGCCGTGCTTCGTGGTCTCTACCGGCGAGCCGACGTGCTCGCCTTCCCCTCCGCCTACGAAGGGTTCGGCCTTCCGGTGCTCGAGGCGATGCGCGACGGGCTACCGGTCGTCGCGGCTCGGTCGACGGCCCTCCCGGAGGTGGTGGGCGACACCGGCCTCCTGATCGAGGGCGATGACCCCGAAGCCTGGGCCGACGCGATCGACACCGTGCTCGCCGGTGGACCGGCCGTCGAGGAGCGCGCGGGTCGGGCCCGGGCGCGCGCCCAGAGGTGGAGTCCGGCCAACGCCGCCGGCCGCCTCGTCGATGCCTGGCGATCCGTCGCGTGACCGCCGTCGACCAGTGGGCATGCGTTGTGCCATCCTGCCGCCCGTGCGAATCCTGATCGTCTGCCCCCACTTCGAACCCGATGTGGCGCCGACCGGGGTCGTGATCAGCGAGATCGCCCACCGTCTGATCGACCGGGGACACGAGCTCGAGGTGGTCACGGCGCTGCCGTGGTACACGTCGCACGCGATCGAGCCCGGCTGGGGCGGTCGACCGGTGCGCCGGCAACGGATGCCGTGGGGCCGGATCACCAGAGTGCATCCGTTCCCCACCGACAAGCGCAACATCCCGGCCCGCGCGGCTGCGTTCGCGGGGTTCACCGTGCTGGCGACGATGTTCTCCGTCTTCCAGCGGCGCCGACCCGACGTCGTGCTCGCGATGTCGCCCCCGCTCACGCTCGGGCTGACCGGTTGGATCGCGGCCCGGGTGCGGCGGGTCCCGCTCGTCTTCAACATCCAGGACGTCTTCCCCGATGTGGCGATCGACGTCGGCGCGATCTCCGACCGGCGCCTCATCGCTGTCCTCCGCCGGCTCGAACGGTTCACCTACCGCCGGGCCGACGCGGTCACCGTGCTGTCCGACGATCTCCGGGACAACGTCGAGGAGAAGCTGGCCGGAAAGGGGGGAACGACGGTACGGGTGATCCCGAACTTCGTCGACACGGAGCGGATCGTCCCGGGCCCGCGGCAGAACTCGTACCGCGAGGAGTTCGGTCTCGGCGATCGGACCGTGGTCATGTATGCCGGCAACCTCGGCTTCAGTCAGCCGCTGGGCCTCATGGTCGATGCGGCTCGGGCCCTCCGACACCGTGAGGATCTCGTGTTCGTGATCAACGGCGGCGGATCGACCCGCCCGGGCCTCGAGGCCGATGCGGCCGATCTCGACAACCTGGTCTTCGTCGACCTCCAGCCCGCCGAACGTCTTCCCGAAGTGCTCGCAGCCGCCGACGTCCACGTGATCGCCCTGCGTCGTGGTCTCGGCCGCTCGTCGGTGCCCTCGAAGCTCTATTCGATCCTGGCTGCGGCCCGTCCGGTTCTCGCGTCGGTCGACGAGGGAACCGAGGTGGTGCGGGTGGTCGAGTCGGTCGGTGCCGGAGCGACCGTTCCCCCCGAGGACGGCGCGGCGTTCACCGCGGCGGTCGAGTCGCTGGTCACCGCCGACCGCGAGGGGATGGGGGAGCGGGGCCGGGCCTTCGTCGAGGCGTGGGTCTCGCCGGAGGGTGTCGCCTCGGCCTACGTCGATCTCTTCGAAGAACTCCGCTCGTCGCGCGGAGGCAGGGAAACCCCGGGGCGCGCGCAGTAGTCGGGACCCCTACCGCTAGCGTGGTCGCTCGTGGGTAAGGCAAGTTCGTCCAAGAAGGTCCAACGAGCGGCTCGTGCCGCCGCCACCTCGCGTGGGGTCGGTGAGAAGCGTGAGCGCGGGTTCCCCCTGCTCGTGCTCGCCGTGGTCGTGCTCGGCGTCGGGTTGGTGCTCGC
>JAUIML010000155.1 GCA_030432715.1 Acidimicrobiia bacterium | reverse complement strand
GCCGCATCGACAGCATCGTCGTGGCGTCGGCGGACTCGGTCGGGGCCGCGGCCGGATCGGCGGCGGTGGTCGTCGGCAGCGTCACCGTGCCCTCGGCGAAGCCGAGCAGGCAGATGTCGCGACAGACGAGGTAGGACGCCTCGATGTCGAATCGCAGCTCGCGTCCGTCGGTCGGCAGGTCGCGGGGAGCGGTGACGGGGATGAAGATCCACGCCTCCTCCTCGTACCCGTAGGTCGTGCCTTCCTCGTTGATGATCACCTGCGGCCGCGGGTGGAGCGGCTCGCCGACGCGGAAGCCCGCGGGAGCGGTCACCTCGAAGGTGGCCGGCACGCCGGTATCCCCGGGGTTCACCCAGTAGGTGTGCCAGTGCTTCGCCATGCTCACGGTGAACGCGAGGTGGAAGGTCTGCCCGGGCCGGATGCGGGCGACGTCGGCGACGAAGGCCACGCGGGCGACATCGCCGATCTCCGCCGGATCATCCGGGGCGGTGAAGCCGATCGGGCCGGCCGGCGGATCGATCCGCAACTCGTTGAGCGCCTCGAGTTCGGCGATCTCGTGCGAGGTCGCCCGAATCCGTTCGATCTCACCCTCGAGCTTGCGGGCAACCGAGCGCGGTGCGGACGCGGCCACATCCTCGACGAGGCCGAGAGCGAGGTTGGCCTTGACGACCGCCTGACGCTCGGCGAAGAGACCGCGTACGAGCGCGCGCAGCCGTCCGAGCCCACTGTGCGCCTCGAGTGCTCTGGCCAGATCCTGGGCGGAGGTCGTGGTGCCGTGCATGATCGACGCGACCCCGAACCGGATGCCGTGCATCCCCAACCGGTCGACGAGCGCCCGCCGTTCTTCCTCGGTGGAACCGGCGATGGCATCACCGCCGATGAATGCGTCGACCGAGGCCAGCTGCCCGTCGATCGAGTCGATGGAACTGCGCGTCATCCGGCGCAGGAGTTGGAACTCCTCCTCGCGGAGCGTGGCGCCGGTGAACCCCAGCAGGCCGGCGACCGGCACGACGGTCTGCACCCGCATCCGCAACCGGGGATCATCGGAGAACTCCACTGCCGCCCGGTTGGCGATGTCCATCGCGTCGGCGCGACCGCCCCCCATCTCGTCCGCCCGGGAGAGCACGCCGATCGCCATGGCCGGCCGAGTTTCACGACCCTCACCGGTGAACGCCTCGAGGAAGTCGACGTCGCTGTCGTGGAGGTGACGCATCAGGTAGATGACCACGTCGACCGGCGTCTCGCGCTCGGTCAGCAGGAAGTCGCTCGTGCGCTGACTGACGGTCTCCGACACCGAAGTGGTGCCCGGGGTGTCGATGAGATTGAGTCCCTTCAGGTTCTGCGACGGGAACTCGACCCGCAGGTGGTCGATGTCGTCGATCGGCGTCCCGCTGATGTCGATGTGGGCGTTGCCCGGCTCCCTGGTGAAGGGGACCTGCCGGGGGTCGTCGGCACTCGCGGGATGCAACCAGGCGCGATAGGTCAGGCCGTCGACGTACCAGGTCACCACCTTGGTGCACTCCGCAGCGTCGGTGGGGGCCACCGCCTCGCCGACCAGGGCATTGAGCAGTGTCGACTTGCCGGCCTTCACCCGGCCGGCGATCGCCAGCCGGAGCGGCGCATCGAGCCGGTCGGCCACATCCTGCAGTAGCTCGAGTTGCTGACCCTCGGCGATCTCCATCGCGCCGTCGAGCAGCTGGCGCACCTCGTCGATCACGCTCACGAGGCGACCGCCCGTTGGGCATGCGAGTGGATCAGCTTGAGCTGGGCGAGCACCTCGCGGAGTTCGGCGATCTTGGCCGGTTTCTCCTCTTCGTGTTTCGCCTCGGCGGCCGCGAGGGCGGCCAGGTCAGCGTCGACGCTCTCGCGCAGTTCGCGGATCAGGCGCTCGAACTCCTCGACCAGTTGGTCCTGGGTGTGGATGACGGCGTCGGTCGACGCCTTCTCCGCGACCAGTCGGGCATCGCGCATGTAGCGTTGCGTGGCTTGCCGGGCCGCGTGTTGGCGACGCTCGAGCCCGCTCTTGCGACCGCCGATCGTGAAGACCGCACCCGAGGTGGTCGCTGCGCCGATCGCGAGCAGGCCGGCCAGCGGGGGACTGATCGCCGCGAACGCTCCGAAGACCGTCGCCCCCGCCACCCCGGCGAAGCGCAGCGCGACGACACCGGTCTGCAGACCGCGGACACCGCCACCGAACTCGGCGTCGTCGAGCTCGAGGTCTTCCGTGGAGAACGGCACGCGGAAGTCGGTGACCTGGATGCCCAGGTCGTCTGCATCCTCCGCGACGGCCTCGGCGACCTGCTCGACGGCATGCTCGGCAGCCGAGCGGATGAACGCGAGGTGTTCGACCATCGCCTGGGTCGTCTCGCGCTGGAGGCGCCCTTCGAACTCCATCCAATTGTGGGCGGGGTCCTCGTCGTCGATGCGCTCCATCGCCCATCGCTCGAGCTCCTTGAGCGCGACCTGCACGTGATAGCGGCTGTCGTCGTTGATCCGTCGGAGCTCCCGCTTGAGCACCCGCTCCCAGCTCCCCTCGCCGGAGGCGAAGGCCGTCACCCTTCGCTTGGTGTGTTCGGCCCGCTCGCGCAGGGCAACGAGCTCGCTCGGCTGCTGCAGGGCCGCCAACTCGAGGGCGACGGGCTCGGCCATCTGGGCGCTCGCCCGGGCTGCAGTCTCGGCCAGTCGGCGGACGCTGTCGCGGGTGGCCTGGGCGAGCACATCGTCGACCAGGAACGACGACAGCGCCGGGTAGCCGGATTGGACCTGGAGCTCGGCGTCCCCGGTACGCACGCCGCGCTGGCGCAGGGTGCTCGACACGGCGAGCACCGATGTGGGGACACCGGCCCGCTCCAGGTGCCCCGCGTTGAGGTTGCGGATGCGCTCCCAGGAGGCATAGAGGTCGGTCTTGGTCTGACAGACCAGGACCGACGGACACAGCTCGCGGGCGGCGACGATGAACTCGATCTCCGGCGCGGTGAGCTCCTGGCTCGAGTCGGTCACGTAGACGAAAGCCCGGGCCCGACGGACCTCGGTCAGGACCTGCACCGCATCGACACTCGACAGACCCCCGGTGATGGGTGGGGTATCGACGATGATCACCCCGCGTTCGAGCAGGCTACGGCGGATGCGGACCAAGGCCCCGACCACCGGGCGGTCCTCGTGTTCGACGAGCTGTCCACGGAGATACGACGAGAGCTCCACCACATCGATGGGGGTTACCGCCCGGTCGTCGTCGACCTGCACGTAGAGAGCGGCGGCGGTCTCACCATCGGCGACCACCACCGGCACCGCCGTGGGTACGACGGGATCGGCCGGCGACACCCGAGCGTTGAGCAGGGAATTGACCAGGCTGCTCTTCCCCTGCTTGAACCCACCGCAGACAACGACACGGGACAGCGGGTCGCGCACCTGGGCCACGAGTTCGCCGAGGGTCTCGGCGAGTGTCGGATGCCCGAGATCGGTCGCCATCGCCATCGCGTTGGCGCCGATCTTCACGGCGTAGCCCGCGGCGTCGTCGATGTCGTTCACGAGAGCGCAGCCGCGGGCGGAGTCACGCCGTCATCGTCGCGCATCAGCACCCCCGGCGGCAGCATCGCCGCGCCGATCAGATCAGACCGTGGCGCAGGGCGTAGGCGACGGCATGCGAACGGTTGCGCAGACCGAAGCGCCGGGTGATGTCCTGGACGATGTTCTTGATGGTCCGTTCGCTGTAGCGGAGTTCGTCGGCGATCTCCTTGGTGTCGTTGCCCTCAGCGATGAGCCCGAGCACTTCGATCTCCCGGCTGGTGAGCCCGCTGGCATGGAGGTTGGCCGGGGCGAGGACGTGATCGTGGACGTGCTTCATCTGCTTGAGGAGCCGATCGAGCAGATCGGGCGGCAGCGATGCCTCGCCACGGGCCGCAGCCTGGATCGTCTCGACCAACTGCTCGGGCGAGGCCTGGCTCCTGCGGATCAACCCGCTCACGCCGAGCTCCACCGCGTTGAGGAGATCCTGCTCCTCGACCGAGCCCACGACCAGCACGAGGCGGGGGCGCCCATTGCGCTGGACGGCCCGGGCGACCCGCATGGCGTCGTCGTCGATGCGGTCGACACTCACGACCGCGACCTGGGCCCGGTCCGGTTGCTCGTCGACGACATCGATCTCGGGTCGGGCCCGCAACTGGGCGGCAACCCCGGCCTGGGAGATGGGATCCGGGGCGTAGACGAAGACGGTGATGCGACTCATGGGACTCTCCTGACGGGACCGGGGAACAGCGTCGCGACCGCCGCTCAACCGGCGCTCAATGCCTCCTCAACACCAACGGATGCCCCCGATGTCTGCCCGAAAGGGCAAGCGGGGTCAGAAGTCGTCGAAGAGGTCGAGCACTTCGGTGAGCTCGAGATCACCGTTGCGTTCCGAGAGGATCTCGTCGAACTGCGACGTGAAGCTCTCACGGTCGCCCCCGACACGCTCGACATAGAGGTCGGACAACGCGTCGCGCAGCCCCAGCTGCTCATCGGGCGCCAGCGACTCGAACCGCAGTTCGCCCGTGGTGTCGAGCTCGAACCGTCCGAGGATGTCGTCGAGGCCGCGCATCTCGTCGGGCGAGAGGGGGCCCAGCGACTCGACCTCGGCATCGACGCCCTCGACGTCGTCGCCACCGGTCTCACACGCCGGACAGGACTCACCGGGCCCATGCGCACAACCCATGGCCTCCTCCGCCTCGTCACCGCCCGACCCACACGACGGGCAGCTCTCCCCCGGGCCGTGGGTGCATACATGGCCGCCGCTCGCGGCATGAGCGTGACCGCCGTGGTCATGGCCACCACCCGGCGTCGGCGGCGGGGTGGAGCCTCCAGGATCGAGGCCGCCGTCGGGCGGCGGCTCGTTGCCGGGCAGCACGTGGCCCTGGTCCTGGAGCCACTCCTCGACCGCGTCGTAGATCCCGTCGCCGTCGGTGTCGAAGGGGTTGTCGGCTGCCCCATCGTCGAGGGCCGTCGGCCCGCCGCCCACCGGGCCGCGGTCGGGATTCGGATCGAGATGCTCGCGATAGTTGAAGTGCCACGGTTCGCGAGGCACGTCGGCGATCCAGCCGTAGTCGGCCGCGTTCTCGTCGAGCCAGGCCATGGCCTCGGGGGTCCGGTTGACGTCGACCGCCAATCCGAGCCCGTGGTTGGAGGTGCCTGGTGCGGCCGCCCGACCGCCCTGGCTGTAGAGGCCGAGATCACGAGCCAGGCGTTCCTGATCGGCCAGCGGGCGGTACGCATCGCTGAAGGTGATGTCGACGCCGTCGGCGGCCGCGGCGGCGACCATGGCCTGCCACGCGTTGGCCGGTCGACCGGCCAACAGGGCGTCGTTGCCCCCGGTGACATCGACCAGCATGTGGTCGGCGAGCTGCCCGTTCTGCAGCGCATCCCGATCGATCGGGGTGCCGTGGCTGTGGGAGTGCGAGTGCGAATGGGAGTGAGCGTGGGAGTGGCCGGGGGCCGCCGGGTCGGGCAACGGCGTGCTTGCGTCGGGTAGCAGGTCTTCGCCGAGCCACTCCTCCACCGCGTCGAAGACGCCGTCGCCGTCGCGGTCGAACGGGTTGTCGTCGGCCACTGGTGACGCCGCCGCCCCGGTGGGCACCGGCGCATCGGTCGCGCCGGCCGCACCCTCGACGAAGGGCGGGATCTCGCCCGGCTCGAACACGGGCTGGCTGTCGGAACCCGGCGGCGCCGCGCCCACGTTGTTGTCGCTGTAGCCGGTCGGCGGGTTCCACTGGCCCTCCGCCCCCGGGTAGCCGGCCGCCGCCGCCGCCGCCTCGGCGCGGCCGCGGAACGGGAGGTAGCGAGACCCCTTCGACGAATGGGTGACCGTCCAGCGACTGATGTCGCGACCCCCGCCGGAGACCTCGTAGGCCATCCGGGCGTTGAGCAACGGGTCGGTGCCCTGCGAAGGGTGCCAGTCGTGGACCGCGGTGTTGATCTGCCACAGCCCGACGGAATGCTCGCCGACGTCGTTGAGCGCGCCGGTCTCCCCGCCCGACTCCGCGAGCGCGATGGCGGTCATCGTCACGGCCTGGTCGGGGGTGAAGCCGGCCTGGAGTGCAGCCTCGAAGATCTGCACGTCGGTGAGTTTCGCCATGCCGTCCAGGGTACGCCTGCGCAGAGTGCGGGAACAGACCCCCTCGTCCGGCGACGTTGCCCGAACGGGCAACGGATCCTGCCCCAACGCCCGTCTGCGAGGCGTGGCGGCCGCGGCGAGCCGCGACCGACGATCGCGAGGAATGATTCACGATGTCGACGAGACGCTGCGCGCCCTGATCGAGCGGGATGTCATCGACGCGGGTGTCGACGTGTCGTTCGAGGCCCCCACCAAGGACTGGGCTGCCCGCCAGAACAAGCCCACGGTCAGCGTGTTCCTCTACGACATCCGGGAGGACGTGGGCCGCCGGGACGTGGCGCCCCAACCGATCCGCGACGAGAACGGGATCATCACGGGCCGCCGCCCGCCGCCGCGCCGCCTGCGCCTCTCGTACCTCCTCACCGCCTGGACCCAGCGGCCCGAGGATGAGCACCGACTCCTGTCGGCCCTGCTACAGGGGTTCCTCCGCTCCGACGAACTCCCTGAGGAACTGCTCTCGGGCTCGCTGGCCGACGCGCCGGTACCCACACTGACCACCCTGGCCCTGCCACCCACGCAGGATCGCTCGATCAGCGATGTCTGGTCCGCCATGGGCGGGGAGCTCAAGGCGTCGATCGACCTCGTCGTCATCGCCCCGCTGATGCCCGGGCGCGAGTTCGAGACAGGACCCCCGGTCGAACGCGCCCCGCTGTTCCGCATGTCGAGAGAGGATCTCGAGGAAGAGCTCGTCGAGGAGCGTCGGGGTCGGTCATGACAGTCGACGCCGATCTCGTCGCTCGCCTTCAGGCCGTGGAGGCTCGGGTCCGGGCTGCGACCGGACGTATGCGGGAGATCGACGTCGACCCGGATCTGTCGTTCCGCGGCCTCTACATCACCGACGAGCAGGTGGACCGCCTGCTCGACCGAGGGGTCCGTGTCGGCGAGTCGGCGGATGCTCACCTCGCGGCGCCCCCCACCACTGGCCCACTCCAGCGCCTCGCCGACGCCTTCGCGCTGAGCCCTCTCGACCTCGACCTCCTGGTGATCGCCCTCGCCCCCGATCTCGACCAGCGATTCGAACGCTTCTACGGCTACCTGCACGACGACGTCACCCGGCGCCGGGCCAGCCCCGGCCTCGCGTTGGAACTGCTCGGACAGTCACTCATGGACGTCACGGCCCGCGCTCGCCTCGGCGACGACTCACCACTCATGCGCGGCGGGCTGATCCGGATCGAGGAGACCGAGCGTCCCTTCCTGAGCCGGAGCCTCCGGGTTCCGGATCGTGTCGCGGCCCACCTCCTCGGGGGCGACGCGGTGGACGCCGACCTCGGACCGGCCGTGCTCGAGCCCGATCGGCGGACGGCAGGAGTGGAGGAACCGGTGGCGCGGGTGCTCCGCTCGGGCGACGAGCTGATCTACCTGCGCGAGACCGTCGACGCCGGCGCAGCCGGAATCGGTGCATCCGCATTCGAGTCTGTCGGTCGATCCGCCCTCTGTCTCGACCCTCGCCGCGTCGAAGCCGGCGCGATGCTCGACTTCGCTCGCACGGCTCTGCGAGAGAGTCGATTGTCGGGTCGAGGCCTCGTGGTGGGCCCGATCGACGGCATGGACGACAGCGTGCTGCAAACCCTGACCGAGCACAGCCGCCCCGTAGTGCTCCACGGCCGCAACGTCTGGGACCCCGAGCGCTGCAACCGGCCCGCGTTCATCCACGAGCTCGAACTTCCCCCCCAGGAGGAACAGCGCGAGCTCTGGCTCGATCATCTGGGCGCCGACATCCGCCCCGATGACCCGGTCTTCGGTCCCTTCCGCATGGGCCCCCGCCAGATCCGACGGGCCGTCGCCGCCGGCCGGGCCCACGCCGCCGCCGAAGGGTCGTCGTTCGACGCCGGCGCGCTCGCCGCCGGCGCACGCGGTCAGAACTCCGCCGGCCTGGGCCGCCTCGCCCGCCGGGTCGTCCCCGACGCAACGTGGGACGACATCGTCCTGCCCGACGAGACCGACGAACAGTTGGCGCAGGTGGTCGCTCGCGTGGCGCACCGCAACCAGGTGCTCGACGAGTGGCGGTTGCGACGCGGTGGTGGGCGCGGTGAGGGGATCACGGCGATGTTCGCCGGCGACTCAGGCACCGGCAAGACGCTGGCAGCCGAGGTCATCGCCAACGCGCTCGGGCTCGACATGTACGTGATCGACCTCTCGACCGTGGTCGACAAGTACGTGGGCGAGACCGAGAAGAACCTCGAGAAGATCTTCACCGAGGCCGAAGGGGTCAACGGCATCCTGTTCTTCGACGAAGCCGACGCACTGTTCGGCAAGCGCAGCGAAGTCAGCGATGCCCGCGACCGCTACGCCAACGTCGAGGTGGCCTACCTGCTCCAACGCATGGAGCAATTCGACGGCCTGGCCGTGCTCGCCAGCAACCTGAAAGGCAACATCGACGACGCCTTCGCCCGCCGTCTCAGCGTGGTGGTCGACTTCCCCGACCCCGACGAGCACCACCGACGACGACTCTGGGAACGACTGCTCGGTGCCGCGCCGAGGGCCGCCGACGCCGACCTCGACTTCCTCGCGGCCGCGTTCCCCATCACCGGCGGAAACATTCGCAACGTGGCAGTCACCGCCTCGTATCTCGCCGCTGCCGACGGCACCGCCGTCAACATGCACTGCCTCATACGTGGTGTGCAGATCGAGTACCGCAAGCTCGGCCGGCTCTGTTCCGAGAAGGAGTTCGGACCGTATCTCTCGATCCTGCGCACCGACGGCGCAGCCCCCACACCCCTCGGCGATTCCATTCTGATGAAAGGCTGATCCCATGGAGCACGAACACGAGCATCCGAGCGAGCGGTCTACGGCCCGCCCGACCGAGAAGTCGACACCGGGGCCCGATGCCGGCCTGCCGAGCCAGATCGGCAATCGTGCATTCACCTCGCTGATCCAGCGATCGTCGACCTCACAGGGCGCCGGCCCGCTCGATCCCGAGATCGCCGACGAGATCAAGGCGGAGAAGGGCGGTGGCCGTCCCCTCGACGACACGACCCGCACCGACATGGAAGGCCATCTCGGGACGGACCTGTCGGGGGTTCGTGTCCACACCGGCGGCACCGCGGATCAGCTGAACCGGTCGGTGCAGGCGGAGGCGTTCACGACCGGAAACGACGTGTTCTTCAAGGACGGCAAGTACGCGCCCGAGACGACCGACGGCCGCGGACTCCTCGCCCACGAGTTGACCCAGCGGCCCGCGGGTTCCCGCGTCACGTACCCAGCGCGCCTCCAGGCGGTAGTCGAAACGCTGGTCCGCCTGGCGGTACCGGTCCACGAAGTCGTCGGCCACGGTGCCCCAGGCCAGCACCTCGGCGATCGGTTCGCCTTCGCCGATGAGGACCGCCGCGGCGCCATGGCCCAGTTCCGTCTCG
>JAUIML010000154.1 GCA_030432715.1 Acidimicrobiia bacterium | reverse complement strand
GCAGCCACCTCTTCGCCAGCGCCCCGGTCCGGGGGAAGGCGCGACCGTCGAACTCGTTGACGGTGGCCAGAATGGCGTTCTCCATCGTTCTCGTCGCCTCGATGTCGATCTGGCGCATCCACGCGCGCTGGCCGTACTTGTGGGTCCACACCCCCACGGCGTGTTCGAGCCGATGCAGCTGGGCGCCCCGGCTCCGCTCACCGGTCCAGGCGTCGGTCAGCGAGGCACCGAGCTCGGCGTGCCACAGGAGCGGGGGGAGGTCGTCGATGACGACGGCCATGCCCACATGGTTGACCGGGCTGTTGGTGAAGAGCCGGATCGCCTTGTCGGCATGGCTCGGGCCCCGGAAGAGCCAGACATCGCCCGTCCTGGTCTGTGCGGCGGCCTCGGCGAGTGACAGCGATGTCGTCACCGGGCACCGCCTAGGGTCGACGGTGTGAAGCTGTGGAAGATCATCGGACTCGCCGGCGTGGCCGGCGTCGCGACCGCAGCCGGCGTGACCGTGATCAAGCAGCGGCGGACATGGGAGGAGGTCGGCCCCGACGTTCTCCGCGAGCGGCTCCACCTGCGCCTGGCCGAGGGAACGGCGTCTGGTGGGGAGTAGGGCACGACCGATCGCATGGGGCCATGGTCCCCCATCGGACCGGGGCACGCACCGATGACGGGCGATGGGTTCGGTCCCGACTGTCCGATCCAGGTCGACCGCGCGTCGATGATCAACCGGTGGGACCGGCTGACCTTCCTGCACTGGTCATATGCACCCGAGGTGATCCAGGAGTTGCTGCCATCCGGTCTGACGGTCGACACGTTCGAAGGACACGGGTGGGTCGGCCTCGTCCCGTTCGTGATGGAGGTCCGCCCGCCCCGGGGCCCGGCCCTTCCGTGGATCTCCCGTTTCTGCGAGACCAACGTCCGGACCTATGTGGTCGGCCCCGACGGCACTCGGGGTGTCTGGTTTCTCTCGCTCGACGCCGCCCGATTGCCGGCCGTCGTGGTGGGGCGCACGACCTACCGGGTCCCCTACTTCTGGTCGGCGATGAGCTCGACGCGAGCGGACGGGATCGTGCACTACCGGACCCGCCGACGTTGGCCCGCGCCACGCAGCGTCGCGTCATCGGTTCGGGTCCGGCCCGGCGCTCCCTTCACGAACGGCGAACTCGGTGACCTCGACCACTGGCTGACGGCCCAGTGGCGGCTGTTCAGCGTGACCTCGAGAGCCATCCGAGGCGCGTGGGCCGAGCATCCACCCTGGCCACTGCACCACGTCGACGTCCTGGAGTGCGACGACGAACTCCTCACCGCCGCCGGCCTGCCGACGCCCACCGGCGAACCTCTCGCCCACTGGTCGCCGGGGGTCGAAGTGCGAATCGGCCTGCTGCGTCGCCTCAGCTGACGCCGGCCGTGGCCCGCTCCGGTTGCATCACGTGGATCGGGACGGTCAGCCACAGAGCCGTGGCCACCGCCACGGCCCGACCCCGCTCGTCGACGAGCGCCGCCTCGGTCGTGTGCTTTCGGCCCTCACCGCCGGTGCGACGGGAGACGAGCTGGTAGTCGCCGTCGCCGCGGATCCGGTCGCGGATCTCGACGGAGAGCTCGGCCGTGACCACGGCCTGATCGAGCGCGACCATCGCCATCGCAGGGATCCCGCTGGGGCAGTCCAGCGCGGCCCAGACCATCCAGTCGGGAACCTCGCCGTCGATGCCCGGCGACCAGCCGGCCACGAACAGCGACGACTGCGGCACGGGGCCCGGACGCAGATCCAGACCTCGGTGGTCGTTGCGGTCGGGTCCGCACGCGAAGCAGGTGGGGGCGATGTGGTCGCCGCCACGACTGTCGAGCCAGGCGGCGCGGGCAGTCGCGACATCGCCGGCCGAGACCCGCCCGAAGTGACCGGTCCGCAACGGACCGCCGAGGGCGCGCACCGAGGCGACCGGACCCGCCGCCCCGACCACATGGGCGACGTCGCCCTGTCGCGTCGCGCCCAGCGGTTCGTCGAGGGGGATCGGGGCGAGGAAGCGCACGGTGGCGGCTCGGGAGTTCACCACGGCGGCGAATCGCCCGCCGGACACACCTCCGTGGCCCGTGCGGGCCGGGCCGTTGTAGACGCCGTCGATCGTGATCAGGGAGTGCTGGGGAGTGGTGGTGTTCGTCATGACGCTCACCGTGCCTGACCAGGCGAAACGAGTCATGAAGACCATGTGGAGATGATCTTCAGAAGGTCTCCAGACCTTCTTCAAGACTCACCGGCCCGCGATCCGCAGCATGGGCCCCATGACGAACACCGACACCCTCGACCACACCACCGAGGCCCCCGACGACGGCTGGAAGGAAGCCGGCGCCGCGTGGGGCCACGCCGCCCTCGACTGGGCCTACCTGTTCGAGCCCTACGGCCGCGACGCCGCCGAACACATCTTCACCACGATCGGCGTCGACGAGACCACCGACTTGCTCGACCTCGCCTGCGGGTCGGGCTACGCCACCGCCCGAGCCGCCCGCCGCGGCGCCCGAGTCACCGGCCTCGACGCCTCGGTCGAGCTGCTGGAGATCGCCCGTCGCCGCACCCCGACCGGCCGTTTCGACGCCGGCTCGATGTTCGCCCTCCCCTACGAGGACGAGTGTTTCGACGCCGTGACGAGCTTCAACGGCATCTGGGGCGGCTGTGAGGTCGCGATGGCCGAGGCGAGCCGAGTGCTGAAGCCCGGCGGCATGGTCGCCATCACGTTCTGGGGGCCGGGCCACGCGCTCGACTTCCGCGACATGTTCATCGCCCTCGGCGGAGCCACCGCATCCACCAAGGACGAGATGATCGGCCTCGCGTCGATCGGTGCGCCCGGGGTGGCCGAGTCGATGTTCGCCGAGGCCGGCTTCGAGGTCGTCGAGCGAGGTGCGACCCAGGCCGTCCACGAGATGCCCGACGCCCACGTGATGTGGCGGGCGCTGCGCTCACCCGGCCTCCAGAAGCCGGCCCTCGATCTCCTCGGCGAGGAGGGCCTGCGCGACCTCCTCATGCCGACCCTCGAGCCGTTCCGGGCCGCCGACGGCTCGTACCGCCTCGTCAACGAGCTCACCCACGTCGTCGGCACCAAGCCGGCCTGACGCGGGCACCAAGCAAACCAACCAACCAACCAACCAACCAACCAACCAACCAAGAAAGCAGCAATCCAATGACCATCACCGAACCCACCAACCAGCTCAACGGCGTCGACGTGGAGCACCTGCTCCATGCCCGTGAGGTGCTCACCGGCGCGCCGCCGGCGGCCCAGTTCACCTTCCGGGCTGCCAGCGAATGGGTCGACGGCAACCAGGCGACCACCACGGTCGACCGGTTCTTCGGCCTCGGCGAGGAGCAGGCCCACGCCCGTCCCCACACCGTGGTGAGCGATCACCCGAGCCTGTTCGGCGCCACCGATGCCGGTGCGACGCCGCCCGAGCTCGCGATGATCGCCCTCGCCGGTTGCCTCACCGCCGGCATCGCGTCGATCGCCCAGAACTGGGGCGTGAAGCTCAACTCCGTCACGGCCAACCTCGAGGCCGACATGGACATGCAGGGCATCCTGGGCATCGACCCCGACGTCCGCAACGGCTTCTCGGCGATCCGGGTCGCCTACGACATCGACGCCGACGCCGACGACGCGACCGTCGAGGCGATCGTGGCCCAGAGCCAGAAGCGCTCGGCCGTGTTCGACATCATCACCAACCCGACGGCCGTATCCGTCGAGGTCGTCTGATCCGAGCACGACGAGACATGAGAAGGGAAGCGAGTCCCATGCGCACCGACGTCACCATCATCGGAGCCGGCCAGGCCGGCCTCGCCATGAGCCATTGCCTCACCCGCCAGGGGATCGACCATGTCGTCCTCGAGCGGGGCGCCACGGCCAACGCGTGGCGCACGGAACGCTGGGACTCGCTTCGTCTCCTCACCCCCAACTGGATGAGTCGTCTCCCCGGGTTCCGCTACGACGGACCGGACCCCGACGGCTACATGACCGCCGCTGAGGTGGGCGACCACCTCGAGGCGTACCGGGCCTCGTTCGCTGCCCCGGTCCGGCCCGAGACCGCGGTCCAGTCGGTCACCCCGACCGATCGCGGCTTCGATCTGCGCACCTCCACCGGTGGGATCGCGAGCAACGCCGTGGTGATCGCCACCGGCGCCTGCGGCACGCCGCACATCCCCGCCCTCGCCCGGGACTTCCCGGCCGGAACCCGACACCTGGCGCCCATCCACTATCGCAATCCGGGCGACGTCGAGGGCCCGGTGCTCGTCGTCGGTGCATCGGCCTCGGGCGCCCAGCTCGCCGACGAGCTCGCCCGGGCCGGCTTCGACGTCACCCTCGCGGTGAGCAACCACGTCCGGCTCCCGCGCCGCTACCGGGGCATGGACATCCACTGGTGGCTGGAGAGGCTCGGCATCCTCGACGAGCACATCGACCACGTCGAGGACCCACGCAAGGCGCGGCGAACACCCTCGCTCCAGCTCGTCGGCTCACCCGACCGTCGCAACGTCGGCCTCAACGAGCTACGCGACGCGGGCGTCGAGATCGTCGGTCGCCTGGCCGGCATCGCCGACACGACCCTGCAGATCTCGGGCTCGCTGGCCAACGTCGTACGCAGCGCCGACCTGAAGCAGGAGCGGCTGCTCCAGCGCTGCGACGACCACGCCGCCGAGTCGGGGCTGGACCGCGAGTTGACGGCGGCTCACCGCCCCGAGCGCACGGCCCTCGGTCCCGCCGTGCTCTCGCTCGATGCGGATCGGTTCCGCACGGTGATCTGGGCGACGGGCTTTCGTCCGCACCACCCCTACCTGCCCAGCGGGTTCCTCGACCCGAAGGGCGCGCTGCGCCACGACCGGGGCGTCGGTGAGCACGCCGGGGTCTTCAGCCTCGGCACCGTCTTCAACAGACGCCGCAACTCGTCGTTCATCGACGGTGTGGGCCGCGATGCGGAGGAGCTCACTCCCGCCATCCGGGCCCATCTCGACCGGAACGCGGCGTGGGCCCGCTGATCAGGTGTCGGTCTTCGGCGGCCGGTAGAAGATCGCCATCTGGGCGACCCCGGCCACCACACCGCCGACCCCGGCGATCAGCAGGCCGGTGATCCCGTCGAGCTCGGAGTCGAGGAGACCGAGTTCGTAGTCGAGCGAGTACTGACCCGGCCCGGTCGTCGCGATACCCACGGCGATCACGGCCAGGACGAACGTGTACTCCCAGCCCTCGCCGACGATGAAGAAGCCGTTGTGGCGGTGCACGGTCCACCCGGCCACGACCATCAGGCCGACCATGCCGGCCGCGGCGAGCGGGGTGAAGAGACCCACGGCGAAGAGGAGCCCGGCGCCGACCTCGGTGGAGGCGGCCAGATAGGCGTGGAGTTTGCCGGGGCGCATCCCCATCGAGTCGAACCAGCCGGCGGTGCCGGCGATCTTGCCGCCCTTGAAGAACTTCGCGTAGCCGTGGGCGGCAAGCGTCACACCGACGATCACCCGAATCAGACCGACCCCGACGCCCACCCGCGTGGTCCAGTACGGATAGTCGGCCGCAAGATCTGCAAGCACCATGTCACTCCCCTTCGCGTGGCCGTCAGTGTAGGAGGCGTGACGCGCCGAGCGGGACTCCGAGGGAGGACGGACGGCGACGGAGCGAGACGGTCAGACGACTTCGAGCGTCGGACCCTCGCGCCACAGGACGGCGGCCCCGTCATCGGGCCCGCGCTCCCCGGTGGACGGGATCACGCGGACGGCGATGCCGCCGGCGATGGCGGCGAAGATCGCTGCGTCGACGAACCGTGCCGTCGCCGTCCATCCGGGTACGGCGGTGATGGAGAGATCGGTCGGGTTCGGGCCCACCCACACCCGTCGAGCATCGGTCGGGTCGTCGTGGATGAGCAGGACTCCTCGTCGGGCCGCACGAAGGGCGTCGATCACGTCGGCCGCTCCGTCGACCGCGGCATCGTGTTCGGCGAGGAAGCGATACTCCCGGAGGAGGCCGACCGTCTCGCTCGCAACCGAGTCCTCCACGTGGCGAACCGTCGTTTCCGCGAGCTCATCGGGCGAATCGTCGTGCTCGAGGACCACGTTGCAGCGCGGGGCCACCAGGGGAACGAGGCCGTCGGCGACCGACGAAGCGACGTGCTTCGCGCCACTCACGACGACGAGCCGACAATCGATGGACTGCACCCGGCGCCGGATCTCGACGAGCGCCTCGTCGACCGAGCCGTCGACGGCATCGACCGTCGTCCGGTGGTCGGCACGGAACTCGACGATGTCGACGCCGGAGTCGTCGGCGACCACGACGAGATGGGGAACCCGGCGCTGGTCCCACTCGATGAAGGGCGCGGCGTAGGGCAGGGAGTCGACGACGGCGAAGTCGCGGCGCGGGGGCTCGAGGGCCCAGTCCACGACCGTGTGGCCGTCGGCCGCGGCGATCACACCGACAGCCGCCGTGCCGTCGGGAGCCGGGAGCGTGAGGCGGGCGTCGATCGCGTCGAGTGCCACGGTCGGGGCACCGCGCTCGATCAACTGGGCGCGGAGTTCGGCCCAACGACGGGCCGTGTTGTCGTCCCCGTTGCGCGCCAGCGGACGGGTCTGCAGGAGAACGGTGGTGTAGGGGCCGGGGCTGGCCGAGATGAGGCCCAGCCGGTCGAGTCCCGAGAGCGGCTCGGGGGCCGCCATCGTCGGGTGGTGGTCGTCGATCGGGGTCATCGGCGTTGGCATCGGTTCCTTTCGCGTGGCATCTCCACACGACCACCGTACCGATCATGGGTGCTTTTGTCAAAATTCTTGACTATCTTGTTTGTTGATGATCAATGGAACGCAACAGTCAACGGGACGTAGCGTCTTGCGGATGCACTTGGACGACGCCATCGCCCTCCTCCAGACCGAGCTGAACCGACTCGACCGGGCAACTGCCGAGGAACTCGGGGTCGGCAGTGCCGAAGACCTGCAGATGCTCCGGCTCCTCGCCGCCAACGGCACCATGCGGGTCGGCCAGATCGCGGCGGTGCGATCGGCCGGCAAAGCGACCGTGAGCGCGCGCGTCGACCGACTGGAGAAGAAGGGTCTCGTCTCGCGACACCGCGACCCGGTCGACCGGCGGGCCGTCACCGTCGCCCTCACCACACTCGGCTCGACCAAGGCCCGCGCCAGCCGGACGACCCGGCGAGCGCGACTCCGACCCATCGCCGACGCCGCCCACACCGAAGCCGTCTCCGACATCACCGCGGCGTTGCGCGACCCCCGTGAGTGACCGCCGCAACCGACCCGTCGAGCGCGTGATCTCGGACCACGCCGTAGCATGGCGCCATGCGCCAATCCCGGGTTCAGCGACCCATCATCGGCTGGCGCGAATGGGTGACGCTCGGGGATCTCGGCGGTGTACGGCTCAAGGCCAAGATCGACACCGGAGCCCGGACTTCGGCGCTGCACGCGTTCGAACTCGAGGAGTTCTCCGAGGGCGACACCCGCTGGGTCCGCTTCGGAATCCACCCCGAACAGCGGTCGGCCCGCAACGCCGTCACGGTCACCGCGCCGATCCTCGAATACCGACGGATCCGCAGCTCCAACGGTGCGGTCCAGGACCGTCCGGTGATCCGCACCACGCTCGACGTGCTGGGCCAGCAGTTCCCGATCGACCTGACCCTCACCAACCGCGACGAGATGGGCTTTCGAATGCTCATCGGTCGAGCCGCGCTCCGGAAGCGGTTCCTGGTCGACCCGACGAAGTCGTACTACGGAGGGCCCCGTTGACCGGGCAGGACCCACGCACCATCGCCGGCCATGTGCTCCAGCCCGGCACCCGCACCGAGATGGAGCTTCGGCCGGCCAAACTGCCGTCGGGCGGTTGGATGTCGATCCCCGTCGTCGCCGTGCACGGCGCCGCTCCGGGCCCGACGATGTGGCTCAGCGCGGCGATCCACGGTGACGAGATCTGCGGGGTCGAGATCATTCGGCAGATCCTCGCGTCGATCACGCCGACCGACTTCGCCGGCACGCTGCTGGCCGTCCCCATCGTCAACGTGCCTGGCTTCGCCACCGGCGACCGCTACATGCCCGACCGGCGGGACCTGAATCGCTCCTTCCCGGGATCGAAACGGGGCTCGCTCGCCTCGCGGTTCGCCCACGCCTTCATGACCGAGATCGTCCAACACTGCGACGTCGGCATCGATCTCCACACCGGATCCGACCATCGCCGCAACGTGCCGCAGATCCGCGCCGACCTCAGCGACGAGCCCACCGCGGAGCTCACCGAGGTGTTCGCCGCCCCGTTCACCCTCCACTCCCGCCTTCGCGACGGCTCGTTGAGGGAAGCGGCGTGCCGGTCGGGAGCGACCACCCTCCTCTACGAGGCCGGCGAGGCCTGGCGCTTCGACCGTGACGCCATCGAGATCGGCGTCCGAGGGATCCGCCGGGTCCTCGCTCACCTGCAGATGACCGAGCCCGCCGGGGGGGAACCGCCGGTCTCGCCGACCCTCGTGCTCGGGCCGTCGTCATGGGCCCGGAGCCCTCAGAGCGGCCTGGCTCGCCTCGCCGTCGACCTCGGTGACCACGTGACGGAACGCCAACCGGTCGGTGTCGTGGCCGACGCGATCGGCAACAGCGAACGAACCGTCCGCGCCACGAGGACCGGCATCGTCATCGGCCGCAACGAGTCGCCGGTCGTCCACCGCGGCGATGCCCTCGTCCACATCGGCGCCCACCCCACCACGCAACCCGGAGCAACCGAATGAAGCTCGCCATCCTCTCGCGATCACCCAAGGCCTACAGCACCCAGCGGCTTCGTGCCGCCGCCGAGGAGCGGGGCCACACCGTGCGGGTGCTCGACACGCTCCAGTTCGCCATCGATCTCTCGAGGGCCGAACCCGAGCTCCAGTACCGGGGAAAGCCGTTGTCGGACTACGACGCGATTCTGCCGCGCATCGGCGCCTCGGTGACCTTCTTCGGCACCGCGGTCGTCCGCCAGTTCGAACAGATGGACGTCTACACGCCCAACACGGCGAACGGCATCGCCAACTCCCGCGACAAGCTGCGCGCGACCCAGATCCTGTCGCGCCACGACATCGGCATCCCCGCCACGTCGTTCGTGCGCAACCGGGGCGACGTCGAGGCCGCCATCGAACGAATCGGCGGTGCGCCGGTCGTCATCAAGCTGCTCGAGGGAACCCAGGGCATCGGCGTGATCCTCGCCCCCGACAACAAGGTCGCCGCGGCCGTCATCGAGACCCTCCAGAGCACCGACAACAACGTCCTGCTCCAGAAGTTCATCGGCGAGAGCAAGGGGCGCGACATCCGGGCCCTGGTGGTCGGCGACCGGGTCGTCGCGTCGATGCGCCGGGTCGCCCAGGGCGACGAGTTCCGCTCCAACGTGCACCGCGGCGGGGTGGCCCAGTCGATCGACCTCGACCCGGAATACGAGCGCACTGCGGTGCAGGCCGCACAGATCATGGGGCTACGGGTGGCGGGCGTCGACATGCTCGAGGGCAACGACGGACCGCTCGTGATGGAGGTCAACTCCTCGCCCGGCCTCGAAGGGATCGA
>JAUIML010000153.1 GCA_030432715.1 Acidimicrobiia bacterium | reverse complement strand
CTTGTTCTCGGGATACCGGTAGACCTTGGCCAGCAACGACGACTCGTAGTCGGACCCGTTGTCGATCGCGACGACCTCGGTCGGCACCCGTGCGACCTCCCAGATCCGCTCGACCGTCTTCTCCACCATTCGGGCGAGCTTCTCGCTACGGCTCCACACCGGGAGCGTGATGCTCAGCACCGGGTCGTCGGACGCCTCCGGGGGACTTCCGTCGTAGAGGAGATCGGGGTCGGTGTTCTCGAACGGTTGCACTGTGGTCGGTTGACGCGCCATGGCGTAGACCCCTCCGGTGGTCTCCGCGATCCCCTTCGCGTTGAGGATGCGGAACATCGTGCGATACGACTCGTGGAGCTCGTCGAGCTCCGCGGACGAGAGCCCGGTGCCGTCGGCACCGGCCCGGGCCTCGAGTGCGGCGACGGTGGTTCGCAGCTCCTCTTCGGCGAAACGGTGTTCGTCGTAGAGGGCGCGGGCCTGGTCGAGCTTCAGTTGGGCACCGATGTCGGTGCCTGGATGCAGCGAGGCGATGACCGCCATCGCCTTGCCCTTCGCCTGGGTGCGAGCGCAGAAGCCGTCGAAGTCGAGGGGTCGCGCCATCACACTCACCGCCGAGGGCTCGTAGACCACGGTGAGCCCGTGGGGCATGAGTCGCCATGCCATCTCGATGTCGATGGAGTAGTCGAGCCGCTGGTCGTGGAGCCCGTGGCGCATCAGCAGCGACCGCTTGCACGAGATCCGACCTTCCCAGAACCCGCGCCAGTCGAGCTCCTGGCCCTTCGACAGGCTGCCGTAGGAGAACATGAGCCGGTCCACGTCGGTGATGAAGTGCATCAACGGGGAGATCTCGAGCTCGGGAGCCCAGTCGGTGTGGCCGAGGATCGCGACACCCTCCTCGGGCCGGGCCTCGTGGGCGGTGAGGTGGCGCTCGAGATAGTCGGGGGTGACCCGGTCGTCGTCGTCGAAGAAGAGCACGATCGGCGCCTGGGCCAGCAGCACGCAGAGGTTCTTGGCCGCGCTGCGGCCCGCGTGACCCGCACAGACACCCACGATCTGGAGCCGCTCGCCGAACTCGTCGACGATCGCGTCGACCTCGGAATCGGCCGAGCCGTCGTCGACGAGCACCACCTCGAACCGCTCGGCACCGATCGTCTGGTCGCAGAACGACTCCAGGGCTTCGCGCAGCAGCACCGGGCGGTTGTAGGTCGAGATCAGCACGCTGATGTCGGGGGCCGACCGGGGCGCGAGGCGATCGTGGGGACGGGGCGTGCCGTCGGCATCGGCGATCCACACCCGACGCACATGGGCAAACGAGTCGCCGAGATCGTCGGCGTCGATCCCGCCCCGGAGGCCGATCGTGAGGTTGTCGGCGAGGGTGACCGGGCCCTCGAGCCCCGCGCCGGCCCGCACCGACAGCACCGGCAAGGGCGTGACGGCATCGACTTCGCGCGCGACCACACCGCGGTGACGTTCCGTCATCGGCGGGCCCGCCTCCGGACCGCTGTTGTGCGCGGGCTGGAGTCGGTCCACGTCGAGGGTGAGCTGGGTCGCGACGAGTTCGTCGAGGAAGCCGGCCGGGAGCACGGCGTTGTCGTGCACGTAGACGACGAAGTCGGCACCGGTGTCGTCGATGGTCGCCGTGGCATCGGGGTCGTCGGCGGCCCGCCACACCTGCCGGACCGACAGGGTGTCGTGCGCCGACAGCTCGGACAACAGATCGGGATGGGGGCCGCTCCGACCGGCCGAATAGGTCCCGGCGATGAACACCGAGGCCGGCGGAGGCGGATCGAGCGCAACACCCGCATCGTTCGTGCCCTCGAGGTCGAAGATCGCCACCATGTCGTCCTGGTAGAGCCGCCGACCCTCGGTCTCGAGATGCGAGAAGAGCTCTGGGAAGCGGACCCGCCAGTCGAAGGCGGCCCGTGGTACCACGAAGTAGCGGGCACCCCGTTGGGTCTGGGCATCGAGATGGGTGATGGCGGCACGCCCGTCGACCGGGTCGAATCCGGCCCATCCGCCCTCTCGTCCTTCGGGGAAATGCCAGCACGGCTGCGACCCCAGGTCGGTCAGGCTGTCGTCACCGAGCGAGACCACCAACACCGGGGCCCCCGGCTCGGCGATGGCCTGCACCCGCCGACGGATCGCGTCGGCGTCGACGTTGGCAACGGGGCCGTCGTCACCGGCCACCCGGGGGCGAGGTCGGTGGGGCAACCCCATGACCGAGGCGATCATGGCGTCGAAGCACGGCCTGATCCGCTCCAGACCATGCCGCTCGTCGACATGGGCGGCGCCCTCGTCGGCGAGTCGGCGCCACAGGTCGTCGTCGGTGAGCACGCGGGTGAGGGCCGCGGCCATGTCGGCCGCGTCGACGGCGATCAGCGCGTGGCGACCCTGGACGAGATCGAGGCCTTCGGCCCCGGTCGGGGTGGTGACGACCGGCGTGTAGGCCATCATCGACTGGAGCACCTTGCGCTTCACCCCGGCCCCGTGCAGCAGGGGAACGACCGCCACCCGAGACCGTTCGACGTAGGGCTCGAGGGTCGGCACCCAGCCGACGAGGTTGAGTCCCGGTTGGTCGGGATCGATGTCGAGCCGGATCTGGTCGAGATAGTTGCCGACCACCGTGAAGGGGTGCCGGCGGCGGAGCTCCTCGTCCATCAGCGGCAGGACTTCGTTGGCGAGATAGGCCACGGCGTCGCGGTTGGGCACATGGCGGAAGTTGCCCACGAAGTACCCGCCTCGCCGCTCGGTCAACGGCACCGTGGAGCGGCTGACGTGCTCGGCCAACGGCAGGGTGAACACCCGGTCGTCGCCGACGAAATCGGCGAGCAGCGACCGCTCCTTGTCGGACACGGCGATGACGGCATCGGCCGCGTGGTAGACGTTCAGTTCCCGCGCTGCCGCGTCGCCGAACGACGAGTCGACCGCACCCTCCTCGCCGAACGCCCTCCTGGCGTTGCGCAGGAAGTGGATGTCCATCGAGTTGACGACCACTCGGGTGTCGGGCGAATACTCGTGGACGAGCGGGAGGATCTCCTCGGCCACCTCGAAGAACGCGACCATGGCGAGATCGAACCGGTAGGAGCGCAACAACTTCGGCGCCCAGTCGAACCCGGCGAAGGTGGCGACCCCCATGCGTCGGAGTCGCTCGGCATGGCGGTGTTCGGCCTCGCCCTCGGGCTCCCGGGACAGGAACGTCACCGTCCACCCGGCATCGAGCAGCCATCGGATCGTGTTGTCGACGTCCTGGGATCCACTGTCGCGGTCGAACGCGGGCATGCGCGTGTGGACGACGAGCGCGGTGCGAGCCATCAGGCCCGACCCTTCGGGCCGAGGGAGCGCACGTCGTCGTTGGCCAGGAGGTGTCGCCAGGCGCCGTCGCTGAACTCGGTGGGCCGGTGGGGCCGGGTCGCCAACACGGGAGCCCACGCGTCGCCGGCGGGGCCGAGCACGGGGCCGGCCGCCACACGGACGACGGCCGCGGCCGGGCAGTAGTCGACCGTACGACCCGACGCCCAGACCGCGCCGCACCAGGCGACGGGGTCGGCGGCATCGAGGCCCGGAAGGTCGCGCCACGTCGCCGCAGTGGCGCCGAACAGGCCGCTCCCCCAGCAGGTCGGCCGATCGAACTCGTGCCATGGCGCTCGGACGTCGACGGTGCCGGCCGCGATGCCGGCCACGGACCCATCGGCGAACACGATGCCACCGGCGGCTTCGACCTGGCCGTGGTCGTCGATCACCTTCGCGACGGTCACGGAATCGGGACGGTGGCGCGTGGCCGTGACCAGCGCGTCGATCGCGCCCGGCAGGGGAACCGTGCCCGGTTCGACCACGACGACGATCTCGGCGTCGACCTCGCGAGGATCGACGTCGAAACGCAGCTCGGCCCCGAACCGATCGGTACGACGCTGCACCACCTCGTCGACGGCCGCCGATGTCGCTGCCGCGATGATGACGACGCCGTTGCCCGGTGCGGACCCGTCACCGACGGGGTGAATGGCGTCGACGAGCAGCTCCGCGCCGACGCGCTGGGCCACCACGACGGCGGTCGCAGCCACCCGGGTCGCCTCGTCGAGGTCGCGATCCGCGGTCGTCACCACAACCTCCACGCTGTCGTCGAAGTAGGGGAGGGTCGAGCCGCCGTCGCCGGCCGGTGAGAAGGTCGTGAAGCCGGGCAGGTCGTCGGCGATGGAGAGATCGGTCCAGTCGAGGACGGCGGGGAGCGAGTGCCGACCGACGCACAGGTCCTTGAGGGCGGTGAGCACACCGTGGCGGTCGGGGGCGGCCGCGGTCAGGTCGAACACGGCGCCGGCGGCCTCTCGGTCGACCACGAGACGGTGGCTGCGGGTGAGATGGTCGCGGAGCTCGGGGTGGGCCAGGTACCAGGCCCGAGCGCCTTCAGGCAGCACGAGACGCTCGACGCCCCGCAGCCGCAGGGCCTCGAGAACCGCGATCAACGACAGCGAGTCGGCAGCCGGGGCGCGCCCGTCACCGGCGGGGAACGGGAGACCCGAGCGCCCGGCCACGGCGGCGACGCCGGGCTTGCATCCGGGGGTGGCGACCGCCCACGAGGTGTCGGCGGAGATGAACTCGTCGACCAGCCGCTCGTAGCCCTTCTGCCACTTGAACGAGGCGGGGCCCTTGGGCACGGCAGCGGACCGCCCGTCGTCGGTCTGTCGGGGCCGCGGCGCGGGCGCGGCACTCTTCGGGCGCGCCGGCGCGCCCCGCCCGGGAGCAGTCGGCGCGACCACCGACTTCACCGCCCGTTTCACCGGGGCCGGCAGTCGGCGGGCCACCCCACGAGTCACGCGCGAAGCTTTCGGCACCGCTCCGGAGCGCCGCACGACGGCCGTGCTCTTGCGGGCCGCCTTCTGCGCCGGATCGGGCAGGCGTCGCGTGACCCTGTCGGCCCGTTCACGGATGCGGTTGCCGGCCTGGCCGTCGGCCACCGCTCGGCGGACCCGACGAATGCTGTGCTGGACGGGCTCGGGCAGGCGAGTGGCCGTGGCCTTCGCCGTCTTCGTCGCGGCCGGCACTCCCCGTCCCCGCAGGCGACGCAGCCCACGGCCCACGATCCCCCGCAGCCTGGCCACGACGGATCGGCGGTGGCCGGCCTGCACCATCGTCTCCACCGAGCGCAGTTTGACGTGGACGGCATCGAGAATGGCGCCGATGTGTTCGGTCCGGTCGAGCATGGCCCGCTGACGATCGTCGAGCCGGTGGACCACCTCGGCCGTCGTGTCGGCGCGGTCGACGAGCCGCTGGTTCTGAGCCCGGATTTCGGCGTTCTCACGCCGGATCTCGACCTGCTGGGCATCGACGGCGTCGAAGCGGCTCGACTGATCGGCCCGCACATGGTCGAGCTCGCGGGTGACGGCGACCAGCTCGGCCCGGCGGGCCTCCGACTCGCGGCGCACCGCGGCCAGCTCCTCGCGGGCCTCGCGGGCGGAGGCCTGCGACTCGGCGAGACGCTCCTCGAGCCGCTCGATCGCCTGCTGGCGTTGCTCCGCATGACGAGCCGCGACGGTGCCGTCGAGGACGAGGCGCCGCACCTGGCCCTCGTCTGTCGCACTCGGGGGCGGAGTGGGCGCCCCGGCTTCCTCGCACAGTCGGGCGTAGAGATCACGGACGCCGGATCCGAGATTCGCCTCGTCGAGGGAAACCCCGACGTCGTGGTGCCGCAGATCGTCGCGCACCGTCAGCGACGCGGGCTCGAGTCCGGCGAAGTCGCAGACCCGCCCGAGTTCGCCCTGCGGGTCGAGGAAATAGGTGTCGTAGTGGGTGACGATGCGGCGGTTCTCCGGCACGAGTTCGAGGATCGACTCGTAGTAGCGCTCCCACAACGACAGCCCGAGCGAGTACGAGTTCTGGTTCCGCCGCTTCAGCGACAGCGCCACCTCGAGCGGGTTGCGCACACAGATCACGAAGCGCAGGTCGGGCTGCAGATCGAGCCAGAACGCGGCCGTGAGGCACAGGCGCGGATCCTTGAAGCCCCAGTGCTCGTTCTCGGCGAGGCCGGCGAGGGCGGCGGTCGCCGGTTCGACGACGGCGGCGAGGCGGGGGTCGTCGACCGCCACCGGCAGGAGCTTCGGGGGATTGTCCCAGGACCCGCCGGCCGCCTCGAGGAGGTCGTCGTTGCAGGTGACGATGGCCTTGTTCTCCCAGAAGCCCTCGGGGTTGTCGTCGGCTGCCGCGAGCAGCGCGTCGGCATCGCCCCCGATCAGGTGCAGGCCCGATTCGTGCAGCCCGCGCGTGATCATCGACGTGCCGGATCGGTGCATGCCGGTGATCGCGATCGGATGGGGTGCCGCGGCAGCGTCGCTCATTCTCGTCTTTCGCAAAGGGGTGCAGGTCGGATCAGCGCGAGTGCCCAGTGTGGCGCGTCTGACGGTGGACGGAAAGACCGAGGTCTCACTATGAGTCGTATGACTCTCACCCAGAGTGTGGGTCGGGATTTCGTTCCCGCCACTCGATCGAGGCCCGGAGGTGAGGGATCGCCGCCGGCGGCACCGTCCCGACATAGCGGGGGGTCAGGCTGGGCGGTGAATACTCCCGACCGCGCCGGCGTGCGTACTCGGCCCACAGTTCGTCTCGCGTCGCCGTACCGCCCGTGGCCGCGCCGCCGTGGAACTGATGGAAGGTCGCCTCGCCCAGGAGGACCACCAACTCGGCGCCCGGCCATTCACAGGCTCGACGGAACAGGTCGTGGTTCACCAGGCCGCCACCGGGTCGGTCGAACGCCTCGTCGAACCCGCCGAGATCCGCCCAGCGGCTCGCGGTCATGAACAGCGCGTTGCTCTCCCCCATGGGCCCGAACCAGCCCCGGGCCGACGACCCGGCGAAGGTGCTGATCGAGAACAGCTCGTAGCCGTCGGCCCGCCAGTCGACGGTGTCGAGCAACGCATCCTCGACCGACTGGTCGTAGCCCTTCGCGGCCGCGACCATCTGCGACTCCGCGCCGAGATGGAACGCAAGCGTCGCCGCCACGACGTCAGGCCCGAGCCGCAGGGCGTCGGCCGCCCCGGCGATCAGGCCCGGGGTCACCATCCGGGCACCGTCGATCATCACCCCGACGATCGATCCGGTGGCTGCCTCGATGCCCACGTTGGCCGCACGAGCCGGTGACGGGGGCGCCGGATCCAACCGGATCAGGCGACCGTGCGGCACCAGCTCGAGCAGCGCCGGGTCGACCGGCACCGGTGACCCGTTGTCGACCACGATCACCTCGTAGTCGACGTCGGTGCGTTGGGAATCGGCCGCGAGGGTCGCCAGGGTCCGCGGCAATTCGCGGGCCATGTTCCACACCACCACGACGACGGTGACGTCCACGCTGTCCCTCCCCGCGGTCATCTCGAAACGGTAGCCCGCCTCTTCCCATCCCGAATGGGCGGTGGTACCAATGGGCCGATGCCCGACCGTATCGAAGCTCTCCCCTGGGACAGCGACTTCTTCGACCTGTCCATCGGGCGGGTCGCCCTCGACGGCGCCTCAGACCAGGTCCTCACCGAGATCGAGACGGAGGCCAACGACCGCCGATTCGACTGCGTCTACGGTGGCCTCGACACCGCCAACGACGAGACCAACGTGGCGATCCGGATCCAGTCCCACGACTTCCTGCTCGTCGACATCTCGACGTTCCTCGACCGTCAGGCGATCCCGATCACCAGGCTGCCCACCTCGTCGGTGGCCCGAGCCGCCACCGAGGACGACCTCGAGGCGATCGTCACGACCGTCATCCCGATCATCGCCCCGTGGAGCCGCTTCAGCGTCGACCCCCGGTTCGGACTCGAGGCGGGAACGAGGATGTGGCGGGCCGCGGTCGAACGGGGTCTACGCGACCCCCACCGGCTTATCACCGTCACCGAGGACGACACCGGGATCACCGGATTCGCAACCCAGTCCTCGCCGGGCGAAACGGGGGTGCCGGGGTACGAGTCCGAGACCGTCACCAAGCCCGGTGCCGGAGCCGCGAACGCGCTCATCCACTACTTCTTCGACTGGGCGAACGCGAGCGAGACCAACACCACCGCCGGCTGGATGGCGGTCCGCAACATCGCCCCGACCCGTCACCTGTCGAAGCACGGCTACATCATGGCCCGGTCGCGCGGTTCGTACCACTGGTGGCGAGACGGCAGCTCCTATGCCTGAGCGGCACGCCGACAACTTCATTCCCTTCAACCGGCCGAGCGTCGAAGGCCACGAGCTCGACTACATCAAGGAGGCGGTCGAACACGGCCACACCTCGGCCTCGGGACCCTTCTCGAAGCTGGCCGTCGACGAGCTGATGGCAGCCACCGGCGCCGCCGACGTGCTGCTCACCACCTCGTGCACCGCGGCGCTGGAGATGAGTGCGATCCTGCTCGACATCGAACCGGGCGACACGATCGTCGCACCGTCGTTCGGCTTCGTGACCACGGCGCTGGCCTTCGTGCGCGCCGGAGCGAAGATCCTCTTCTGCGACATCGAACCCGACACCCTGAGTCTCGACGTCGACCGCCTGGCCGACATCATGGACGACACCGTCAAGGCCGTCGTCCCCATCCACTACTCCGGCATCGGCGGCCACATCGACGAGATGTGCGACGTCATCGCCCGGTGGCCGAATGCCGACCTCGTCGAGGACAACGCCCACGGGCTCTTCGGCAGCTACCGGGGGAAGCCCCTCGGTTCCTTCGGTCGGTTCTCGACGCTGAGCTTCCACGAGACGAAGAACTTCATCTGTGGTGAGGGTGGCGCGCTCGTGGTCAACGACCCCGCCGACATCGATCGCGCCCACGTCATCTACGACAAGGGCACCAATCGTCGTGCCTTCCTGCACGGCCAGGTCGACAAGTACTCGTGGCAGGACGTGGGCTCTTCGTTCGGTCTGGCCGACGCGCTCGCTGCGTACCTCTACGGCCAACTCGAACAGAAGGACTCGATCCTGGCCAAGCGTCGCCACGTCTTCGACCACTACCGCAACGCGCTGACGCCGCTGGTCGAGTCGCACGGCATCCGGCTGCCGATGGTGCCCGACCATTGCCAGCAGGCGTACCACATGTTCTACGTGGTGATGCCCGACGGCGAGATGCGCAACCACGTACTCCGATCGATGAACGACGACGGCATCTACGCGACGTTCCACTATGTCCCGCTCCACAGCGCGCCGGGTGGGGTGGCCGTGGCAGCCCGGGAGCTCGCCTGCCCGGTGACCGACGACATCAGTGCTCGGCTGCTGCGACTCCCGTTCTTCACGACCCTCGGACACGACGACCTCGAGCGGGTGACCGAGTCGTTCATTCGTGCCGTCGAGCAATTCTGATCGGCGGAGCGGTAACCTCACGGCCGTCGGGAGACGTGGCCGAGCCAGGTTGAAGGCGCTTCCCTGCTAAGGAAGTAACGTCGTAAGGCGTTCGTGGGTTCAAATCCCACCGTCTCCGCTGAAACCCTGGTGGCGCCCGCATCCGGCGGGCGTACACTCTGACATCGTTGCGCCCGTAGCTCAGCTGGATAGAGCATCTGACTACGGATCAGAAGGTCGGGAGTTCGAATCTCTCCGGGCGCGCCACATCAAGACGGGTCAGGGCCGCTCTCCGGAGCGGCCCTCCTGTT
>JAUIML010000152.1 GCA_030432715.1 Acidimicrobiia bacterium | reverse complement strand
GACCGACTACGTGAAGGACATCGCCGGGTTCACCGCCGACGAGACCCGCCGGATCATGCGCGACAACGCCTACGAGCTGCTCGCCTCGTCGGCCCGGTAGCGAGGGAGGTCCGACCGTGCATCCCGGCGCCCACCCCCGAGACCGCGCCGCGGTCGTCATGGCGGGCAGCGGCGCCACCTTGAGCTACGGCGACCTCGACGATCACTCGATCCAGCTCGCCCACCACTGGCACGAGGCCGGCCTGCGTCCGGGTGACCACGTGGCGATCCTGCTCGAGAACGCCCCGAGCTACTTCGAAGTGGTCTGGGCGGCGCTGCGCAGCGGGCTCTACTACACACCGGTCAACTTCCACCTCACTCCGGACGAGGTCGCCTACGTCCTCGCCGACTGCGGGGCCCGGGCCGTGGTCACGTCGCCCTCGCAGGTCGGCAAGCTCGCGTCGCTGCCCGCCGAGGTCGACGTACTCGTCGTGGGCGACACGTACGAACCGGCCCTGGCCCGCCGGTCGACCCAGCCCCTGCCCGCGCAGCCGTGCGGCCACGGCATGTTCTATTCGTCGGGCACCACCGGGCGACCGAAGGGGATCCTGTTCCCGCTCCCCGACCGCGAAGTGACCGACGACGATCCCATGGTGATCTCCGGCGGCCCCCTCGGGCTGGCCGACGGGTGCGTCTATCTCCTCCCCGCGCCGCTCTACCACACGTCGCCGGTGGTGACCGGGGCGCTGTGCCACCGCTACGGAGGCACTGTCGTGGTGATGGAACGCTTCGACGCCGCCGGCTGCCTCGAGACCATCGAGCGCTATCAGGTCGACGTCGCCCAGTTCGTACCCACCATGTTCGTGCGCATGCTGAAGCTGCCCGGGGAGGAACGCGACCGCTACGACCTCTCCTCGCTGCGCCACGTCAGCCACGCCGCTGCGCCGTGCCCCGTGGACGTGAAGCGCCGCATGATCGAGTGGTGGGGGCCGATCATCCTCGAGTTCTACGCCGGTTCGGAAAACGTCGGTTCGACGATGATCACCTCACAGGAGTGGCTCGAACACCCGGGCTCGGTCGGACTCCCCCGCTTCTGCACCACCTACATCTGCGACGACGACTTCAACGTGTTGCCGACCGGCGAGGTCGGCAGCGTGTGGTTCGACACCCCCGGCGCGGCGATGGAATACCACGGCGACCCCGAGAAGACGGCCGAGAACCGCAGCCCGCAGGGCTGGTACACGATGGGCGATGTCGGCCGCCTCGATGACGACGGCTACCTCTACCTCACCGACCGCAAGACGTTCATGATCATCTCGGGCGGAGTCAACATCTACCCGCAGGAATCCGAGAACGCGCTCATCGGCCATCCCGCCGTGCTCGACGTCGCCGTCATCGGCGTGCCCAACGACGACCTCGGCGAGGAGGCCAAGGCGGTCGTCCAGCTCGTCGATCCCACCGCGGCGAGCGACGAGCTCGCCGCCGAACTGCTCGCCTTCTGCCAGGAGAGCCTCGCCCGCTACAAGTGCCCCCGCTCGGTCGACTTCGTCGACCAGCTCCCCCGCGAGGATTCCGGAAAGCTCTACAAGCGCCGTCTGCGCGACGAGTACTGGGGCGACAAGGAGAGCCGGATCGTCTGAGTCGGCCGACGGGCCGGCGCGTCAGAGACCCTGGCCGTCGTAGGGCGAACCGACGAGGGCGACGGGCGCGGCACTCCACGCGTCGAGCAGCCCGACGGAGAGGTCGTCGCAGCCGTGCTTCAAGGGCGCATGATCGTCGAGGATCGCCGCCGTGATGCGAGCGGCCGCCACCGGCGCCGGAGTGGTCATGTGGTCGACCGCCTTGCGGCCCTCGTAGGACGCCTCCGCCATCTCGCGGTAGCCCTCGTGGGCCGAGGCCTCGGGCAGGCGATCCGAGCCGGCCAGCATGTCGGTGTCGATCGGCCCCGGCATGATCTCGATCACCCGGATGCCGAACGGAGCGACCTCGCAGCGCAACGACTCGCCGAACGCCGACACCGCAGCCTTACTGGCCCGGTAGACGGAGTAGAACGGGATGGCGGCCAGGATCGACGACGACGTGACGTTGCACACCACTCCCGCGCCCCCGGCCCGTAGCACCGGGATCGCCCGCGCCGTCAACTCGACCAGACCGAAGACGTTGGTCTCGAACACCGCCCGCCAGTCGGCGATGTCGACATGTTCGACCGGCAGGTACTCGCGCTCGATGCCGGCGTTGTTGACCAACACCCGCAACCCATCGGGCACCACAAACGTGTCGGGGTCGTCCATGTCGATCCGTTGCACCGTGATCGACCCACCGCTCGCACCGACCTCCTCGACCAGACCATCCCCATCGGACGGGTCGCGCATCGCCGCCACGACATCGAACCCGGCGCGGGCCAGATCGACGGCGATCGCCCGTCCGATCCCCCGACTCGCACCGGTCACCAAGGCCACCCCGCTCGCATCCATGGGTCGGACACTACTGTTCGCTCAGCCGAGACGTCCGGGGAACCCCATGCAGCGCCACGAGTTCAGCTTCGAGATCGACGCCACACCCGACGAGGTGTGGCAGGTGTTCCACGGCCCGAAGCCGCGGGTGATGGAACACGGCGACGTCCGTATCGAAGTACTGCATCCCGGCGCCGACGGCGGCAACGGGCTCGTGCGCCACTGCCACTTCCGGGTGCCGAAGTACCTGCTCTCCGGCGGCCGGGCCAAGAGCTGGGAGTGGCTCACCGAGCTCGACCCGCCCAAGCGGTGGCGCTACGACGCGATCGGCAAACCCCTCTGGTCGGAGCCCACCGGCATCACCGAGCTCGAGGACCTCGGCGACGGCCGCACCCGGGTGCACTTCACCGAGACGTACCACGTGTTCAACCCGATCATGCGCCGGCTGCTCGAGCGCCGTGTGCACGACTTCATCTCGAAGGACAACGACGTCCTCATGAAGCAGGGTGTCGAGGCGGGACTGAAGGCCCTGCGTCGGCCCCGGGACTGAACGGACACCGGGGAGAGCCGACCATGGACGTCCGCTGGATCACCGCCTTCGTCGACCGCCCCGGGCGCGGCTTCGATGCCGCCGTGGCGTTCTGGGCGAGCGTCGCAGGGGCCACACGTTCGCCGTGGCGAGGAGCGCGCGACGAGTTCGCCACGTTGGTGCCCATCGACGGGAGCGACGCCCACCTGCGGGTGCAACGGACCGACGACGGCCGGGCCGGGTCCCACATCGACCTCCACGTCGCCGACGTCCGTGAGGGTGTCGCCGCCTGTAAGGGGGCGGGCGCGTCCCTCCGGCGCGACCACGGGTCGTACGCCGTGCTGACGAGCCCCACGGGGATGGCGTTCTGCGTGGTCTCGCACCGCGACGAGCAGACCCGCCAGAGACCGGTCGTGATCGGGCCCCGGGGAACCGCGACCCTGGTGGACCAGGTGTCCATCGACGTCGACCCCGAGGCGCTCGACACAGAGACGCGGTTCTGGACGACGATCACAGGGTGGGCACCGATTGCGTCGAGCGCACCGGAGTTCGTGCCCCTGGACCGCCCACCCGAGATGCCGCTGCGTCTGATGCTCCAGGCTCGCGCCCGGCGCTCGGGTCCCACCACCTGCCACCTCGACCTCGCATGTGAGGACGTGCCCGCCGCCGCGGCCGCCCACCAGTCGCTCGGTGCCGTCGCCGGGTCGGTCCACCGCCACTGGACGGTGATGGTCGATCCCTCGGGCGTCGAGTACTGCTGTACCGCTCGGCGGCCGGACGGCGGTCGGCTCCCGCCCGCGGACTCCGGCGGGTAGTCAGGGGTTCAGCGCGGGCTGGAGTTCGTCGACCAACAGCTCCATCTGCCGCTCGACCAGCGCTTCGGGCATCCCCCCGATCGACCCCCAGAGGTAGAGGTGCTCGATCGGCAGGCCGTCGCAGATCGTCCGCACCCGCGCCGCAGCCTCTTCGACGGTGAGGATCTGCAAGGGCGCGATGACACCGGAGCCGCGCCCCTCGCGGACCTCGTCCTCGGTGAGCATCCGGGGTGTGCGCCCCGAACCCTTGGCTGCGTTCTGCCGATAGCTGTTCAGCTGATGGGTCCGGTGGGGCAGGATCTGCTCGAACATCTGCTCCGGGTCGTCGGCGAGCACGAAGTCGACCACGCCGCCCATCCGAGCCGTGGAGGCGGGGTGGCCGGCCTCGGCCAACGCGTCGCGATAGATCGACCAACTGTCGGCGTTCCAGGTCATGAGCCCGACCCCGAGCCGCCCGGCCCGCCGGGCGCCGACCGGACCGAGGTACCCCGCCCAGATCGGTAGCGGGTCCTGCACCGGACCGGGGGTGCACCCGCCCTCGGCAAAGATCCGACCAACCTCGGCCAGGGCGTGATCGGTCGACCGGTAGCGGTCGGCCAGATCGGCGCCGAACGCCGCGAACTCAGGGGCGACATAGCCGGCCCCGAGGCCGAGTTCGAGCCGCCCGTTGCCGATCACGTCGACGACGGCCGCCTGCTCGGCGATCGCCATCGGGTGCACGAGCGGGGCGATCACCACACCCGTGCCGAGACGACACTGCGACGTGCGGGCCGCGATCGCCGCCAGCGCGGTGAGGGGCTGGGGCAGGTAGCCGTCCTCGACGAAGTGGTGTTCGGTGACCCACAGCGACCCGACCCCCCTGCGGTCGGCCTCCTCCATCAGATCGAGATGCCAGCCGTAGTAGGCGGCCGGGTCGCGGTGCCAGGGCTCGGGATTGCGGAAGTCGAAGTACAGCCCGAGGGTGGGACTCATGATGTCGTTCCGTTCAGAAGGGTCGGGTCGGCCCGCAGTTCGGCCCGGACGGCCGCCTCCCAGAAGCCGATGAACCGATCACCGTCGCTCTTCGCGAACATCGTCGCCGCGTCCGCACCCAGCCGGGACTCGAGGGGGCCGGCGGCGATGGCCCGAGCGTGCCACGCCCGCTGCGCGCGCTGCTCGAGCGCCACGCACCGTTGGTGCGCGGCCCGCACCGAGACGGCGGTGACGAACACCCCGTGGGCGGCGAGCAGGGCCATGTCGGCCTCGCCCATCAGGCGAACCGCCGCCATCGCCGCATCCGGGTCGTTGGCCGCACCCTCGTACTCGTCGACCAGCACCAGCTCGCCGCCCCCGAGCGCCGACGACTGATCGAGCACGGGAGGCACCTCTCCGAGGTCGGCCCACACGGTGGCGTGGAGCGGATGGCTGTGGACCGCCACCCGCACATCGGGCCGCATCTCGTGCAGCGCAAGGTGCAACGGGATACCGAGAGGAACGGGCCAGTCGTTGCCGTCGAGCGCGGGCTCGACCACCGCGCCGTCGAGATCGATGGCGATGACGTGCTCGGGTCGCAACTCCTCCCAGTGCAGGAGCCACGGGTTGCACCAGAGGGTGCCGTCGCCACGGCTGATCGTGATGTGACCGGCGAGATGGTCGTCGTAGCCCTCACGCCAGAGGGCCCGGGCCAGCAACGCCAGCTCCTGGCGCGGGGTGAGCTGCGGCATCAGGCAGTCGGGGGTCGGTGTGAACCACATGGTCAGCCCCCGACCGGTTCACGAACCGGGAACGTGATCGGCAGCGACCTCCAGCCGGTCACGTTGCTCGAATGGAAGCGGACCTTGGCGTCGTGGTCGACCTCGTAGTCGGGGATCCGGCGGAAGATCTCCTCGACCGCGACCTTGCCCTCCATCCGGGCCAGCGCGGCGCCCAGGCAGAAGTGGGCCCCGTAGCCGAACGCGAGATGGCGCTCGGGGCGACGGAAGATGTCGAACTCCTCGGCGGTCGGGCCGAACTCGCGCTCGTCGTGGTTCGCCGCCCCGATCACCAGCAGGACGGAGTCGCCGGCCTTCATCCGCCGGCCGTGCATCTCGTGGTCGCGGGTCAGGGTGCGGTGCATGTACTGCGTCGAGTTGTGGAAGCGCAGCACCTCCTCGATCGCCCCGGGCACGAGCGACAGGTCGGCGGCCACCGCGGCCTTCTGTTCGGGATGACGCGACAGCAGCTCGAGCACATTGGCGACCATCTTGGTGGTCGTCTCGTGGCCGGCGATCACGAACAGGACGCAGAAGCCGAGCAGCTCCTCGTCGGTGAGCGCCCGCCCGTCGACCTCGAAACCGACGAGATCGTTGATCAGCCCGCTCCCCTCCCCCGCCTTGCGCTTCGGGAGGTCGGCCATGAAGTACTCGAGCAGACCGAACATGCCCTCGGCCGCCTCGGGCGGTACCGACATCACGCCGTCCTCCCGGATCATGATCTTGTCGCTGCTGATCCTGAGGTGTTCCCGGTCCTCGGGCGGCACACCGAGCACGGCCGAGATCACGTCCATCGGGAACGGACTGGTGAGGTCGCTCACCACCTCGGCGGCTCCCCGCTCGACGATCCTGTCGAGATAGTGCGTGAAGATCGAGCGGATCTCGTCCTCCATCCTCGCCACCGTGCGGACGGTGAAGACCCGGCTGACGAGCTTGCGCAGCACGGTGTGTTCCGGCGGATCGAACTCGATCATCTGGTCGAACCCGATGCTCTCGCCGATGGGGCGCCGATTCTCCAGGGCGATACCGCCGGCCGACGACAACAGCTCGGTGTCGCGGAAGCCCTCCAGGACGTCGTCGAAGCGTGACAGCGCCCAGAACTGCAGCTCGTCGTTCCAGTACAACGGCGCTTCGTCGCGCAGTCGCTTGTAGGTCGCGTACGGGTCGTCGTGGTGAGAGAAGCCGAACGGGTTGAACTCGAGATCGCTCACGCCCACGACCGTAGCGAAGCCCGGCGGCCGCGCTCTATTCCTTGCCCCCGCAGAGGCCATTCGTACGCGAGGATGGGGGAACGACGAACAACGGGGAGACCGTGCAATGCCCGACACCGTGAAGGCCGCGATACTCCAGACTGCCTGGACCGGCGACAAGGAGTCGATGATCGAACTCCACGAGAAGCATCTCGCCGAGGCAGCCGCGGCCGGCACCCAGGTGATGTGCTTCCAGGAACTCTTCTACGGCCCGTACTTCTGCCAGGTCCAGGACACCGAGTTCTACAGCTATGCCGAGGCGATCCCCGACGGCCCGACGACCAAGCGCTTCCAGGAGCTCGCCGCGAACTACGGCATGGTCCTGGTCCTCCCGATGTACGAAGAGGAACAACCCGGCGTCCTCTACAACACCGCCGCGGTGATCGATGCCGACGGCAGCTACCTCGGCAAGTACCGCAAGATCCACATCCCGCAGGTGAAGGGCTTCTGGGAGAAGTTCTACTTCCGACCCGGCAACCTCGGGTATCCCGTGTTCGACACCGCCGTCGGCAAGGTCGCCGTCAACATCTGCTACGACCGCCACTTCCCCGAGGGCTGGCGGGCGCTGGGCCTCAACGGCGCCGAGATCGTGTTCAATCCGTCGGCCACGAGCCGCGGCCTGTCGGCCTATCTCTGGCAGCTCGAACAGACCGCCGCGGCGGCGGCCAACATGTACTTCGTCGGGGCCATCAACCGGATCGGCGTCGAACCGCTCGGCGACAACGACTTCTACGGCACGTCGTACTTCGCGAATCCGCGGGGCCAGTTCGTCGGTGAGACGGCCAGCGACACCGACGAGGAGCTCGTCATCCGTGATCTCGATCTCGGCCTGATCCACGAGGTCCGCGATCAGTGGGCGTTCTACCGAGACCGTCGACCCGACATGTACGGCAACATCACCGAAGCGTAGGAGCAGAGCGCATGAAGAAGCTGATCAAGAACGGGACCGTCATCTCCTCGACCGGCGCCGATGCAGCCGACGTGCTGATCGACGGCGAGACGATCGTGGCGGTCCTCCAACCGGGCTCCGACGTCGCCGTGTCGGCCGAGGCCGGCGCCGAGGTGATCGACGCCACCGGTCTCTACGTCATTCCCGGAGGCGTCGACGGCCACACCCACATGGAGCTGCCCTTCGGCGGGACCGTCGCGTCCGACGACTTCGAGAACGGCACCCGAGCCGCGGCATGGGGTGGCACCACCACCATCGTCGACTTCGCGGTGCAGAGCTTCGGGCAGGGAGTGCGCGACACCCTCGATCAGTGGATGGGCAAGGCCGAGGGCAAGTGCGCCATCGACTACGGCTTCCACCAGATCATCGGCGACGTCAACGAGCAGTCGTTGAAGGACATGGACGCCCTGGTCGACGAGGGCATCACCAGCTTCAAGCTCTTCATGGCCTACCCCGGCGTGTTCCTGTCCGACGACGGCCAGATCCTGCGAGCCATGCAGCAGGCGGCCGGCAACGGGTCGTTGATCATGATGCACGCCGAGAACGGGCTGGCGATCGACGTGCTGGCCGAGCAGGCCGTGGAGCGGGGCGAGACCGACCCGGTCAACCACGGCTACGTCCGTCGGGCCGAGTTCGAGAGCGAGGCCACCCACCGGGCGATCCAACTCGCCAAGGTGGGCGCGGCGCCGCTCTACATCGTGCACCTGTCGGCCTCGGAGGCACTCGAGCAGGTGACCATCGCGCGCGACAAGGGCGCCAACGTGTTCGCCGAGACGTGTCCGCAGTACCTCTACCTCAACGTCGAGGACCATCTCGACCGCGGGTTCGACGGCGCCGCCTACGTCTGCTCCACGCCGCTGCGCACGAAGCACGCCCACCATCACGAGGATCTGTGGAAGGGCCTGCGGACCAACGACCTCAGCGTTGTTGCCACCGACCACTGCCCGTTCTGCATGAAGGACCAGAAAGAACTCGGACGCGACGACTTCCGGGCGATCCCCAACGGCATCGGCGGCGTCGAGCACAGGATGGACCTCATCTACCAGGGCGTGGTCAACGGCGAGATCACACTCCCCCGCTGGGTGGAGCTCTGCTCCACGACACCGGCGAGGATGTTCGGGCTCTACCCGCGCAAGGGAACGATCCAGCCCGGCGCCGACGCCGACATCGTGTTGTACGACCCGAAGCGCACCTGGACCATCAGTCAGGACAACCACCACATGAACATGGACCACTCGGCGTGGGAGGGCTTCGAGATCAACGGCCACGTCCACACCGTGATGTCACGCGGCCGGGTCATCATCGAGAACGACACCTACACCGGCAGCACCGGCCACGGGAAGTTCCTCCGTCGCGGCCTCTCCGACTACCTCATCTAGCAACCCCCGGGACCCCATGCAGCAGATCCAGCACCTCATCGACGGTTCATCGGTGGCCGCCACCTCCGGTCGCACCTCACCGGTGTTCGACCCGGCGACCGGCGTTCAGACCGGCGAACTCGCGCTCGCCTCGGTCGCCGATGTCGACGCGGCGGTCGCAAGCGCCAAGGCGGCCTTCGTCGAATGGCAGACGGTGAGCCTCGCCCGGCGGACCAAGCTGATGTTCACGTACCGCAACCTCGTGGTCGACAACGCCGACGAGATCGCCGCCCGCCTGACCGCCGAGCACGGCAAGGTCCTGAGCGATGCCGCCGGCGAGATCGCTCGAGCGATCGAGAACATCGAGTTCGCATGCGGCCTCACCGATCAGCTCAAGGGAAGCCACAGCGAACAGGCCTCGACCGGCGTCGACGTCTACTCGGTGCGGCGGCCGCTCGGGGTGGTGGCGGGCATCACCCCGTTCAATTTCCCGGCCATGGTGCCGCTGTGGATGATCCCCAACGCTGTCGCCTGC
>JAUIML010000151.1 GCA_030432715.1 Acidimicrobiia bacterium | reverse complement strand
ACGACGAGCACGATCACGTAGGGGATGGCGTCGAGGATGAAGATGGAGACGTCGGTCCCGCGGGCCTGCAGCTCGAGCTGGAAGGCGACAGCCCCGGAAAAGAGATACGCCCCGACGATCGTCAGGAGCGGGTTCCATCCGGCGAAGATCACCAGCGCGACCGCGATGAACCCACGGCCTGCGACCATGTCCTCCGACCAGGTGCGGGCGAAGGCGGTGGCCAGTTGGGCGCCGCCGATTCCGGCCAGCCCGCCACCCACGGCGAGGGCGAGCCAGCGCAGCCGTTCGGGCGAGGTGCCCATCGTCTCCAGCACGTCGGGGCGCTCCCCCGCCGATCGCAGACGGAGCCCGACCCCGGTGCGGAACAGCCACAGCCAGACGACGGGCACGATGAAGAACGACAGGTACGTGAGGGGGTCGTGGTCGAACAGGATCGGACCGATGAACGGGAGGTCGGACAGGCCCGGCACCGCGTGGGTCGGAAAGGCCTCGACCCCCTGCGACACATAGCTCTGGCCGAACAGCGACGTGAGACCGAGGCCCAGGAAGGTCACCGCGAGCCCGGTGGCGATCTGGTTGGCACCGCGCCGCAGCACGAGGAAGCCGTGGACCATCGACAGCGCCGCGCCGGCCAGCATTCCGGCGAGCACTCCCAGCCAGGGACTTCCGGTCTCGATGCCCACGGCGTAGGCCGTCAGCGCACCGGCGAGCATCGAGCCTTCCGTGCCGAGATTGATCACCCCGGCCCGCTCGCTCACCGTCTCACCGAGCGTGGCGAACACGAGCGACGTGCCGCCGCGCACGGCGCCCACGAGTACCGATTCGACCAGCATCAGACCGTCCTCCGTCGTGGTGTTCCCCAGCCGAGGACGGCCAGCAGCATGAGGGCCATCAAGATGTTGACCGAGGCCCCTGACAGCCCGGCCCGGATCTTCAAGCCGTTGCCGCCGACGGCGATGGCGGCGAGCAGACCCGCCGACAGCATCGCCTTGAGCGGGTGATGGCGGACCATCCATGCGGCGAGCACGCCGGTGAAGCCGTATCCGCTCATCAACCCGGGACGGAGCTGCTGCTCCACTCCCGAGACCTGGAGCATGCCGCCGAGCCCGGCCAAGGCGCCGCCGACCATGAGGGCAGAGGTCGACAGTCGGCTGGTCCGGAACCCCGCCCGACGGGCCGCCTCGGCGTTGCCGCCGAGCACACCGAGTCTGAACCCCCAAGGCGTGTACCGCAGGACGGCCCACACCAGCACCGTCGCCCCGACCGCGACGAGGATCCCGATGTGGACCCGACCCCACAGCAACGGCAGGGACTCCGTATCGTCGAGGATCCGGGTGCGGGGGAAGCCGGCGGCCGCCGGATCCTTCCAGCGACCGAACACGAGCCAAGCGAGCATGAGCGCCGCCACATAGTTCAGGAGCAGGGTGCTGATCGCCTCGTTCGTCCCCGTCCACTCACGGAAGGCCGCGGCGATACCGGCCCACAGGGCCGCAGCGACCATGCCGACGATCGCCATGAACACGAGGGTCGGGCCGCGACCGAGGGCCTGACCGAGCATGTTCGCCGCCGCCATCGCGCCCACCGCCCCGACGAGGAGCTGCCCTTCACCACCGATGTTGAACAGGCCGGCGCGGGCGGGCACCGCGACGGCGAGCGCGGCCAGAAGGTAGGGCGTGAGCCGCACGAGGACGTCGCCGAACGAGTTGCTGTCCCGGGTCACCGAGTCCCACATCGCGCGATAGCCCTCGATCGGATCGGTGCCGTTCGCGATCAGCAGGAGGGCGAACACGATCGCGGCCGCGACCAGGGCTCCGGCGGTACGTACGGGGCCGGAGTCGAGGGTGTCGGTGAGCGACCGTCGGGGAGGAGCCTGCAACATCACGCCACCGCCCCCAACATCAGCTGACCGAGTTCGCGACGGTTTGTCTCGGCCGCGACCACCGAGGCCACCGCGTCGCCGTCGTGGAGGACGACGATGCGATCGCAGACGGCGAGGAGTTCGTCGAGATCCTCGGAGATCATCAACACGCCGGCACCGGCCTCGCACCGGTCGCGAACCATCGAGAGCCCGGTTCGCACGGTGCTGATGTCGAGCCCCCGGCTCGGGTAGGCGAGGACGAGGAGCGACGCGTCGGCAGCGAGCGCCCGCGCGTAGAAGACACGCTGGATGTTGCCTCCCGACAGAGTCGACACCGGGCGGTCGAGGGCGGCAACGGAGAGTGCGGCCAACTCGTCGAGTCCCGTCGCCCAGTCGGCCACCGCGCCCCAGTCGACGCGCAGCATGCTGGTGGGCAGCTCGCGACCGAGGCTGAGGGTCTGGAGCACCGACATACCGGGCACGACGCCGTCGGCGATCGGATCCTCGGGAATTCCGACCGCGCCCGCGGCGAGCGCCACACGCGGGCCGTCTCGATGCAACCACGTGCCGTTGACATGGATCTGGCCCTGGCGCACCGGGCGCAAGCCGAGCACCGCCTCGTACAGCTCTCGCTGTCCGCTCCCGGCCACACCGGCGATGCCGACCCATTCACCGGGAGCGACGTCGAGGTCGATGTCGCGCAGCGCCAGGCCGCCGCGGTCGGCAGCGATCGCGACTCCGCGGAGCTGGAGAACGGGGTCTCCGGCTCGCGCCGCACCCGGGGCCCCGGCCAGCGGCTTGACGGTGTGGCCCACCATCGCCTCCACCAGCTCGTCGTCGTCCAACTCTCCGGGGTGGATTCCCTCCACGATGGTCTTCCCGCCGCGCAGGACCGTCAGCCGATCGGCGTTGGCCCGCGCCTCGCGGAGCTTGTGGGTGATCAACACGACGGCGAGACCACGGCGGCGCAGCTCGTCGACCGTGGCGAACAGCGCATCGACTTCCTGCGGCGCAAGGGCGCTCGTCGGCTCGTCGAGGATGACGATGCGAGCCCCGACCATGAGCACTCGCAGGATCTCGACCCGTTGCCGCTCGGCGAGCGACAGGTTGCGCACGATTTCGTCCGGGTCCACCTCCAGGGCGAAGCGCTCGCCCGCATCGAGGACCGCGGCCCGGGTCGCGCGGTCGGCGTGGCGGCCTCCGTCGAGGGCGAGCGCGATGTTCTCCGCGACGGTGAGGGCGGGCACCAGTCGGAGATCCTGGAACACCATGCCGATGCCCAGCGTGCGAGCGTCGGCGGGCTCGGTGATCTCGGTCGTCTCGCCGTCGACGAGAATCGTTCCCTCGGCGATCGTGTTGATGCCGTAGAGCACCTTCATCAGCGTGCTCTTGCCGGCGCCGTTCTCGCCGAGCAGGGCGTGGACCTCGCCGGCGAACACGCGGAGGTCGACCCGGTCGTTGGCGACGAGCGACCCGAAGCGGACCGTCACCCCGCGTACCTCGAGCAACGGAGACCCGCTCACGAGTCACCTCCCGCCAACATCCGGCCGACCGCGGCCGCGGCCCGATCGGCCACGACCCGCTCGGAGATCTCCAGATGCCCGGCCAGCTCACGTTCGGCCCGTCCGCCCTCGCCGGCGAGCAGGCTCGCCACGATCGAGCGGTGCTCGAGAATGGTGCGGGCCACCCGATCGGCCGTCAGGAAGTCGTGCATCCGCACCGAACGGATGCGCTCGTTCACCCCCCGGAGCTGGTCGACCAATGCGGCGTTGCCGGCCGCCTCGGCGAGTGCGAGGTGGAAGCTCTCGTCCTGCAACACGAAGTCGGGCGTGGTGTCCTCGTCGCGATCGGGAGCCGCGATCTCGGCCCATTCGCCGGCGAGCAGCTGGAGGCGATCACGGTCGTGCGGACCTCGACGCAGCGCCCCGAACTCCAGGTGCCGTCGGATCTCGTAGAGCTCGGCGACCGTGTGGAGATCCGGCACCGACGGGGAGTAGCCCCCTTCGGGGAAGCGCACGACGAGACCCTCGACGTGGAGCCGGGCGAGCGCGTCTCGAATCGGTGTCCGGGAGACGCCGAGCTCCTTCCCCAGCGCGGCCTCGCCGAGCCGCCGACCGAGTCGGTAGTCACCCGCCAGAAGCCGACGCTTCAGCTCGGTGTAGGCCCACGCGCCGCGGGAGCCGGGCGTGTCGCCGCCCCGTGTGCTGGCCGTGTACCGATCGGTATACATGGCTGGGCAAGCTAGGCAGCTCCGATTTCCGGCCCGTATCCGTCAGGTGAGCATCGCCTTGTGGCCATCTGTCGGCTGGCGTCCAGATTCGGTTCACCTGACCGGCAAACGAGCGGCCGCCGCCGCGCACGCTCTAGGGTTTCGCATGGCCATCGACGGACTCGAACTCATCTCACCGGCGCACTACGGCGACGCGGGTCCGCCCCACGAACAGTGGCGCCGGCTCCGCAGCCAACCACTCGCCTATGTCGAGCCGGAGGGGTTCGAGAACTTCTGGGCGGTCACCCGCCACGCCGACATCATGGAGATCTCGAGCCGCCCCGAGGACTTCTGCAACGGCGAGGGGATCGTGCTCCTGACCGATGAGCAGGCCTACCGCCGCGACAACCCCACGATCCCGATGGTGATGAAGACGATCATCGAGATGGACCCGCCCGACCACCGGATCTTCCGCAAGGTCGCCAGCGGCTACTTCACGCCGCGCGGGATCGAGCGGCTCGACGAGATCGTCACCGAGTCGGCCAAGAGCGTCATCGATTCGCTCGGCGCGGAGGGCGAGGCCGACTTCGTCGAGTCGATCACCCAGCAACATCCCCTCCGGGTGCTGTCGACCATTCTCGGCATCGAGCCCGAGCAAGAGCAGCAGCTGCTCGAGCTCACGAGCCAACTCTTCGGCGGCGACGATCCCGAACTCCAGCGGGAAGGCGAGACCCGCGACGAGGCGATGCTCGCGTTGTTCATGGACTTCTACACGATGTTCAACACCATCATCGAGGATCGGCGGGCCAATCCCCGCGACGACCTGGCCACCATGCTCGCCACGGCCACGCTCGAGAACGGCGAGCCGCTCGGCGACATGGAGACGCTCGGCTACTACCTGATCGTGTTCAACGCCGGGCACGACACCACCCGCCACTCACTCACCGGCGCCTTCCAGGCGTTCCTCGACAATCCCGGCGAGCTCCAGCGGCTCAAGGACGACCCGAGCCTGATGAAGTCGGCCGTCGAGGAGGTGGTCCGCTTCTCGGCCCCCGTCAACTACATGAAGCGCACCGCCACCCGTGACCTGGTCTACGACGGCCACGAGATCAAGAAGGGCGACATGTTCGCCCTCTTCTACGCCTCGGCCAATCGCGACGCCGCCGTGTTCGACGACCCCGATCGCTTCGACGTCGGCCGCAACCCCAACCGCCATCTCGGGTTCGGCTGGGCCGAGCACTACTGCCTGGGCGCCCACCTGGCCCGGGCGTCGATCAAGGCGCTGCTCGAACAGCTCGCGGCCCGAATGGAGTGGATGGAACCGGCCGGCGAAGCCGACTATGTCGCCTCGAGCTTCGTCGTCGGACCGAAACACCTCCCGGTCCGCTACAAGATCTCCGGCTGAGCGGCGTCAGCCGGCGGGGAACCAGCCCGGTACGGCCGTGGTGCAGACGGCCACGAAGACGTCGACCAGCGAGACGTCGTCCTCACCCAGTTCGGCCTGGCACGAGAGATAGCGTTCGGCCTCGTCGTTCCAGCGGATGACGTGCACGTCGATCCCGCCCGCGAATCCGTCGGAGACCAACAGGACCCCGTCGGTGATCGACTCGTCGCGCCGGATCTCCGCACTCTCGCGGGTACGGGTGAGGAACCCGTCCGGCCCCGTGAGCCGCGCCTCCCAGTCGGTGACCTCGCACAGGCCATCGCATCCCGCATCGAAGCTCAGCTCGGTGAAGAAGTCGAAGTCGTCACCCTGCGGTTCGAAGGTGACGCCGAAGAAGGGCTCCGACTGCTCCCACCCCACCGGCACCGCCGCCCGCACGACATAGTCGCCGTCGTCCTCCAGCGCGAACGAAGCAGTGGAGAAGACGATTCCGGACGCGGCCGGCACGACGGCCTCGACTGCGGCCAGGTCGACCTCGCCGGGTTCGGTCGTGGGGTCGACCGCCGATCGGCCGCCTCCGTCACCGGTCGACGCAAAGGCCCCGGCCAGCGCCCCGACCAGGAAGAACTCCATGAAGGCACCGTCCTGGCCACACTGGTTCTCGAGGTACAGCCCGAGTCCACCGAGCGCCGCGCCGATGCCCCCGACCGCCTCGGCGTCACCGTCGGCGGCCTGCTCGACGAGGTCGTACGCGGCCGCGTGACTCGCCGGCGCGCCGGCCCGCAACGCGGCAGGGACCTCGTCGCTGTCGTCGGCGTCGAGCGAATCGGAGAGCAGATCGCAGTAGTCGGCCGATGCCTCGGCGGCACCCATTTCCGCCATCGTCGCGAAGTCGCGGAGCCCTCCGGCCGCCTCCTCGTCGTCGCACGTCGCGGCCACCACGTCGGCCAGACCGCGGAACTCATCGGCCACGCCGGGGAGCGACAGCATCTCCCGCATCCCGTCGTCCTCGCCGAAGTCGGCCTCCTCCTCGGCGAAGTCGACCAGGGTCTCTGCGAGCGACCGGTACCGGGTCGGCACCGCGTCGACGAAGGCCGCGTCGGGCGATTCGGCGTCGAGCTGGGCACACATGGCCGGATCGCCGACCGGGACCGGCGCCGACTCGCCTCCGCCGTCATCACCGCACGCAGTGGCGGTCATCACCAGCGCGAGCGCGACCGCAACCGACCGACGACGCCGAACCGAACGGTGGAGAGACATGGAGCCGAACCTAGTGCCGCTGGTTGAACCCATCGTGGCTCTTGGGACATGCTGAGCGCGCGATGAGCACCGACGAGCGAACGTTTCGTGAACCCGACTATCGGGCGACAGCCGGTGAATTCATCCGCCACGTCGCCGACGAGTTCGGCGACCGCGAACTCGCCGTGCTGGGCGATCATCGCCTCACGTTCGCCGAGGCGGAGCAGCAGTCGGCGATCATGGCTCGCGCCCTGCTCGCGTCCGGGGTGAAGGCGGGCACCCATGTCGGCCTGCTGGCGCCGAACGGGCCCGACTGGGTGGTCGCGTGGCTGGCCGCAACGCGCATCGGCGCCGTCGTTCCGTTGCTGAACACCTACTACAAGCCGCGCGAGCTGAACTGGGTCCTGGCCCACAGCGAAGTCGAGGTGCTGTTCACCGTCGACCACCATCTCGACCACGACTATCGCGAGCGGCTCGAAGCGATCGCTCCCGGGCTCGACGAACAGTCCCACGCCGCGATCCGGGTCGACAGCCACCCCGCCCTGCGCACCGTGTGGATGTGGGGAGACGACATCCCGGCGTGGGCCGGCTCGGTGGCCGAGCTCAACGCGGCGGCCGACCGCGTGACCGACGCCGCCCTGCTCGAGGCCGAGGCCAACGTCCGGCCCAACGACGCCATGCTCGTCATCTACACGTCGGGGAGCACCGCCGAACCCAAGGGTGTGATCCATTCCCACGGCAGCACGATTCGCCACCCCTACAACCTCCTGCCGTTCCGCGACCTGGAGCCCGGCGACGTCTGCTACACGCCGATGCCGCTCTTCTGGGTGGGTGGGCTGACCTACACCCTGCTGAGTTGCATGCACGCCGGTGCCACCGTCGTCTTCGAATCCCGGTTCGAGCCCGGCGCCACGCTCGATCTGATCGAACGGGAGCAGGTCACCCACGTGATCGGTTGGCCGCACATGGCCAAGGCACTCACCGAGCATCCCTCGTTCCCCGAACGCGACCTCTCCTCGGTGCGCGGGGGTTCGCTCGACGCCCTGCTCCCCGAGCATCTCCGGGTCGGCGACCCCGAACTGCGAGCCAACTCCCTCGGGATGACGGAATCGCTCGGACCGCATTCGATCGAGATGATCGGGAGCGTGTTGCCCCCCGGGAAGCGGGGATCGTTCGGCCGTTCCGTCCCGGGCGTGCAACACCGCATCGTCGACCCCGTGTCGGGCAAGGACCAACCGCCGGGCGAGATGGGCGAGATCTGGATCAAGGGCTACTCCCTGATGCTCGGCCACCTGAAGCGCAGCCGCAGCGAGGTCTTCACCAAGGACGGCTGGTTCCGCACCGGCGATGCCGGACACCTCGACGCCGATGGTCACCTCTACTTCAAGGGCCGGATGGGCGATCAGATCAAGTCCTCGGGCATGAACGTGACGCCCCGCGAGGTCGAGCTCGTGATCGAGGAGCAGCCCGAGGTGATGCATGCCTTCGTGATGGGTGTCCCCCACCCCGAACGCGGTGAGGACGTGGCCGCCGCGGTCGTCTTCCGACCCGACCACTCGGCGGAACCCGACGACCTCCGGGCCCGACTCAAGAACGAGATGTCGAGCTACAAGGTGCCCCGCCACATCGTGACCTACGCGTCTCCCCAGGAGCTCCCCTGGCTCGAGAGCGGAAAGATCGACCGGCGGGCGCTCCAGGATTCCCTGATCGAACGGTTCGGCAGCAGCTGATCGGGCCCGCGTCGCGCCCGCGCTTGACTCTCCTCCAGGGGGAGACTGGAGACTGCGGGAATGGATCAGCTCGTTTCGATCGGCCGCTTCTCCGAACTGACTCGGCTCTCGGTGAAAGCACTACGCCACTACGACAAGGTCGACCTGCTCGCGCCGGCCGCCGTCGACCCCGCCACCGGCTACCGGTCGTATCGACTCTCGCAAGCCGGCTCGGCCGAGGCGATCCGGTTGTTGCGCGACCTCGACATGCCGCTCCACGAGATCCGTGAGGCGTTGCGAGAGGGCGCCGACCCCACCGCCATCCTGGCGACTCACCGGCAACGGCTGGAGAGATCGCTGCACGAAGCCCAACGACGTCTCGACTTCATCGAACGACTCATCACCCTGGAGCAACCCCTCGTGCCCTACGCCGTCACGACCCAGACCGTCCCCGCGCAGATCGTGGCCTCGCTTCGCCGCGAGGTCACCATCGAATCCGTCGGCGCCGCGATCGCCGAGGGCTTCCCGCTGCTCTTCGGCACGGTGATGGGGGCCGGCGCGCAGCCGGCCGGCGTCCCCTTCATCGTGATGCACGATGTGATCGACGACGACACGGCGGGCGCGATCGAGATGTGCATGCCGCTGTCCGAGGCCTGCGAGTTCGAGCAGCCGGTCACCTGCCGCGACCTCGAGGGCGCCACCGTCGCAACTGCGACCCACAGAGGTCCCTACGACGAGATCGCGCCCGCCTACCACGCACTGGCCGGCTGGATGGCCGACGAGGGCTGGGAACCGGCGGGACCGCCGCGGGAGATCTACCTGAACGATCCCGGCGAGGTCGCCCCTGCGGAACAGCTCACCGAAGTCCAGTGGCCCGTGGTCGAGGTACGCGCCGACTGAACGACGACGGTTCGCCTCTCGCCGATGGTTGAGATCGGCGGCCGACGCGCCGAAGACCATCTCATGAGATCCACGCGCTCGACGGTCCTACTGCTGGCGATCTCGATCCTCGGCGCAACCCTGCTGGCGGGGACGAGCAACGCCGCCGAGTCGGTGCCGCCCGGCGGGCACTTCACCGACGACGACGGCAACACCCACGAAGGCGCCATCGAAGCCATCAAAGCCCAAGGCATCACCAACGGCTGCGCCCCCACCCGCTACTGCCCCAACGACCCCGTCACCCGCGGCCAAATGGCCGCCTTCCTCAACCGCGCCCACGACCTCCCACCCGCCGACACCCCCTCCGGCTTCACCGACACCACCGGCACCT
>JAUIML010000150.1 GCA_030432715.1 Acidimicrobiia bacterium | reverse complement strand
GCCGGTCACGATGAGGCTGCCGACCACCGGGGTCTTGATGTCGTACTCGTTGAAGGGGGGCGCCCACTGGTCGCCCCAGAGGAATCCGAGGTCGATGCCGTCGATGAAGGTGAGGGCCTCGAAGATCAGGGCGAAGACGATGAGGAAACTGATGATGAGGGAGGTTCCGGCCGCGCCGGTCAGCGTGTACCGGACCGCCGACTCGCGTCGGTGACGGCCCTTCGCGCCTTCCAGATCGCCCAGATCGAGCCCGGGACTCGGGCTGACGGTTGCCATGGTGCTCGTTTCAGATCCTCGTCGTCGGATGGTGGACCGGGAACGCCGGAGCGTGCGACCGGGGCCGGGTCGTCATCGACCCGGCCCCGGATTGCAGCACAGTTCCGGCTTCGGTGCTCAGCCCTTCGCCGCGTCCCACGCCGCCCGGGTCTCGGCCAGCAGATCGTCGGGCAGGGCCACGTAGCCCACACCCTCGTCGAAGGCGTTGACCACGGCGTCGGGGTAGGCGCCGTTGAGGTAGAAGTCGACGTAGGAGACGAGGGCCTCGCTCTCGGCCGCCTTGGCGGTGTTCACGTAGATGTAGAGCGAGCGGCTCACGGGGTAGGAGCCGTCGGCGATCGTCTCGAGCGACGGTGCCACGCACTCGCCGGTCTCCTCGTTGAGGACCTCGAGCACCTTGACGGCGTCGCCGGCCTGAGCGGCGAAGGCGAACCCGACCCAGCCGAAGGCGGTGTCGGTCCCGGCGATGCCGTCGATGATGACGTTGTCGTCGGGCTGACCGGCGTAGTCGGTGCGGATGAGGATGTCGTCACCGTTCTCGTCGACCTGCGGGGTGTAGTCGCCGGCCTCGGCCCGCTCCTCGGACAGCCCCTCGAGCACGATCTCGATGTAGGAGCCATAGGTGCCGGACTCGGTGCCGGGCGCAATGACCTCGACCTCACCCGACGGGAAGCCCGTCGTGGTGGAACCGAGCTCCGTGGCGAACGCGCCGGCGTCTTCCCACGTGTTGCCCTCGGATTCGGGGCCGGAGAGCGCGTAGAGATCGGCGAAGCTGACGCACTCGAGCGGGTTGCTCGGGTTGACCATGATCGCGATGCCGTCGAAGGCCACGCGCAGCTCGACATTGTCGACGCACGGACCACCGTCGTTGCCTTCGGCGATCTCGGAGTCCTTGATCTGACGCGAGGCGTCGTTGATGTCGGTGTTGCCGGGGCAGAACTCACGGAAGCCGGCCGAGGTACCCGGACCGTTCACCGTGACCTCGACGCCGGGCTCGACGTCTTCGAAGAGCTCGGCCACGCGAGCCGAGATCGGCTCGACGGTCGACGAGCCGGAGATGTTCACGAACCCGGTGATGTCGCCACCGGCGTCGCCGCTGTCGCCGCTGTCGCCGCTGTCACCGCTGTCACCACCGTCGTCGGGGGCGGCGGTTGTCGTGCTGTCGCCGGCATCGGCGTCGTCGTCGTCGCCGCATGCGGCGGCGATCAACGAGAACGAGAGAAGAATCGCCAGCAGCCACGCTGCTCGCTTCGAGATAGTCACGGAAGGTTTCCTCCAGGTAGGTCGGCCTGCCAGTTGCAGGCCCTGATTGCCAGCCCCGAAAGCTACGGAGGGTCTTTGGCATCGAGACCCCCTGACGGTGAACTGCGGGTGAACGGTTCCGAAACGGTGGGATCGGCGTGACATCCGTCGCACTAGGTTGCCCGACATGCACAAGCCCTTCCGTTTCGGCGTGTCCGGCGGCGCCCTCACCGATCCGCACGACGTCGTGGCCCTGGCCGTGCGGGCCGAAGCGCTCGGCTACGACAGCGTCGCCATCAGCGACCATCTCGACGACGGATGCGCCCCGCTGGTCGCCCTCACGGCCGCCGCAGCAGCGACCGACCGGATCCGGCTCGCCACGCTCGTGTTGGCCAACGACTTCCGCAATCCGGCCGTCCTGGCCAAGGAGTTGGCCACCCTCGACGTGTTCTCCGGCGGACGACTCGAATGGGGCATCGGGGCGGGCTGGAAGGTCACCGACTACGAGAAAACCGGCATCGCCCTCGATCGGCCCGGCCTGCGGATCGAGCGTCTCACCGAGGCGATCGAGATCGTGAACCGCTGCTTCGCCGACGACGAGTTCTCGTACACCGGCGCCCACTACCGCATCGACGGGCTCGACGGTCGACCGAAGCCGGTCCAGCAGCCCCGTCCCCCGCTGATGATCGCCGGTGGCGGCCCGCGCGTGCTCGGGTTGGCGGGACGCGAGGCCGACATCGTCGGCATCAACCTCTCGCTCGCCGCCGGCACGATGGACGCCGCCGCCGGCGCGTCCGGCGCCCCGACCCGGACCGACGCCAAGATCGACGCGATCCGTCACGGTGCCGGCGAACGGTTCGCCGAGCTCGAACTACAGACCCGGATCCACATGGTTCTGCCCACCGACGACCGCAGGGCGCTCATCGAGTCGATGGCGCCCGGGTTCGACCTGACCCCCGACGAGGCGGCCGAGATGCCCCACGTCCTCGTGGGCACGGTCGACGAGATGTGCGCCGACATCGAACGCTGGCGAGACCGCTGGGGAATCTCCTACGTCACCTGGAGTGCCGACGCGATCGACACGATGGCGCCCGTCGTGGAACGACTGGCCGGCCGCTGAATCGGCGCCCTCAGACTTGGCGGCCCGTGAGCGCCAACAGCCGGGTGGCCGCGTCGGCATCGGCGGGCGGCTCGAGCGGTGCCTCCGGGAGCACGCCGCCGGCGATCACGGCGTCGGCGTGACCGGCCCAGAAGTCGAGAGTCCAGTCGGCCAAGTCGTCGGGGATCGCCACCGGCCGACCGACCGCACGACCGATGTCCCACGCCCGCACCAGGTTCTCCGACACCCGCTGGCCGACCAGGTCGGCGACGGCCAGCGCACCCTCGGGGTGGGCCACCGCACGATCGAGGGCGCCGGGCTCCCGCAGGGCCGCCAGGGCGGCGACGGCGGTTCCCCGCCACGCGGCGACCGGCGCCGTGCCGAGTACGGCGGCGTCGAACTCACCGACCGACACCAGTGGTTCGCCGGCGACCGCCGACGCGATGTGGGAATCGCCGACGACGACCCAGGCGACCGTGGTGACCACGGTCCAGTCGTCACCGGTGGCGGCCTCCCACTCGTCGTCGCCGAGCGTCGAGATCGTCTCGCCGAACAGCGCCGCGGCCCGTTGGTAGGTCTCGGCGGCGTCGATCGTCACGGGTCTACTCCCACTCGATGGTGCCGGGCGGCTTCGACGTGATGTCGTAGGCCACGCGGTTCACCCCGGGCACCTCGTTGATGACGCGACTGCTCATGAGCTCGAGCACGTCGTAGGGGATACGGGCCCAGTCGGCGGTCATCGCGTCCTCGCTCGTGACGGCGCGGATGATGATGGGATAGCCGTAGGTGCGTTCGTCGCCCATCACCCCGACGCTGCGGATGTCGGGCAGCACGGCGAACGACTGCCAGATCTCGCGCTCGAGACCGGCGTTGCGGAGCTCCTCGCGCACGATGAAGTCGGCGTGCTGGAGGGTGGCGACCTTGTCGGGCGTGACCTCACCGATGATGCGCACGCCGAGGCCGGGGCCGGGGAACGGCTGCCGCTCGACGATCTCGTCGGGCAAGCCGAGCTCGCGACCCACCTGACGCACCTCGTCCTTGAAGAGACTTCGCAGCGGCTCCACGAGCGCGAAATCGATGTCGTCGGGGAGCCCGCCCACGTTGTGGTGGCTCTTGATCGTCGACGCGTGCTCGCTGCCCGACTCGATGACATCGGGGTACAGCGTGCCCTGCACCAGGAAGTCGGCACCCTCGACCTTGGCCTGGGCGTCCTCGAACACCCGGATGAACAGCTCACCGATCGCCTTGCGCTTCGCCTCCGGCTCGGTGATGCCCGCCAACGCGGCGAAGAACCGGTCGCCCGCCTCGACGTGGATGAGGTCGACGCCGAAGTTGCGTTCGAACGTCTCGACGACCTGCTCGCCCTCGTTGAGCCGCATCAGGCCGGTGTCGACGAAGACGCAGGTGAGTTGATCGCCGATCGCACGATGCACGACCGCGGCGGCCACGGCCGAGTCGACACCACCGCTCAAACCACAGAGGGCCCGCCGGTCGCCGACCTGCTCGCGGATCTGCTCGACCGCGGTGTCGATGATGGAGTCCATCGTCCACGTGCCGGTGGTGGCGCATCCCTCGCGGAGGAACTGCTCGATGACGTGTTGCCCGTGGGTGGTGTGCATCACCTCCGGGTGGAACTGCACGCCGTAGAGCTTCTGGTCGCGGTCCTCGAAGGCGGCAACCGGCGCGTCAGGGGTCGACGCCGTCGCGGTGACACCCGTGGGCGGCTTGACGATCGCGTCGAAGTGGCTCATCCAGACCGACTGCTCGGCCGGAGTGCCTCGGAGGAGCACGCCACCGTCGCCGTCGACGGTGAGGGTGGTCCGCCCGTACTCACCGCGATCGGTGCGATCGACGAGGCCCCCGTTCTGCTGGGCGATGAGCTGGGCGCCGTAGCAGATGCCCAGGATCGGGACGCCCAGACCGTAGACCTCGGGATCGATGGCGATGGCGCCCTCGGCATGGACCGAGTCGGGCCCTCCGCTGAAGATGATGCCCGTCGGCTGCTTGTCGGCGATCTCGGCCGCGGTGATCGTCGGCGCGACGATCTCGCTGTAGACGTGGGCCTCACGCACTCGGCGGGCGATGAGCTGGGCGTACTGCGCACCGAAGTCGACGACGAGCACCTTCTCTTCGCTGCCGGGCGCGGAGGCATTCATCGCACGACCACCTCGGCCTTCTGGAAGGCCTTCAGGTCGGTGTAGCCGCACAGCGCGATGGCGTCGCGGAGGTGTTCGACCAGGTCGTCGCCCTGTGGATCGGCGCCCACGAGCACCGACGAGTCGACGATCACCGCGTCGGCACCGCAGGCGACAGCCTTGGCCACGTCGGCCGCGGCGGTGATGTCACCCCGGGCGAGGATGTGGCAGTAGACGCCCGTCTCGTCGAGGTGGCGCACACGGGCCGAGCGGGCGTCGCCGATGGCGGTGGCCAGCGGCACTCCGATCCCCAGTTCGGGGCGGTCGACGCCCACGATCACGCCGGCGGCACCGGTCCGCATCAGGTGCAGGGCCGCGGCGTAGCTCGCGCAACCACCGACGATCACCGGGATGTCGAGGGCCCGGATGAAGGGCTTCAGGTTGAGTCCGGACCCGTCGGCCGAGACGGCCTCGGCCGAGATCACCGGGTCGTGGATCACGAGGATGTCGGCCTCGGCGGAGATGGCGTGCGGGGCCAGCTCTTCCGCCCGGTCGCCGCTGACCGCGGCGGCGACGCGGACGTCGGCCGCCTTGATCTTCGCGATGTGGGCGGCGAGCGCAGCCGGTTCGGGCGCCTCGGCCCACACCGCTTCGAGGTCGACCATGGCCAGACCGCCCAGCTCACCGATCGCGATCGCGTCGGCGGCGGCGACCGGACGCTCGATGCCACCGGCCACGAACGGCAGCCCGAAGCGGTAGGCATCGATCTTCCAGGAGAGGTCGACGTCGGCCCGCTCGCGGATACGGCGGGCCGGCACGATCGACACATCGTCGAGCGTGACGCCCTGTCGGGCGTGTTTGCCCCGCCCGATGCTGATCTGTCCGATTCCGATCTCGGCCACGCGCTCGACCCCTTCATCGGACCGCACAAACCGGTTGGGGCCCGGGTGGAAAGAGAGGAGCCTAGCCGCCGAGAATCGACTTCAGGAGCTGTTTCGCCACCTTCGTGTTCATCTCGTACGCCGCCTTGGCGCCGCCCTCCGACACCCGTCGCACGAGGGTCCCGTCGGTCACCTGGGCGAGGCCGTCGAGGCTGGCGAGCGTGAGATCACGACTGGCATCGGTGGCCCGGTGGCCGAGTTCGGTGAGGCCCTTCACCAGATCGCTGTCGGCGAGGGGCGCCGGAGCCGAGGCGGCGATCAGCCGCAGCGCATCCTTGGTGAGTTCGGCGCTGCCCTCGACCACATCGGCCGCCGTGCGGTCGGCACCGGTGGACTCGAGCCACACCGTGACCTGACGGACGAGTTCGGGGTGGGTGTCGGCGGTGAAGCGGATCTCGGGCACACCAGGAGTGTACGACGTCGCGTCGATTCAGCCCGGCCCGCCCCGGATGCGGTCGTCGGTGCCGGTGGCGATCGCCAACAGCTGGCGCAACATCGCCCCGGTCGCGCCCCAGACGGTGTCGCCCTCCAGCTCGAAGAACGTGATCGCCCGCGGCGCGCCGAAGTGACGGAGCGGCCAGATCTCCTCGCGCCAGACCTCGTCGAGCAGGAGTTCGCGCAGCGAGACGTGGCGAATGGACTCGACCTCGTCGGGGGACGGCGTGAGCAGCGGTGGTCGATCGGCCACGGCCACATACGGCGTGACCAGGGTGCGCGACCCGACCGTCACGAAGCTGTCGAGGGCGCCGATCCGTTCGATCCCCGAGGCATCGAGCGCGACCTCCTCCTCGGCCTCGCGCACGGCGGTCGCCCAGAGGTCGGGGTCGGTGTCGTCCTTGCGCCCACCGGGAAACGCGATCTCGTGGGCGTGGAGCCGCATACGCGGAGAACGACGGGTCAACACCACATGAGGTTCACCCTCCGACTCGTAGAGGAGACACAACACTGCGCTGTCTCGCGCGTCGGGCGGCACCTCCCCCACCACCTGGGGTGGACGCCGACGTTGCAGGGCGTCGACGATGCCGCCGAGGTCGAGCGTACGCTCGTGCGCGGGCACGCGGGCCCAGGGAGGCGGACCCCCCAACGCGGCGCCCGCGGGGCGGGGAATGCGCTGCGGGCCGCCCCGGCCCGGAGGAACGGGCGCGAGGGGCTCGCTCGCCTCGGGCCACTCGCCCACCGGAGCAGTGGGGTCGCTCAGCGTCGACCCTCGCACCACGCGACAGAAATCTGCATGGCGTCGAGGGTACCGACACCCATACTGCATCGATGTCTGCGCCCGATCCTCGCCACGTGACCGCAGTGTCGCTGGCGACGATGGTCGCCGCGATCGCCCCCGTGCACCTGTTCGGCGCGCTCGCCCCCGACATCCAGGCCGAGTTCGGCTTCGGCGATGCGCAACAGGGCTACGCCGTGGCGGCGTACTTCGCGGTGTCGGCGCTGCTGTCGTCGTGGGGCGGTGCCCTCTCCGACCGACTCGGACCCACCCCCGCCCTGCGCTTCGGGACGACGATGGCCGGAGTGGGCACCGTGGGGATGCTGTTCGCCGGGTCCTACGCGTGGGTCGTGGTGGCCCTGTGCGTCGCCGGGGTCGGCAACGCCGTCAACCAGCCGTCGAACAACACCTTCATCTCCGGCGGCGTGCCGCCCCATCGCCGTGGCTTCGCCCTGGGGATCAAGCAGGCGGCGATCCCCACCTCGACCGGCCTGGCCGGTCTCGCCCTCCCCACGATCGCCGTGTCGCTCGGCTGGCAGGCCGCCTATGTCGGCGCCGCCGCGCTGGCGGGCGCCGCCATCATCGCCATGCCCCAGGTGGCCGCACCCGTGAAGCCCCCGGAGACACGCGTTCGCTACCGACCCTCGCCGCGCGTGTGGCGGGTCGCGATCGGTGCCGCCTTCGGCGCCGCCGCGGTCAGCAACATCGGCGCCTTCCTGGTGCGCTCTCTCGAGGAAGCCGGGTTCGATCGCACCACCGCCGGACTGGTGCAGGTCGCGGGAAGCATCGCCCTCATCACCAGCCGCGTCGGGTGGGGAGCGCTGATGGACCATCGCGACTACGACCGGTTCCGCTTCGCGACCGCGCTCCTCGTGGTCGGCGCCTTCGCCTACCCCATGATCGGCAGCGGTCAGACGGTGCTGGCGGTGTGCGGAGCCCTCCTCGCCTATGGCTTCGGCTGGTCGTGGCCGGGCATCGTCCACCTCGGCACGGTCGAACAGAACCCCGCCACCACCGGCGCGGCGTCGGGCGTGGTGCAGGCGGGCATGTTCGTCGGCGCGATGACCGGGCCCGCGGTGTTCGGCGTGCTCGCCGACACCCGCGGGTTCGGCTGGGCCTGGCTGATGGTGGCCTCGCTCAGCGCCGGCGCCGCTGCGCTCATGTCGACGGCGTCGGCGAAGACCGGCGTGACCTGAGACGCGGAACGGCCCGGGCACGAGGCCCGGGCCGTTCACGATTTCTTCACCGAAGGGCGAAGGGCATCACATCATGCCCATGCCGCCCATGCCACCCATCGGGTCGCCGCCGCCCATCGGCATGGCGGGGGTCTCTTCGGGCTTGTCGGCGATCAGCGCCTCGGTGGTGAGGAGCAGACCGGCGATCGACGCCGCGTTCTGCAGCGCCGCACGGGTCACCTTGACCGGGTCGATGACACCGGCCTCGATGAGGTCGACCATCTCGCCGGTGGCGGCGTTGAAGCCCGTCGAGCCCGACTCGGCCTCGACCCGCTGGACGATGACCGCACCCTCGTGGCCGGCGTTGGCCGCGATGAGCTTGGCCGGCGCCTCGAGCGCGGCGTGGATGATCCGAGCGCCGGTGGCCTCGTCGCCCTCGAGGGTGCCCATGATCTCGGCAACGGCCGCACGCGAGCGGAGCAGGGCGGTGCCGCCACCGGCGACGATGCCTTCCTCGATCGCGGCACGGGTGGCCGACACGGCATCTTCGATGCGGTGCTTCTTCTCCTTGAGCTCGACCTCGGTGGCCGCGCCGACCTGGACGACGGCCACGCCGCCGGCCAGCTTGGCGAGACGCTCCTGGAGCTTCTCACGATCCCAGTCGGAGTCGGTGTTGTCGATCTCGGCCTTGATCTGGTTGACCCGACCCTCGACCTCGGAGCTGTCGCCGGCACCCTCGACGATGGTGGTGTCGTCCTTGGTGACGACGACCTTGCGGGCCTGACCGAGCAGGCTGAGATCGGCGGTGTCGAGCTTGAGCCCGACCTCTTCGGCGATGACCTGACCACCGGTGAGGATGGCCATGTCCTGCAGCATCGCCTTGCGACGCTCACCGAACCCGGGCGCCTTGACGGAGACCGAGTTGAAGGTGCCGCGGATCTTGTTGACCACCAGCGTGGCCAGCGCCTCGCCCTCGATGTCCTCGGCGATGATCAGCAGCGGCTTGCCGGACTGCATGACCTTCTCGAGAACCGGGAGGAGATCCTGGACGTTGGAGATCTTGCCCTGGTTGAACAGGATGTAGGGCTCGTCGAGCACTGCTTCCTGACGCTCGGGGTCGCTCACGAAGTACGGCGAGAGATAGCCCTTGTCGAACTGCATGCCCTCGACGAAGTCGAGATCCATGCCGAACGTGTTGGACTCCTCGACGGTGAGCACACCGTCCTTGCCGACCTTGTCGATGGCCTCGGCGATGACCTCGCCGATGGCGGTGTCGGCAGCCGAGATCGAGGCGACCTGGGCGATCTTGTCCTTGCTGTCGTCGACCTGCACGGCCTGCGTGGCCAGGTTGTCGACGGCGGCGGCGACGGCCTTCTCCATGCCCTTCTTGAGGCCCATGGGGTTGGCGCCGGCGGCGACGTTGCGGAGGCCTTCCTTCACGAGGGACTGGGCCAGCACCGTGGCGGTGGTGGTGCCGTCACCCGCGATGTCGTTGGTCTTGGTCGCCACCTCCTTCACCAGCTGGGCACCCATGTTCTCGAAGTGGTCCTCGAGCTCGATCTCGCGGGCGATGGACACACCGTCGTTGGTG